>JAYEMW010000026.1:0-5762 GCA_034718555.1 Thermodesulfobacteriota bacterium
AACAACTGATTGGCCTGCAACAAATGAAGGTATTGCAATGGGAAGCAGATTTCATGTACCTTCTCAATTAGCTAATGGCGATCCAGGATATATTACCTTTGCCAGTGATACCGAAGTGAATGTAACGGATTACGTTGCTATGCACTATGATGTGACAGCAGATGGTAAGGGCGTCATGGAGGCAGAGATGATAGCAAGGCTGTGGGAAGGAAGTTCGGCTGCTACAGCTGGTAATAACATGACTCCTAAACTTAACAGCGTAGCTACATATCAAGAGTATGTAAAGGCTGACGGTATATTCCAGTTTCATAAGGGTATGACCTATAGGGCACAATTTGCAGCCCCGAGTATTGTACCTGTTGATACTACAATTCTTGAGTAAGTAAATAATTAGATATAAGGCACGGGAATGTAATTTTATAATTGCCTTTATGTAATCTACAACAGGCCCTGCATGCCAAGGTTATCGGTCTGCAGGGCTTATTTTTTAGGGGTAGTGAGATGAATAAATATATATTTGCAGGTACGCTTACTATGCTTTTGTTTATAGGGTCAAATCTTTGGGCTGATCCACCAGTCTGCCCGCCGTTTGAGGGTTTTTATATTGAGACAATAACTGATGTCACTGTTTTTGGGGATTTATCAGAATCAGAGGATTTTGAATGGACTTGGGATAATGATGCCTGCCAAAAAGCTACCAATGGTATTGCTAATGGGCAGGATCCACTGAATAAACTTAGCGCCAATGAGAGCGTGGCAAGAATAACCTATTCAGAGGAGTTTGATTCATATAATGGATATGGTAGTAGTACCGCCGATTCAAAAAATTATTCGCGTGGAGACCCAATTCCAGAGGAGCCTACGGAGCCTACAACATTAACCAAGATATTTGTTGCAGACAGTCATGTGCTCAACAGCGACAATAACGTTACAGTTGAAAAAGATATAGGCTATCAATCTGATGGCGGTGCCGGCTCCCAGGCAGACCTTACAGAGAAAGCATCAGTTGAGGTTGTTTCTGCTGGTGGAACCCTTGATTCAGGAACAGCGCTGTTTAAAGGTGTTTTAGCGCTTTGCCCATGGGCTACAACTTCAACAACTTTGTGGCCTGCAACAAACATGGGCGTTGCTATGGGAAGCAGGTTTCATGTACCTTCTCAACTAACTAATGGCGATCCGGGATATATTACCTTTGCCAGTGATACCGAAGCGAATGCAACAGAAATGGTTGCTATGCACTATGATGTGACAGCAGATGGCAAAGGAATCATGGAGACGGAAATGATAGTAAGGCTGTGGGAAGGAAGTATGGAAGGTACTACTAATGCTGTTCCGCTTAACAGCGTAGCTAAATATGAAGAGTATCTCAAGGCTGATGGTATTTTTCAATTTCATAAGTCCATGAATTACAGGCCTGAATTTAAAGCCCCCAGTGCCACACCTGTTGACCTGACTGTTCTGGAGTAAGTCAATAAGCGGATACGGGCATATACAAAAAGCTTATAGATTTAATTTAAATTGGAGAAAGAGTTGATAAAAGTTATTTTAGGCTTGACAGTTGCAGCAGTCTTTGCCTTTACAGGAAATGTTATGGCAAGCCCACCAGTCTGCCCGCCGTTTGAGGGTTTTTATATTGAGACTGTAACTGATGTGACAGTTTATGGATCTTTATCAGAAACAACGGATTTTGAATGGAATTGGAATAATGATGCCTGCCAAGATGCTAACAATGGCCTTGGTAATGGACTTCAGGCGAATGAGAGCGTGGGAAGAATAACCTATTCAGAGGAATTTGATTCATATAACGGTCTTGCACATGGTGACGGTGTAGTTCCTACTACATTAAACAAGACATTTGTTGCAAGTACCCATTTGCTCAATAGCGATAATAATCTTGATGTTGAACTGGATATAGGCTATCAATCTGATGGCGGTGCCGGCTCCCAGGCAGACCTCACAGAGATAACATCTGTTGAGGTTGTTTCTGCTGGTGGAGCCCTTCAAGGCGCAACATCACTGTTTGCAGGTGTTTTAGCGCTTTGCCCATGGGCTACGACAAGCAATCCTGATTGGCCTGCAACAAATGAGGGTATTGCAATGGGAAGCAGATTTCATGTACCTTCTCAACTAACTAATGGCGATCCAGGATATATTACCTTTGCCAGTAATACCGAAGCGAATGTTACAGAGCAGGTTGCTATGCACTATGATGTGACAGCAGATGGTAAAGGTACGATGGAATCAGAGATGATAGCAAGGCTGTGGGAAGGAAGTTCTGCCGGTACTACTAATGCCACTCCGCTCAACAGCGTAGCTACATTTCAAGAGTATGTAAAGGTTGACGGTATATTCCAGTTCCATAAGGGTATGACCTACAGGACACAATTTGCAGCCCCGAGTATTACACCTGTTGATGCTACAATTCTTGAGTAAGTAACTAAGGAGATACAAGGAGATACAAAAACTTTCATTTATTAAAAAAATAGAGATATTGAGACGCGATAATGGGTTATTTAATATAACTTTTGCATTAAAATATAATTTAAGTATATGAAACGACGTATGAAATTAGTTAAAATATTTGGAGCGATATATTTTTTGTTAACTATTTCTGTTGCTTACGGGCAAGAGAATATGGCCATATCCCCATTCGGATTTAATGGAGAAGTATTCAGGAGCGGAATATATGTGATTGCTGATGGGGAGGTAAATGCAACAAATTCTTATCAAGAAAGCGTGGAGGCAAAGCCCTTTGCCTTTAATTATGCTGTTAGTGTATCCGCAAAAGAGGGTAAAACAAGATTTTCTAACTCAATAAGTTCTATACCTCTTTTATGGGCAGATGATAGGCGTATAAGAACACGTACTGCACTGGGCTATGATGCGCAGGGTACAGATGGTAGTTTGCAAGGAAGTGAGTCTGTAGAATCTGCTGCGTGTGGTGAGAATGCGGGAATAGGCATGAGTGCCGGCGTAGTATTTGACATTACGGAGGGAGAATTATCTACAAGGTCAAGTACGGAAAACTACGAATATAATACGGAATTCTCCATAATCGCATCTGGAGCGGGTGCGGTGAGCACTTCGACAAGTGGGGCAAGCATATCATTCGTTGAGGATGATGGAAATTATACAGAGTCATCTTCAGCAAGCTACAGCCAGGGTGTAACGGCACAGGGAAACATTATATCATTTAGACAGACATCAAAGATGTCTGCTTCCGGTGTTGGCTGTGGCATTTGGTAGGTAATTAAGGATTTATGGAGCAATAGCAGGGGATTATTGAAGGTCTTTTGTCTTTAAGGAGAAAGGAGGAGTCATGAAAAGAGATGTTTTAAGGATAGGTTTGTTTGTTTTTTTAATTTTTTGTTTCACATTCATTTTTAATGCAAAGACAACACTATCACAAAATATGGGCGTATATATTACGTGCATGGCAGGCGCAGAAAATTCCACTATTCATAGTAAAACAGAATATAGCGATTCAACAATTGGCACATCTGCCGCCTCACGAAATGTATACGAATCTAAGACGAATGGGAATGGCGGGTCATTTGAAACGATACAAATGTTTTCAGCGGTTCAAAATACCGGCTACATGGAGGCTGCAAATGACACCTATAAATTCGGGGGTGGCGTAAATCATATAAGAACACAAAGCCTAATAGGAACAGAGGGAACTCAAGCAAATGGTGATGATTTCGTCTCCGTTGAGCAGTATGGCGTAGGAAGTGGTAGTTTTATGCGTGATGGCGAATATCATACAACAATGGCGGGGAGTTCACTCGAATTTGTTGCGCAGTCGGTCGATTTGAATGTGGTCGGATATTCACAGGTAGGAGCGAGCGGCCATTATTACAATTATTCAGGGCCAACCGAGAATGGCGGGAGTTTTGCTCCTACAGGTTGGAATTCAGATACTGTAACTGAAATTGAATCGGAATCTGTAAAATACCGTTTAGGGATGCACGGTCAGCATTATTTTTCCGGGACAAACGAGCTTTATAGCCCTAATTATAGCCCGTCTACACCATAACTACTGATATATATTAGTGAGATTTTAAATTGACGTCATGCATGGGGTTTATGTGTATGACGTCTTATTTTTATACTAATACAAAATAACATCAATTATATTGTAATATATAAAGGCTTCAAAATTTAATGAATTTTTATTATGCCAGGTATTGAGGATTTCAGAAGATAGTAGATATGCTAATTAAATAAAAAAATTGGTAAACGTTTACGGGTTCAAAGGTTTCCCGCTTAAGCGGGATTCAAAGGTTGTATTCTCATCACCATACGCTATTTTGTAAGCGTTTTGTGTGGGAAAACCGTCCGCTTCTACTTTCCCATAAGTCTGGAACATGGTTACCTGCCGATGATACTGCAAAACCCGTATTTTTTACAAGCATTTCGGGGATCCAATTTCACTTTTTCTCCTAACCCTGAACCCCTAACCCTGAACCCTGAACCGTGAACGGTTACAAAAATTGCTTGCAGATAATTTTAATTTTGGACATATTACGACGGTTTTAAAAAAATTTTGGGTATTAGGTTTATAAAAAATTTATTGAGAGGTGTAAAATGAAAAAAAACATATTGGGGTTTTTCCTGGTTTCATTAGTCCTTTTATGCTGCGGTTTTTCCTTTAATTTATTTGCAGGTGACCACGAATCTTATCATCCGAGAACACCCGCAGGCGGCGCTCCGGTCAGCCAGAGTTTTCTTTTTGACGTTGCGGCAGCTACTAAATATGGAGCATGGATAAGATACAGGTATACAGATTCATCGAATACGGAATCAATTACAACGACAGAAAGTACAAGTTATAATAGCTCTGGTATACCATCAGGTACTAACGTTGTGACTGAACATACGGAATACACATCTCATAACAATCCATACGATGAATAATGTTATAAAGATTGCAAATGAAATACTATAAAAAAAAGATAATAAAAATACTCTTTATATTGGCATTTATTTTAATATGGGGTGGATGCGCGAGCTTCAAAACGAAATTAGGGAGTCCGGTAAAGATTGATTTTGGAATTCTTGGGGAAAGGCTAAGTGGACTGAGGCAAAACATAAGATCGGATCTTCGTGTAACTGTAGGTTCTTTTTTGGATAAAACCGGGCAGAGAAAGGATGCAGACCGGTCAAGGTATTCTACGGCTGTAACGCAAGGTGCAGGCGATGTGTTATGTCACCTTTTGTTTAAGGCGCTCGGTTCACGCAAGGTGATTGAGAGGGAGTCAAAAAATATAACAATAATACAGAAGGAATATGAATTAAGCCATAAGTATAACAAAAAGGGGATGCAAATTGGATTAGTTCAACGGGGAGGACCAAAGGGTGGACTATCCGGTGCGGAATATCTCGTGACAGGAGCTATTATATATTACCATGTCGACCTAATTAGCGGAGGAGGCGGTATTAATATAGATGCAATTGGTGCGCACTTTAAGACATCTGTTGCTAAGGTGGCAATAGAATTGAGACTTATCGACATAAGTACGTCAGAGGTTGTCTGGAGCACAATAGTGGAAAACAGGGTAGAAGGAATTTCCATGGGTGCGGATATATTTAGGTTTATTACAAGCCTTGGGCACGAATATTTTGTGCAGGCAGAGGCGGGTATGGCAGCCCAGCTTCCTGCGGATTATGCATTACATATTGGAATGGAAGAAGGAATAGCAAGCATGATTACACAGAATAAGGATATTTTTCTGAAAATCCCTGAAGATAAAAAAGGGTAG
>JAYEMW010000027.1:0-5750 GCA_034718555.1 Thermodesulfobacteriota bacterium
TATTAGAGAAGAAGATAGATGCTATTATCTCCCTGGTAATCTCCCTTAAAGAGGATAAATTAGAATTGGAAAGGAAGATAAAGACCCAGGAAGAAAAAATGGAGTCTATTGTTAATGATATGAAAGCTTTTCGTAAAAAAAGAGAGTTAGCGCAAAACAGAGTTGCAAGATTATTAGAAAAAATGGATAAATTTAACCTGAAATTTTAATGAAATTGTCCCATGGGTGAAAATGTTAACATTAAAATAAAGGACAAGGAATATATTGTAAAGGGCTCTGATAACAGGGACCAGATAATGAAAGTGGCGACGTATGTTGACAGGCGAATTAAAGAGATAAGTGATTCTGGAAAAGGATTGCCGGACGATAAAATAGCAGTTTTAACTGCTCTTGATATAGCAGGTGATTATTTTCAGCTCTTAGAAGAAAAAAAAGATTTATCAGCAGAAATCGAAAGCAAATCCCAGAGGTTAATGCAAAGGTTGAATACGGTATTAAAATAAAAAATTCCCCTGCTATGTTCGTGATTAGTAGACGGCTTTGAGCCAACATTAACGAGAAAGGGTTGTCCCGCTTGCCTTTGTGTGAACTGTTGAAAGCATGTGCGTGCATACGCCTGGGCGTGTTTATCAATAGACCTGATGGGGTAATGGAAGACCCACCTGATAGAAATCAGGTTCAAATAACGCTGCTGACACGGCATTGCAGCGGGGGAAATTATAAACCGACGGCAATAAAATGGAAGTAAGTTGAAAACTCACACTGTTTATAACAATAAAACAAGGCCCGGCTTTCGCTGTAATTATATATTAGTACCAAAAAAGCGGCCATTGAAAGATACGTATTTTTAAAACTATAGCATTCCGTGAAAAATTATTAAGCCTTGCCAAACAAAAAACATACAACGCTTCGCTAAACCTCTGTTATGCCCTCCGTATTCCTACAAAAATACTTAAAGAATAAAAGGCGGTGATTAAAATGTTGATCACTCAGTTGGTTATTGTTGCTGGGGTGGGAATTTTGCTGGGTGTGGCGGCCGGCATTGTCATTCGGAGAAAAATGTTAGAGAGCAAAGCCAGCTCTTCGGAAGAATACTCGAAAAAAATTATCCTTGATGCCGGCAGACAGGCTGAAACAATTAAAAAAGAAGCGGAGCTTCAAGCAAAAGACCGGCTTTATCAACTTAAAATTAATTTTGAAGAAGAGACAAGGTCAAGAACCAAGGATCTTCAGGGTCAGGAAAGAAAATTGTTTCAAAAAGAAGAGGCGCTGAGCAAGAAGATCGAGCAGCTTGGTTATAGAGAGTCAAAACTTGCAAAACAAGAAACCTCATCAGCAAACCGGGAAAATGAGCTAAAAGGAAAAAAAAGAGAGATTGAGGATCTTATAGAAGATGAGAGGCAAAAATTAGAGAGTATCGGAGGGATTTCTGCTGCGGAAGCCAAGGATATGCTCGTTTCTTCCATGGAATCGGAGGCAAGGCACGAGGCAGCCAAGCTTATTAAGAAAATAGAGGCAGAGACCAAGGAGATCTCTAACAGAAAGGCCCAAGAAATATTAAGCTTGTCTATAAAAAGATATGCAAGCGACCGGGTTGCAGAAGAATGCGTATCAGTAGTTAATCTACCGAATGATGGAATGAAGGGAAGAATCATAGGAAGAGAAGGGCGGAACATTAGGGCGCTTGAGTCCGCCACCGGCATAGATTTTATAATTGATGATACACCGGAGGCAGTAGTTTTATCGGGTTTTAACCCGGTAAGGAGAGAAGTGGCAAAGGTAGCCTTAGAAAAATTAATAGAGGATGGAAGAATTCACCCTGCAAGGATTGAAGAGATCGTGGAAAGGGCAAGCAAGGAGATTGATTCGAGCATAAAAGAGGCAGGTGAACAGGCAACTTTTGACGTGGGGGTTTATGGCATACATCCGGAACTTATAAAGCTAATCGGAAGGCTAAGATATAGATCCAGCTATGCACAAAATGTCCTGCAACACTCTATTGAGGTAGCTTTTATCTGTGGTATCATGGCATCCGAACTGAGGCTGGATACAAAAATGGCAAAGAGAATCGGACTTATGCACGACATAGGTAAGGCAGTAGACCATGAAGTCGAGGGGCCGCATGCTATTATCGGCGCTGATCTGGCGAAAAAATATGGTGAGCCCGAGTCTGTTGTCCATCCTATAGCGGCTCATCATGAGGACAGACCGGCCAATTCAGTTTATGATGTTATTCTTCAGGCTGCAGACACCCTTTCAGGGGCACGGCCCGGTGCAAGAAGAGAGATGTTTGAATCTTACGTTAAGAGACTGGAAGACATGGAAAAGGTCGCATCCTCCTTTAAGGGCGTTACCAAATCATATGCAATTCAGGCAGGCAGAGAAATCAGAATAATAGTAGGCAGTGATAAAGTTGACGATTTTGAGGCAGCGCTTATTTGCAGGGAAGTTGCTAAAAAAATAGAAACAGACCTAACCTATCCGGGGCAAATCAGGATCACGGTAATCAGGGAAACCAGGGCAACGGAATATGCAAAGTAAGAAATTAGGAGCATGGATTATATCTTTCTATTATAGAATAGAAGAGACAGGAAATGGGAGAGAAAGATAAAAAAAAAGGCAGGGAGAGCAAGAAACCCATAAGAAGAAGTTTTAAAAACCAAAAGCGCCTAACAGTAATGGTTTTTAAAAACGCAGGAAGGGTGGTTTCATTTAAGATATCTCCTGGAATTTTGTTGTTCTCTGCATTGTTTCTCGTTTTTTATATTATAGCTACTATATTTATTACTAATGAATGCTTTGATATCTATAGAATAAATAAAATACATACAGGCAAAATAGCCGGTCTCAATATTGAACTTAAAATAGCCAATAAAGACATTGAAAAGCATAAAGAAGACATTGCCTTTCTAAACAAATATATTGAAGCACAGAACAATAAGGGCTTAGAGACGGTCACTGAGCCGATACCTGAGGTTGAGACTGGTGAGCCGGTTGTTGTTGTGCCCGGGCTTGTTGAAGCAGAAGACTTGAAAATAAAAAGAGACAAAGCAACAATCAGCGTCAAGTTTAAACTTGTGAACACTCAAACTGATGAACAGCCTATCGGCGGATATGTTTTTGTAATTGTTAGCTTAACGGAATCAGGTAAAACAGAAAGATGGATTTACCCCAGCTCACCGTTAAAGGACGGGGTGCCGGAAAATTATAGAAAAGGGAGAAGATTTTTTATCCACAGGTTTACTATAATTGACGGCAAATATAAAATAGGAAAAACAACGGATAAACCTCTAACATTGAAGATACTGGTGTACAACAGGGACGGAGATATAGTTTTGACCAAGATCTCTGAACTATAAAGGGGGTCTTTCGCTGTTTTTTCATGATGCACTCATAAACCATTCAGGCATGGCCTTTACCACGGCCTTGACTATTTCTCGATCTTGTTCGCTTAATGCATCTCTGGCAATCAAGGACTCTATGGTTTTATCAAGCACAGCCATCTTTCCGGAAGTATGGATTATAGCAGGATAATACTCGTTTATAAAAAAAAGCTTAAGCCTAAAGCGCTGCATTTCATCAGAAGACATATCCTTGATTGCCCTCTCCATGTTGAGCGTTTCATTGTTGATTAATGCAGACTTCGGTGATGTCATTTTTTTTGCAGTTGCATCTATCCCATAGGTACACTTAAACGAAAGATGCCAGTGCTCTATATTGCCAAGGGAGTTTATCATAAGTGTATCTGTATCAATAAGTCCGTTTTCACGATCTATCATTACCCCTTGTAACTGCGGAAGAAAATAATTATCAGATATTGCACAGAATGCACTAACTCCACCTGCAAAAGGTTTTTCCATAATGTCATCAACTGTAAAAAATGGTTTTTGTTCAAAGCGTGCGTCCTGGAGGAGGATTAGCTCGTCCTCAGTGTAGTGGAATCGATTATTCCATAGCTCCTCGTCTGAAAGATTTTTTTTAGTAAGGGAGCTCTGGCTGGTTAGCATACCAAGACTCTGGCCGCCACGCCAAACTAAGGGAAGGGAGCCGACGGTCCATTCCGCGCTTCCTCCTATCTCTCCAACCATGCTTAGAAGGGAGCGTTCGTCAGGAAACTTCAGGTCTTCCAGCCCCATAATTAAAGCGGGAAACAGGTCCCCATCTTTGTCAAATGGGGTAGCCACGCCTATTTTATTAAGCTGGTCCATGGCAGGTTTATGTCGTGGCCTGTCAATAAAAAAGGCGGTCATTTGTGATAAATCTTTTATGCCGCATGCTTCCGCTATAATTTTGGTCTCTTCCTTTAATGTTGTGTCCATTGGATTAAACTCCGGGAAGGATGCGCCTGTCATCCAACGTTCCACGTAAATGTCCGGCAGGTGTCTCTTGAAGCCTGACTCTGTAACGAAGAGGGACGTAATAGAACTGTGAATGCCTTTTATTGATTTCCCAGTGCCATCTATAACATCCGATCCCATGGACAGTTTAAAAATTTCCTTGCTAAGACCATGGCCGTATCGGCTACAATGCTCTTCTTTTCCGAAAAGTGCCCCAACCGGCACTGTGGGGTTTCCTCCGGCTTCAACGCCAGGCTTAACCCTTACGCCCTCTGTTATGGCGCTCTCTATGACGACCTCCTCACCTACGTCAAAAGTCTCCGTTGTGATTTGAAGCACCTCGCTCATTACCTGTGCCGCAACACGATCATTATGCCTTTTTAGTTGATTAATGAGGGCGTTTGTTTGAAGTTCCTTTGAGACCTTTTTTAATGACCCATAACCGTCAATAGCAACTGCGACAGCCGGCAAAGCGGCAGCCAGTATAATCGCCTGGCGAAGCTGTTTGCTCCTGAATACCCCTAGATTAGAGCGGCCATTAACCTTTTCATCAATCATAAAAACAGTTCCCTTTGCCAGCTCGAGGCCATAAAAAGTCAGCACCTCTTGATGCCTAAGGTTAAAGGAGGAGACCTTGCTCTCATTCATCTCTATCGGCTCGTAATTACCATTATATGTCAATCTTTCGTCAGCTATGTTATATCTTAATGGATTGTTCATTATTAAACCCCCTTTGCATTGTGTATTGGGTTAAAAGGTTTCCCGCTGAAAGCGGGATTCAGAGGTTGTGCTCTTTGCTAAATGTGAATAATACTCTTTTTGCCCCTGAAAAGTTCGATATAGGGCTAAATAAGGGTATTTTAAAGAGTTTTCTTTAATAGTTTTAGATAGTTAGCGTGGCCCGACCACAGCATGCCACAACATGCCACACTTTTTTTTAATATTATACACTCAACACTGAAGAATAGCAAACAAGAAAAAAGCGTGATTTGCGGTTAAGACACTAAATATTCAACTGATTAACGTCTTATCTATTTCACCGCTAAGACGTTGAGGGTGCTGAGAATACATATTATTATTTTGCCGCAGATATACGCTGATGAGCGCAGATACAGATATCATTTTACCCCGCCACAAAGATAGGCGGTCAAGAGCAGATGGGGAAGAGAATAAATTAGCCACAGACACACGCAGACTCACACAGACAAAAAAATATTATTTCACCGGAGATGGCACAGAATAGTTAAGGTTTGACCCTGGGCAATGCTGGGCAAGTTAGTTGCTGAGGACCTCAAGACCAAACGCCGAGACCATAACGTCCCACAGCAATTCTCATTTTGGGATAATTTATTAGCCACGGACACACACAGACGGACACGGACAAATCATTTATCCTATAGCCTTTACCTCTTT
>JAYEMW010000028.1:0-5748 GCA_034718555.1 Thermodesulfobacteriota bacterium
CCGAGAATAGTAATTTTTTCTCAAATCGAGGAATGCGAAAAAAATTACCGCAGGTATATAGTTGATATTCCGAGGATAATTTTTTGAGCATGACAAAGAGTTGAGGAAAAAGGACATTCTCGGACAGGCTCTTAGTCTGATATAAATTTTCTGACTGACTCAATGACCGACTGATAAAAACGTACAAAAAGGAGGCTTTAATGGGCGCTACTGAAGATAAAATCAATGAATTAAAGGTGAGGGAAGAAAAACTTCGTGCCATGGGTGGGGAAAAACAGATTCAAAAACAGCACGACAAGGGCAAGCTTACTGCCAGGGAAAGACTGGATCAGCTCTTTGATGAAGGAAGCTTCCGAGAACTTGATTTGTATGTTAAACATCGAAGTACAAATTTTAACATGCCTGAAACCACTGTGCCGAGTGAGGGTGTTATAACCGGGCACGGAACTGTCAATGGAAGGGTAGTGTTTGCATTTTCACAGGATTTTACATCTATGGCAGGTACATTAGGGGAAATGCATGCAAAGAAGATATGTAAGGTTATGGACCTCGCCCTCAAGACAGGCGCCCCTATTATCGGTTTTAATGATTCAGGAGGAGCGAGAATACAGGAAGGCGTAGATTCCCTTGGAGGATACGGTGATATATTTTTCAAAAATTCAAGTGCATCCGGTGTTATCCCCCAGATATCCGCTATTATGGGGCCTACGGCCGGAGGAGCAGTCTATTCTCCAGCAATGACCGACTGGATATTTATGACAAAAAAAAGCAGCTACATGTTTATCACAGGCCCTGCTGTAATTAAAACAACTATTGGAGAGGATATAAACCAAGAGGATCTTGGTGGAGCCATGACCCATAACACAAAAAGCGGAGTAGCCCACTTTGCATGTGAAAGCGACGAGAATTCCATTCAAATGATCAAAGAACTGCTTACTTACCTGCCATCAAACAACATGGAAGAACCTCCAGTAGTTGAAACAGGAGACGAACCTGAGAGGATTGATATGGCGCTTGATACAATAATACCGGATAATCCAAAGGCATATTATGATATGAAGGATGTTATTCGCTCCATCGTAGATAATGGACAAATATTTGAGCCCCATGAATATTTTGCAAAAAATATAATAATTTGTTTTGCAAGATTGGATGGAAAAACAGTAGGCATTATTGCAAATCAGCCCAAATTCCTTGCAGGATGCCTTGATATCAACGCATCAGACAAGGCCACCAGGTTCATAAGGTTTTGCGATGCCTTTAATATTCCATTGCTTACCTTTGTAGATGTGCCGGGTTATCTGCCCGGAAGCACGCAGGAATGGGGAGGGATAATTAGACATGGGGCCAAGCTCTTATGGTGCTACAGCGAGGCTACAGTTCCAAAGATAACTGTTATAACCAGAAAAGATTACGGGGGATCGTATTTAGCCATGTGCAGCCGACACTTAGGCAGCGACTACGTCATTGCATGGCCAACCGCAGAAATAGCTGTTATGGGAGCTGAACAAGCAGCAGGGATTATTCATGGAAGAGAAATCAAGGCGGCAGATGATCCAGCAGCAAAAAGGGAGGAAAGAATTTCAGAGTACAGGGATCAATTCTCCAATCCTTATATTGCCGCATCAAGAGGATTTGTAGATGCAATAATCAATCCCCATGAGACAAGGCCCAGGATAATAGATGCCTTAAATATGCTATCAACAAAAATAGAAACAAGGCCTGAAAAAAAACATGGCAATATCCCAGTTTAGACTAAGCATACAAGAGAAACGGTTAGGCAAGAAGGATAAATATTAAGTGCCTGAACGAAAAGCTAGTTCAGTCACGATTTTAGATTTTAGATTGCGGATTTTAGATTAAAAAACAACGCAATTTCAAAGCATTGAACATTTAAGGCCAAAACTTGAAAACTATATTTCGAGGTTTTCGTTCAGATATTAAGTAATCGTTCACAGTTCACTGCTTCAGGCCATTATTTCATAAAGCCATTAATATTAGGAGAAAAAGACAATGATCAGAGAAATTTCTACTAAGGAAATTGTCAAGGTAGTCAGAGACTTGTGCATGGATGCTAATTATAACCTTGGTGATGATGTGCTTCTTGCGTTTGATAAGGCTATTGAAAATGAAAGGTCGGAACCTGGCAGAGAGGTCCTTAAAGAGTTAAAAGAAAATGCCGGAATCGCCAGAAAAGAGAAGGCTCCTATATGCCAGGATTGCGGCCTTGCAGTGGTGTTTATAGAGATTGGCCAGGATGTGCACATTACAGATGGAGAACTGAAAGAGGCAATTAACGAAGGGGTTAGACAGGGATATAAAGACGGTTATTTAAGAAAATCCGCTTGCAATCCATTTACAAGAGAAAATACTGGAGATAACACACCGGCTATCATTCATATGGAAATTGTCCCTGGAAGTAATATAAAAATAACCTTTGCTCCTAAAGGTGGTGGTGCTGAAAATATGAGCAGGGTAACTATGTTGACACCAGCTGCAGGCTTAGAGGGAATTGAAGAATTCGTAATAAACAGGGTAAAAGAGTCCGGCTCAAATCCATGTCCGCCCACTATTATCGGCATCGGGATTGGCGGAACCTTTGAAAGATCAGCGATACTGGCAAAAAAGGCTATCTTAAGGGACATAGGAGATAGAAATCCCGACCAGTACCTGGCAAAAATTGAAGAGGGACTTTTAACAAAAATAAATAAATTAGGCATAGGTCCAATGGGCTATGGCGGAAACACCACTTCATTAGATGTTTTTATAGAGGCTGAACCCTGTCATATTGCAAGCCTGCCTTTAGCAGTAAATGTCCAGTGTCATGCAGCAAGACATAAAGAGGCGATTATTTGAAACTTGAAATTTGAAACTTGAAATTTGAAACTTGTCGAAGATCCCGCCAAGCTGGGAAACTAAAAACTAGATAAACACAAACAGCATCCAATATGGAATACCAAGTTTCAAATTTCAAATATATTGGAGGAGAATATGGCCAAACAAATTAGATTAACAACCCCTTTATCTGATGGGGATGTAGAAAATTTAAAAATTGGAGATAAGGTATTATTAAATGGGATTTTGCTTACTGGACGAGACGCTGCACATAAACGATTGTTTAACCTTATTAAAAACGGGAAAGATCTACCCGTTGACATAAAGGGCCAGGTAATCTATTACGTTGGCCCTACCCCGGCAAAGCCTGGAAAGCCAATTGGATCAGCCGGTCCTACCACCAGCTACAGAATGGACCCTTATGCCCCAACATTAATTGAACTTGGACTGAAGGGCATGATAGGAAAGGGAAACCGGTCACAGGAAGTCATTGAATCAATGAAGAAACACAAGGCCGTATATTTTGGAGCAACAGGTGGCGCAGGCGCTTTAATAGCCAAAAGGATTAAAAAAGCCAAGATTGTTGCTTATGAGGACTTAGGACCCGAGGCCATAAGAATATTAGAGGTAGAGGATTTCCCTGTAACAGTAGTTAATGATTGTAATGGAAACGATCTTTATAGGGAAGGTATAAAAAAGTTTGCCGAAGATTAATGTAACCGTTCACGGCTATCTTTATTGTTTATAAAAAAATAATGACTTGTAACATTATAAATAAAAATGATATAGATAATTATTAGAATATGCTTTAAAACCATAAGGCATCTAAGCATCGTTTTTCTTAGATGCCTTATTTTAAATCAGGTGTTTGTAAATGGAAAATGAAGAAAAAATAAATATAAGTTTAAAAGATTCACCTTTAATTCAAGCGCCGGTTAAAGGATTAAATGGATTTCAGGCATTAAAGGCCTTAGGTGTTAATGACAAAAAAACAATAGCAGCTATCAAGGTAAATGGTAAAATTAAGGATCTCTCAGGGCCTATTATTTCACAATCTGAGATTGAACCTGTTTACATAGATTCTCAGGAAGGGCTTGAAATAATGAGACACAGCGCAGCCCATGTTATGGCCCAGGCTGTCCAGGAGCTATTTCCAGGCACAAAGGTTACTATAGGCCCTGCTATTAAAGACGGCTTCTATTATGATTTTGATCACAAAAAACCCTTTGAGATTAAAGACCTGCCTTTGATCGAAAAAAAAATGAAGGAGATAATTAAAAAGGACGTTCCCTTTGGTAGAAGCGAAATTTCCAGCACTGAGGCAATTGAATTCTTTAAATCCAACGGTGAAGACTATAAGGCGGAACTTATAGAGGATCTTGCAGAGGAAACAGTCAGCTTATATAAACAGGGTGATTTCACGGACCTGTGCCGTGGACCCCATCTTGCCTCAACAGGACAAATAAAGGCATTTCAATTAACAAAGGTTGCAGGGGCCTATTGGAGGGGCGATGAAAAAAAGGCCATGTTGAGCAGAATTTACGGCATTGCTTTTGCTAACCAGAAGTCCCTTGACAAGCACCTGGAAAAAATTGAAGAGGCTAAAAAGAGAGATCATCGCATACTTGGAAAAAAACTTGACCTTTTCAGCATTAGGGAAGAGGTTGGACCAGGAATGATACTATTCCACCCCAATGGAGCCATGTTAAGGCATATCCTTGAAGAATTTGAGATAAAAGAGCATATAAAAAGGGGTTATGAGCTGGTTATGGGCCCACAGCTCTTAAAAACAGACCTATGGAAAAAATCAGGTCACTTTGATCACTACAGAGAAAATATGTACTTTACCGAAATAGAAAATCAGTCTTACGGTATAAAGCCAATGAACTGCCTGTCCCATATGCTTATTTACTCATCCGATGTGAGAAGTTATAGGGACCTTCCTAAGAGATACTTTGAGTTAGGCACGGTACACCGACATGAACGATCTGGAGTGTTGCACGGTTTAACCAGGGTAAGGCAATTCACTCAGGATGACGCCCATATACTTTGCACGCCTGAACAGCTAAAGGTTGAAATAAAGAACATCATTGACTTTGTAAGGGATATAATGGCCGTATTCGGTTTCGATTATGAAATAGAGATTAGCACACGGCCGGAGAATTCTATAGGAACAGACGAAGACTGGGAAAAGGCAACAAAGGCCCTGGTTGAGTCAGTACAAGAGATTAATCTCCCACACCAGATAAACGAAGGGGATGGAGCATTTTATGGGCCAAAAATAGATGTTAAGATTAAAGATGCCCTGGAAAGAAGCTGGCAATGCGCCACCATACAATGCGACTTTGTTCTTCCCGAACGATTTGACCTGACTTATGTAGGCTCTGATGGTGAAAAATATAGACCGGTTATGATACACCGCGTAATACTTGGATCTATTGAGCGTTTCCTTGGCGTACTAATAGAGCATTATGCAGGTGCTTTCCCAGTGTGGCTTGCCCCTGTTCAGGCTATTATCCTTTCAATTACTGATAGCCACATTTCTTACGGAGAAAGTTTATTTGAAACACTTTTTGATGCAGATATTAGAGTAGAAAAAGACTTTAGAAATGAAAAACTGGGCTTTAAAATTAGGGAGGCCCAGATGAAAAAGATACCTTACATGCTTATTATAGGGAACAAGGAAACAGAAACAGGCACTGTCAGTATTAGACTTAGGGATGGAAAAAATCTCCCACCCATGCAGCCTAAAGAAATTATTGATAATATTATTAACGAAGTAAAACATAGGAGGTAACCATTTACAAAAAACCCCTCGTAAGGGTTAACGAACAAATAAGGGCCGCCACAGTAAGGCTAATCTCAGTAGATGGTAAGCAGATTGGGATAGTGCCTATTAAGGATGCCCTGATT
>JAYEMW010000029.1:0-5744 GCA_034718555.1 Thermodesulfobacteriota bacterium
CAGATATTCTTAAAAACTATAATTCCAAGCCGTAAAGCTATGAAAAAATATCTGGGAGAATCAAAATGAAAAACAACTTGAATGAAGAAGAGCGTAAAATTTTAGAATCATTTGAAAAAGGAGAATGGAAATCTGTACCTAATTTAGTAAAAAGAAAAGTTGATTTGAGAAGCTATGCACGAGCTACCTTACTTAAAGATAAAAGAGTTAATATTCGTATTTCAGAACGAGATCTCAGAGAATTACAACGTCAAGCAGTTCATGAGGGATTGCCTTATCAAACATTTATTTCCAGCATTCTCCACAAATTTATTAATGGTAGCCTTACGTAAACGAGGTCTGTAATATGAAAAAAATAATTATACTTATTTTTTTATGGCTCATAGCCGCAAGCGCCTACGGAAATGCCGGGGAGTGTTATGCGGGAAAGGATATTATTGTGACTAACAGAGAAACAAAAGCAGAAAAGGCTACATTTGCAGGCGGGTGTTTCTGGTGCATGGAGCACGCTTTTGAAAAAATGGATGGAGTAAATAAGGTAATTTCAGGTTACACCGGTGGACATATAGAAGACCCTACATATGAAGAGGTATGCGCCGGTAGAACCGGTCATTTTGAGGCAGTTCAACTTTTATATAATCCAGACAGGGTAAACTATCAAAGCCTGCTTGATGTGTACTGGATGCAAATTGACCCGACAGATGAAGGTGGACAGTTTGTTGACAGGGGTTCTCAATATACTACCGCTATTTTTTATCATAATGATGAGCAGAAACGTTTAGCCGAGATTTCCAAAAAACACTTAGCTAAATCTGGAAGATATGAAGAACCAATAGTCGCAGAGATTATAAAATTTTCAAAATTTTATGAGGCAGAAGAATATCACCAGGACTACTGCAAGAAAAACCCCTTGAAATATAAATATTACAGAGACAGATCTGGCAGGGACCAGTATTTAAACAAGATATGGGGTAATAAATCAGAGGAAGATCTGGGGAAAGAAGGATATGAAAAATATAAAGAACTTTTTAGTAACTTCTAAAGGATTAGTCCTCTTACAGACCTCGTCACTCACATTATACAAATGACTAAAGACCTTTATAACCGTTCACGGGTTCAAACGTTTCCCGCTTACAGCGGGAAACGTTGAACACCTGAACGGTTACCTATTTTTTCAGCTCATCCCATTTATAATCTATTAATTCCAGAAGGACACCGTTTACCGCCTTAGGATGTATAAAGGCAAATTCACAATCCCTAAACGGTCTGGCCCCTCCAATAAATGGATACCCCTTACCTTCTAATTCTTTTATAGAATCCCTTGTGTTATCCACATTAAAACTGATAAGCATAACACCTTCGCCGTTCTTATTGATAAACTTTGCTACATCTCCATCAGGGGACGTGGACTCCATTAACTCAAACCCTACTTCCCCAAGCCAGTATCGGGCAACCCTTATCTTTTCCAATTCATCAACATACGGATCATCCGGTTGAGGTTTTCCCAAAATAGGCTCCCACTTTTTCCTGGCCTCTTCGAGATTCTTAACTGCAATGCATATATGATCTATCTTGTTAGCCTTCATTTCACCTCTTTATTTTTTCTAAAATGTTACTTTTTCAACTGGCACGGTTATTGCCGAATCAGGGCAAACACAGCCACATTCGTTGCAATCTTCACATAAAAACTCTGTGACCACAATCCTGTTATCCTGGACTCTAATTGCTAAATCCGGGCATACCTCTACGCAAACTGGTTGAACCACACCTCCACACATGGTGCATTTTTCAGTATCTACTTGAGCAGCCATATCATTACTCCTGTTTATTATTCTTGCACAACCTCCTCAAGCACACCCCTTCTCCTCTTGGGATGGCCTTTAAGGTTTCTATCTTATAGTTTGTATTAAAAAATTCGTTTACATCCTTAAGTATTGTCTGCAAGATCCTGTCGCAGCATAATACATCTTCTTCCATGTCAACACCATGTTCTTTGGCGAATGTCGGCCATGGGCATCTTTTCCATTTTATGAAAACCTCTAATGGGTTTTCACCTTTTTCAACCTCTACAACTGCCCCCTGGTTTATCCAATTGCCTGCAATATTTTTTGCCAAATTCATTAGCCAGGCATCCTCTCCCTTTAACCAATTTAAACGGGGAAGAAAGCTTTTGCCGATCTCCATGCCCATAATTTCAGCTGTTTTTAAGCTTACGTCTAAAGGTTTTACATCAGGCCCTGCAAATTGCAGGGCGGATTCCCTCCACCTGTAGTAAGTTTTGCCGATTTCATCCTGGGCGCCATGCAGATTTTTCCACAGTT
Source organism: Thermodesulfobacteriota bacterium (assembly GCA_034718555.1). Classification (GTDB taxonomy): domain Bacteria; phylum Desulfobacterota; class DSM-4660; order Desulfatiglandales; family B25-G16; genus M55B121. The sequence continues at coordinate 2,322 of JAYEMW010000029.1, forward strand.
TTGTTATTTCTTTTTCTGCATTAAATGACATTTTTAACCTCCTCTTTAAATCCGAATTCCTATTCGGTAACCATCATGCACTGCGCTAGATAAATTACGAGGTACCAACGCATCTCCAATGACAAAAAGTTCAATACCTTCTTGCTGGACTATATCCTTAAGACTATTATTTGTCTCTCTCTCAGTTACAACAACAGTATTACATTCTACAGGGAAATTATACCCATCATAAGTCTTAACCATAACCCCATTTTCTTCAATGCTTTCAATATCGCAATCATTATATGCCATGATTCCGTTTTGTCTGAGATATATCATATATCGCCACTTAAATGATGGATTGACATCAAATCCCGCAGATTTTTCTTTGCCGACAATAGCAACCTTTTTCCCTTGCTTGGCAAGGAACAGGGCAACACCAATGCCTGGCTTTCTGTTTCCCCACACCACAACTTTATCGCCGACTTTAGCATCACCGTTCAAAACATCCAGTACATTAACAACGTTTTCCCTGTCAAAACCAGTGCCTCCACCCTTTGAGTAAACCGGACCTGTGGCCAAGACTACGCTGTCAGGCAGTTCCTCCTGAATCAACTCCTCTGTTGCCTCAGTTCCCATATGAAAAGTCACACCTGACTTCTCACACTGGACCTTTTGATAATTTATGCATGTCATAAGCTCTTCATCTCCATAGGGAGCCTTTGATGCCTGAAGAAGGGTACCTCCCAACTCTTCGCCCTTCTCATACACATGCACTTCATGTCCCCTTCGAGCTGCGGAATAGGCGCATTCCAGCCCTGCAGGACCACCGCCGACAATCATAATATTTTTTTGATCTTGTGTCTTCTCCGGGGTAGCAAAGGCAGGGTCTGATTCATGGGCACATACAGGATTAATGTAGCATGTCATGGGAGCGTCTCTAAAAAGCCTTGCGAGACAAAGGTTACATGCAACGCAATGTCTTACATCTTCCTCTCTGCCTTCCAATACTTTTTTAGGCATAAGGGGGTCGGCAATCATTGGCCTGCACATTTCCCAGAAGTCCAATTCACCATCTCCAATAGCCTTGTTAGGGATATCCGGTGTAAAAAGCCTGTATGCCATTTGCACTGGTATTTTCATATGCTCTTTTGCACGTTTTGCAAGATGAATCCATGATCCCATTGGCACGTCTCTACTTATTACCGGCACTATGGACTCTTGCCAACCGGCAGTGACACTCATAAAATCCGCCCCTGCTTCCTCCGCCATTTCATATGTAATCATTGATTCTTCGTGGGTGTTACCCCTTACGTCGTCTAAAAGTTCTTCCGCACAAAGCCTAATACCTACAGGGACATCACCGCATATCTTTTTAACCTCCTGTATGAGTTCCACGACAAATCTCATCCTTCCCCGTATATCACCGCCATACTCATCCGTACGCCTGTTGGTATAGCTTGACACAAAGTTTGATAGCAGATAACCTACAATTCCTGATATTTCAACAACATCAAACCCTGCCTTAAGTAGTCTTTCAGTAGCATCAAGATGTTCCTTTAGGCATTGCTTTATGTCCGCCTTAGTCATCTCCTGAACCGGTCGAAAAATCCTCAGTCTTTGCGGGACAACTGAAGGCCCCTGGCACTTGTCAACCTCGACTGCGCCAACCCTGCCGCAGTGCATTAGCTGGCATGCAGCAACAGCTTTCTCCTCGTGAATTGCATCAACAAATCTTGTTAAGCCGGGAACGAATTTATCGTCCCATGCAGCAGCCTGTCCGACATACCCCTGCCCCATACGTTTCTCATCCATATAAACACCCTGCATGGTGCATATGCCGCCAACAACCCCTTTAGCCCTTTCCTTCAGATAGGCAACATCAGCGTCTGTAACAAAACCGTTGTGATCATTCAGGTTATCTTCCGTTGCAGCATATTTTATCCTGTTTGGAATAGTAAGCTCTCCTAACTGGATAGGTTTGAACAGATGAGGATACTTTTTTGCACCTGGATATGACGAATAATCCCATTCAAAAAGTAACTTAGCCATCTTGCTTCTCCTCCTTGTTTAATATCAATCCATTTATGTATACAGTATACAAAGTAAAAATATATTTTATAAATTTTCTCTTGTCAAGGAATAATAATCCTATTGCCTATTTTTATTGTTTTGCAATTGCTTGGGATCTCTAAAGTGTCTACCTGTGCGTTAAGCCATTAGCATTTAGCCATTAGCACATAAAATGGCCTTGATGTCACATTCACGGTTCACTGCTAAATGCATCGAAACTTGCGGATTCTCTTGGGGTAACCTCTCATACCATTCGTTCGTATGTAGATCTTCTGGAGCATACCTTCATGGTGCGGCTACTTTTACCCGACGCCCAGAATTTGAAAAAACGCCTCGTCAAATCACCGAAGCTCTATATTCGAGATAGTGGAATTCTCCATGCACTGCTTGATATTCGCACTCATGACGATCTGCTTTCCCATCCAGTCCTGGGGGTATCTTTTGAGGGATTCGCCATGGAGAACATTCTCGCATTTGCAAAAAATTATGAACCATCCTTCTATAGGACAAGTGCGGGCGCAGAAATCGATCTTATTTTAAGAAGAGGGAGGCGTACACTGGCCTTTGAGCTGAAATCATCAACCGTTCCCAGAGTTTCGAAAGGCTTCTGGAACGCACTTGACGATATCTCTCCAGACGAGGCTTACGTGGTTGCGCCAGTGAAAGAATCCTATCCAATGAAAGGTGGAGTGATGGTGAGCCCGCTTCAAGAAATCGCGGCTAAACTGCAGGGAGAATGAAGCTCCCCGCAGCCCCGTTGAGCGGGTTCTACACTACGCTCCGACAAGCTGCGGGGTATTCCGGCGATCGATTATAACTTTTGAATCCCGCTTTCAGCGAGAAACTCTGAACTGAGAACCGATCTGTTCAGGATAGATATACATGGTGATGACCTGAAGGCCACCACCATGTATATCAGGCGGGGAGTTTAAAAATCCTTAAAATCATCATCCATGGGAATAACCTTCTCAGGGCTATCCTCCTTGCGGACTGTCAGGGACTTCCCTCCGGCCCTTTTTGTAGGCGCTGCGATAGCTCTTCTTTCTCTGCCTACTGCATACTCCCTACTGCTTACTTTACCACCGCTTCCCCCAACGAGCGCTACCAGCTCACCAACAATCCCCTTCATCTGCTCTGCCTGGCCATTCATCTCCTCACTGGCGGATGCGGATTCCTCTGCATTGGCTGCATTCTGCTGGGTTACCTGGTCCATCTGGGTGACGGCTGTGTTTATCTGATCTATGCCCTGGGCCTGTTCATTGGATGCCTCGGAGATTTCACCGACAAGCTCGCCTACCTTTGAAGCGCTTTCCGCTACCTGGGTAAATCCCTCATTGGTCTTGGTAACAAGCTCTGAGCCTTCCTTAACCT
>JAYEMW010000030.1:0-5718 GCA_034718555.1 Thermodesulfobacteriota bacterium
AAGTATAAAAAGGTTGTTGCACCTGACAAGTTTTGCAATAAGCAGTTTGCCGGTGATTTTGCTGCAATCTATCTGGAAACCTGACATAATATTAGTGATTGAACCACCATTTTTTTGTGCCCCCCAGGCTTTACTCGCATCCCGTTTATGTGGAGCAAAGGCATTCTTACATGTACAAGATTTTGAGATAGACGCGGCATTTTCCTTGGGTTTGTTAAGCAATAAGTCATTACATCTGATTGCCGGGTTTTTTGAAAGCCTCGTTATAAAGTCATTTAATCATGTTTCCGCCATATCATCAAATATGGTAAAAAGGCTTTGGGAGAAGGGGATATCTGAATCAAAAACCACTTTGTTTCCCAACTGGGTGGATACAAAAAATATATTCCCGTTAAAAAATTCCAAAAAAATCCGTAAGCATTTTGGCATACCCTGTGATAAAATAGTTGCTCTATATTCGGGAAATATGGGAGAGAAGCAAGGCTTGCATATATTAATAAAGGCAGCTATAAGACTTATCTCCTATCCCAAGATTCATTTTATCCTTTGTGGTGAAGGCGCAATTCTGAGAAATTTAAAATCAGCGGTCGCAAATTTGCCGAATCTATATTTCTTACCGTTACAGCAAATGGATATGTTAAACTCTCTATTAAATCTTGCAGATATGCATTTATTGCCCCAAAAACAAGATTTATCTAACCTGATAATGCCCTCAAAATTGACCGGGATGTTGGCCTCGGGAAGGCCTGTGGTTTCCATAACTGAGCCAGGCACTGATGTCGCAGAAATTGTACGGACTTGTGGGTTAATAATTCCACCGGGGGATGAAAAATCCCTTATTGATGGGTTAATCCGGCTAACTGAAAACACTGAAAAACGACATATGCTTGGAAAGACTGCCAGGACCTTTGCAGTAAAAAATCTGGATAAGGAAAAAATATTAAGGAAATTTGAGAGCCTTTTAATGAAACATATTAAAGGGGTAGCAGTTCAGGGTCTAAGTTCCTACATGCACACCGGACGTACGACAGGCAACCCTAAACCGTGAATGCTTACAATGATAGGAAGAAATGGTAAAAGAACAAACTAAATTTATCTCTCAAATACATAAATTATGGGATATTCTCCTGACGGCTGCAGCATTTATGGCGGCATATTTCATAAAGAAATATTTACTACCAGAGCAGTTTAGAGGTCTTTTAACCGGGCCTAATTATTATCTTGTCCTGTTGCTGATTATTATAATATGGTACGTTAGTTTTAGTCTGTTCGGACTTTACAGTCTTTACAAAAAAGAGACATACATAAAGATATTCTGGAATCTAATAAAGTCAATTTCCACTGCCTTTATGCTCATGATCCTCTTCATGTACCTATTAAAAATAAAGGATGTAAGCAGAATAATGATAGGTGTATTCTTTTTTCTTGATATTGTCCTGCTTGCCCTTAGTAAATTAAGCATATATCATATTCTCAACCGTTATTGGAGAAGAGGTATTTATTTTAGAAATGTCCTGATTATTGGAAGCCGGGAAAAGACAAAAGATGTAATTGCCGCTATAGAAAGCCATGAGGAAGCGGGATACAGGGTTATAGGATGTCTTGAGATAAGGCAAGAAGACGTAGGTAAATATGTATATAAGGACATCAAGGTAATCGGTACGCTCAACGATCTGAGAAAAATCCTCCTTGAGAATGCCATTGATGAAATTGTTTTTGTCATGCCTCTAATCAAAATTGAGAATCCCCAGCTATATATGTCTATTGCAGAGGAAATTGGAATACAGACACGTATTATCCCTGACTGGCAGATATACAAGCTAAGATATAATCCAGAGATAGCCACGATCCAGTTTGAAGATTTTCTTGGTATTATGACTATGACATTTTACACGACACCTGCAAGGCCTATCGAGCTGCTTATTAAAAGTTTATTTGATTATGCATTTTCCGGAATTGCGATAATTATCTTATCTCCGTTGTTTCTTGCTATTTCCATAATTATTACACTTTCTTCTAAGGGTCCTGTCTTTTATAAACAAAAACGTTCCGGAGTTAATGGCAGGATTTTTATTATGTATAAATTCAGAACCATGGCGTTTGATGCAGAGGAAAAACGTCAGGAATTGGATGAGCTCAATGAGGCTGATGGGCCTGCCTTTAAAATAAAACAAGACCCGCGGATTATTCCTTTTGTTGGGACCTTTTTGCGGAATACCGGCATTGATGAGCTTCCCCAGTTGATTAACGTTTTAAAGGGCGAGATGAGCCTTGTTGGGCCAAGGCCGCCTATACCGGAAGAGGTAGAAAAGTATGAGACATGGCAGCGAAGACGCTTGTCTATGAAACCCGGCATGACTTGTATCTGGCAGATTAGCCCGGACCGCAATCAAATAGGGTTCCATGATTGGATGAAAATGGACCTTGAATATATTGACAACTGGTCATTGTGGCTCGATTTCAAAATATTGATAAAAACCCACCATGCAGTTCTTATGGGAATGGGAAGATGATGTTATAAGCGTGTAGGTGAATGACGAGGTCTGAGGTATAAATATCTTTTTTAGATAATAAGGAAACTGACAGGAGGTAAAAAGTGGAACAGAGGCATAAGATAGACCTCAATTCCGATGTAGGGGAAAGCTTTGGGGCCTATAAAATCGGACTTGATGAAGAGGTCATACCCTTGATAACCTCGGCAAATATTGCCTGCGGTTTTCATGCGGGAGACCCCCATATAATGAGACAGACAATTGCATTGGCCAATAGTAGTGGTACTGCGATAGGCGTCCATCCGGGTTTACCGGATTTAATGGGTTTTGGCAGGAGGTATATGGATGCAACCATAGAGGAAATTAAAGATTATTTTACATATCAAATGGGGTCACTCTCGGCATTTGCGGTCTCGCAGGGGACGAGACTGCAACATGTAAAGGCCCATGGAGCTCTTTATAACATGGCGGTTAAGGATGTGAGAATATGGGAGTCCATGGCAGAGGTAATTTCTATGATAGATAAAAAACTTATCTTGGTAGTACTATCTGGAGTTAATATACAAGAACTAAAAGACATGGGGAAAAAATATGGAATTAAGGTGGCCTTTGAGTTCTTTGCAGACAGGGAATATAATCTTGACGGCTCTCTTGTTTCCAGGAAAGAGCCTGGGGCAGTGATTAAGGATCACCAAAAGGCGGCGGAAAGGGTTATTAAAATGATAACAGAGGGAAAAATTTTAACCAAAGATGGGGCTGAGATTCAGCTTAGCGGTGATACGATTTGCGTGCATGGTGATAATCCCGCAGCAGTGAACCTAATAAAGCAAATAAGAACAACCCTGTCTGAATCAAAAATAGATATTGTCCCAATGGGTGAATTTCTTTAGGAATAACCATGCATTATGATAAGCCTTTGTATAGAATAATGGGCGATTGCTCCCTAATTGTAGAGTTAGGTGATAAAATCAATCCTGAGATAAACAGGAAAGTAAGCTCACTTACCGCTTTACTCGAAGAGAACCCATTAGATGGCCTAACAGACATTGTGCCTGCCTATAGATCCATTCTTGTCATTTATCAACCCCTTAAGACAAATGTAAGGGCCTTGAAAAAATGGATAGATGGTATGGAGGAAAAGGTTATGGAAATTCACCTGCCTGAACCGGAGACTATAGACATACCGGTTGTCTATGGAGGCCGATATGGACCTGATCTTGAGTGGGTATCTCAGTACCATAAGATTACGCCTGAGGAGGTCATTCGGCTGCACACTGTAAATACCTACCATGTCTACATGATTGGCTTTATGCCTGGGTTCCCATACATGGGGGAATTGCCTGAGGGACTTGAAACCCCGAGAAAAGAAACCCCGAGAACGGCAATCCCTGAGGGATCAGTAGGTATCGCCCAGAGACAGACAGGGATTTACCCGGTGGTAAGCCCTGGGGGTTGGCAGATAATTGGATGGAGCCCCCTGAATTTATTTAACCCGAACCAAGATCCTCCTGCCCTGCTAAAATCAGGCGATATGGTAAGGTTTTCACAAATAGATGAAGAGGATTTAAGGAATTGGAAAAAATAGAGACACTGGAAATATTATCCCCAGGAATACTTTCCATGGTGCAAGATATTGGTAGGTTTGGTTTCGGTCGATATGGGGTGGCTTCAAGCGGTGCAGTAGATAAATTTTCCCTGAGGGTGGGAAATATCCTTGTGGGCAACCATGAGAATGAGGCATGTCTCGAGGTTACATTATTCGGATTAAAGTTCAGGGTTATTACGGATACAGCCATTGCCTTCGCCGGTGCTGATTTTAACCCATATATCAATGATGATAAACCCCTAAAGATGTGGAGAACTCATCTGCTTAAAAAGGGAGATACTATATCCTTTAGAGGCCTTAAAAGCGGCTGTCGCTCCTACCTGGCAATACAAGGTGGTATATCTGTTCCTGCTATTATGGGGAGTAAATCTACAAACCTGACCTCAAGTTTCGGGGGCCTTGAAGGGAGGCCCCTTAAAAAAGGCGATATAATCTATTCAGGAGGGAAAGGCGTCAATACAGCGTATAAGGAAAGATCATTTCCTATTGAATGGGTGCCTCAATACGGAAAAGAATGGACTTTGAGGGTAATATTTGGCCCTCAGGATGAGCAATTCAGCGAAGAAAGCAAGGACGTCTTTGTTGAATCAATTTATAATGTAAGCCCAAAGGCAGACCGTACAGGAATAAGACTGACTGGGCCAGTTGTTGAGAGAATGCCGGAAGCAGGGGAGTCGATAATCTCTGAAGGGGTTATCTCTGGCGCTATTCAGATACCTGGTGACGGGCAGCCTATTATCATTCTTGGGGAAACGGTTACAGGGGGCTACAGAAAGATCGCCACAGTGATTTCAGCAGACCTACCATTGTTAGGGCAGTTAAAACCAGGGGATACAGTGAGGTTTAAACAGGTATCTTTAGATGAAGCATATAAGGCCCTACAGGGTGTTGAGGATAAGATAAAGAGTTTCAAAGACGGACTATCTTAAGATGTGGCGAATTCTTCATTTAGCTTATCAGATACAAACATATGGCCTGGAAAGACATAGGTGAAGACATAGGTGTCAGAAGACATAGGTCAGGCCTACACAGTTGACAGATATATGTTTCTATATATACCATGATTAGCTAAATCTTAAAAATCATGGGAGCAGCAATGGGTAGACCATTACGAGTTGAGTATCCCGATGCTTTTTATCACATAACTGCAAGGGGAAACGAATGGCAAAATATATTTAGAAGTAATAGAGATCGAGAACGTTTTCTCGGCTATTTTGGCTCAGCCAGCGAGCGTTATAAAGCAATCATTCATACTTACTGCCTTATGGACACACATTACCACATTTTGCTCCAAACACCGGCCGGAAACCTGTCTCAAATCATGCATCACATCAATGGGGCTTATACGAATTATTTTAATCTGAAACGAAAAAGATCCGGTCATTTATTTCAAGGCCGATACAAGGCACTGCTTGTAGATATTGATGAGTATGCCCAGGAGCTTTCCCGCTATATCCATTTAAATCCTGTCAAGGCCGGGATGGTAGAAAAACCTGAACAATACAAGTGGTCAAGTTATGGGGACTATATAAATGTGAATAAATCGTCAAAATGGCTTTTCACTGATTTTATACTAAGCTTGTTTGACATAAAGACTTCTGTTGCCAGGAAGCAATACCG
>JAYEMW010000031.1:0-5662 GCA_034718555.1 Thermodesulfobacteriota bacterium
GATAGCCTTCAGCGGTGTCCAGGACGGGTCCTTTTGAAATGCCTCTCTAAGGGATGTAGACTCGCCGGAGTCTGTCTCGCCAAGACTGTAAAGAGTGCCGTAAGTTGAAACCACCACCTCTTTTGCAGCAAACCCTGCAAGAAGTGCAATGCTGCTTCTCCAGTCAAATCCTAACGGTTTAAAAAATGGGGCAATGGCATGGCCAATCCTTCCTGCGTAGCTCTTTTCCATCTGCTCTGCCGCCATGGAGTTTTCAAGCTTTGTCAGTTGCTCAACTCTCTCTTCTGTCAGGACCTTATAACGATTGTAGAGACCTGCTTTTTGAGGATAGGTTTCCTTAAGATTATTAAAGGATTCATCTCTGTCTTTCTCCAGGGCATGATATTCACTGGTTTCTTCTTCTAATTCCCCTTCTTCCGCTGCGGCAGAGAACTTAGAATCTACATCCGAAAATTTCACAAATATTTCAGTGTCTTCAATCTTATCTACACTTGTTCCAAGACTTTCTGCCATGGGTAAAACCTGCTGAATATAATTTGTCTCAATCCTCGATGTTATTGCATCATAGTCTTTGGAATATTTTGGCTCTTGAGGAAACGTAAAACCCAGCCAGATAAGGATTGCAACAACCAAAATCACCGTGCCTGCCTTTCTAAGGTACATCCACCCTCTCTCCCACATATGTATCAATGCGCCCTTAATAGTGGGAAACCTGTAGGGAGGAAGCTCCATTACAAAGGGCGCTGCTTCCCCTGGGAGCAGGAAAATTCTAAATAACCTGGCCATTATCATTGCAAAGGCAATTCCTAAGATATAAAAAAGAAAGAACATGGTTGCCCCAGCCTTAAAGAAAAAGGCGCCGATAAAAAGGGCATAAATAGGGATCTTGGCCCCGCAGATAATAAAGCCATTGACCAGCATTGTAATAAGCCTGTCTTTCTTGCTTTCAAGGGTTCTTGAGGCCATATAGGCCGGAACTGTGCATCCCATGCCAATCAAGAGAGGCAGGAATGATTTTCCATGCAGCCCAAAGAAATGCATCACCTTATCCATCACAAATGCGCCGCGGGCCATATATCCGCTGTCTTCGAGAATAGCTATGCCGAGAAACAAAAAAAGCACAAGAGGAAAGAATCCCAGGACACCGCCTACACCACCAATAATTCCATCAACGATAAACGATTGAGTCAGTCCTTCAGGAATTAGTTCAGTTGATAGATCTCCCAACCATCCGAAGAAGCTCTCAAACCAGCCCACCATGAATTCCGAGCCTGAGAATGTAAACTTCAAGAGCGCATACATAATGAGCAGAAATATAGGAAGACCCAGGACCCTGTTTGTTATCACCCTGTCTATTTTATCCGATACAGATAATCTCTCCAATTCAGGCCTTTGCACGGTCTCTGCTGTTAGACCTGCAATAAATCCATAACGCTGATCAGCGATCAGGGTTTCAGCATCTTCTCCTATATGATTTTTAATGTAATCCCGACTTTTCTCTACGCTCTTTTGGGCTTCATTCCAGACAGTAGATTTTTCAATTGCCTTATTGACCTCGCTGTCTCCCTCCAAGAGCTTTATAGACAGCCACTTTGAGTTGTATTGTTTTATGAGATTTGAGTCACCTGAAACAATGTCCTGAATTTTTTCAATCTCCGGATTAATCTCCTTGCCGTACACCAAGGGGCGCTCTTCAAGTACTGTATTTCTCTCTGCTGTTTCCACAACCGCCTTAAGGAGTTCTTTCATGCCCTGGTTTTTGCTCCCAACCGTAGGTACAATCTTTGCCCCCAAGAGCTTGGACATCTTGTCAATATCAATATTCACACCATTTTTTTTGGCTATGTCGCTCATATTGAGGGCAATTACCACCTTCGCGCCCAATTCTTTAAACTGAGTGGTTAAGTAGAGATTTCTCTGGAGATTCGATGCATCAACAATATCAACAACCACATCTGGTTTTTCCTTTATGACAAAATCCCTCGCAACCATCTCTTCTATAGAGTAGGCAGTAAGACTATATGTGCCTGGAAGGTCAATGATGGAAATGTCATATCCATTGTATTTGCACTTACCCTCTTTCTTTTCTACGGTAACGCCCGGCCAGTTGCCTACATGTTGCCTTGCACCGGTCAGGTTATTAAAAATTGATGTCTTTCCTGAGTTGGGATTGCCTGCAAGGGCAATCATTATTTGTTTAGCCATTTAATGCCTCCTTATTTTTTCTACTACAATGGTTTCCGCCTCCTGTTTACGAAGAGAGAGGTGATATCCCATAATTTTAATATCTATAGGATCCCCAAGAGGGGCCTTCTTCTCTACTTCAAACTCGGTTCCACTTACAGCCCCCATATCAAGGAGCCTCCTGTGAATACCCCCTGAACCCTCTACTTTTATAATTTTCCCTTTTGTTCTTGGTTCAAGTTCATTTAATTTAGTCATACAAACCTCCTTTTTAATTTAGATATAATTTCGGCTATCTCCAATGCAGCATTGGATAAATCTTTACTCACAAAAAAAAGGCGTAACTCGACTGCTTTCAACAGTGCAAGTTACGCCTTCACTTTCTGCTATTATGCAGACCGTAAGACATCCCTAACGGTCTTATTCTGATTCTATCAATACACTTGTAAGTTTCTTACGCAAGACCTCCAACCTTTTTGATTTAAATGCCTTTTTTGTCTCCTCAAGCTCATCAATTGCCTCTTTTATGGCCTCTTTTAATTTTAATTCGCATTGAGAGGCAGGTAAGTGGAGGTGGTTTAACCTGTTTTCACTTACCTGTTTATCAAGAATCGCGGCCATAAGGTATCGATGCATATTTATTTGTTGATGGAGTTCTTCAGTGCTTCTATCAATGACCTCTATTAAATCTCTTTTATTGGCATTTTTCATTATTAGGTTCTCTAATTATTATTAGATATATCTAAGATTTAAAACAAAAAAATTTATTCCACCATTATCTTCTGCGCCATTCCAAGGCCAAGGGCAAGCCTTGTATCGTTCAGTGCAATCATAATGGGGCCACCATTTGCTCCTACAACAGATAGTTTTACCCCTGGAACAAGCCCCATGCTATAAAGCCTTGATCTTATTCCTCTACCGCCATTTATGTCTATAAGGGTTAATTCCTGCCCTGGTGTTGCCATAGTAAGAGGCATCATTTTTCTCCTTTTTCCATCTCTTTTATTTTATTGTTATATTCTTCTGCAAATTCTTTCATTCGTTCAATACATTTTGCCTTTTGCTGCCCACCTGCTCGGTACTCATCAAAATATTCAAGCCATGAGGCCCCTCCCCTGGGGCAATTATTTATGAATTCCATAATGTCAACAAAGGCATTTATTGTTGTAGGGCTGACGGCATGTTCCATCTTGCAGGCATCCTCGTCTGCCTGCTTATAATCTATCTTTAATATATCGGTTAAAAATTCTCTGAATATTTGATGACGGCGGTCTATTTCTTGCCCTACATTAGATCCTTTTTCCGTAAGTTCAATATATTCATATTTTTCATAGTCAATAAGCTTTTTTTCATTCAACCCCTTTAGCATACTGGTAACAGTAGGCATTTTAACCCCGAGTCTTTTTGCAATATCCTTTACGCGAACTGCCCTCTTTTCCCTTGCAAGATTATAAATTACCTCGAGATAATCCTCCATGGCTGAGGTGATAGTTTTGTTTGAGGTTTTATCCATAAGATAGAGAATCTAATTATTTTAGGTTGATTAGTTAACACAAAAAATGTTTTATGAATCTAATTATATAATTAATAAAATATATGTCAAGCTTTTTTTGGAAATTTTTACCTGAATTCTAATTTTAGTTTGAGGGATCTGCGCTTTCCTGCACTCACAACGATTAGCGGGAATATTTACCTTTTTTTCGCTTTTTTTATTAAAAAAAAGTAGGCAAATGCGGCCCTGAAGCACAAATAACGTTTATCAACCAAATACCGAACAAATATTTTTTTACCCTATTGGAAACACTTGATATAATGAAAGATGTCTGGATATGCTTCAGGGTTGTTATAGGCAAGGAATTGGGACAACCCTATGACAGTATTTGGTAACCGTCAAAAAGGTGATTAAGCAGATTTAATAATTCGTTTTGATCCGGAAGAAGTATTCTATTGGAATAATGAAAAAAATACCAAATATATATTTCCCTTTATGGCAAAACCCGTAAAAGCTGTGGCTCTGGACATACGCAATCACATTAGGCAACTTTCAGAAACCATGTGACATAATCATTGATCCGTCCTACCAGATAAAAAGGTAAATTTAAAAGCAAATAGGGGGTCTGATTGATTGTTTTTTCCCTGTCTATTTTTAGGAGGCCACTGTATATTCGGATTGCATATGGGTGTAGTGAACGGTCAATAAACTGATGGATTGATCGCAACCGTCCCGCAGCTCCTGCTTTGACTTCCACTGGAATAACCATGTCTTTATAGGGATATAGGAAATCAACCTCCGCGCTTGATTGTTTTTTTTCTCTAACCCAGAAATGTAGTCCCGGCAGCATAGTATTTATTTGAGCCAAGAGTTCCTGGCCGACAATGTGCTCAGCAATTTTCCCTTCATAAACATCAGTTAATGATTGAGTACCAAACATCTGTTTTTGCAAACCGGCAACGTAATTAACCAATCCGGTATCGAGCAGTTGTAGCTTTGGTGATTTTTTGAAATCAGGCTGGATAGGCAATGATATATCTATAGATGGATAGACCAAATAGAGAAGCATCGCTTTTTCAAGAATTCTCATGGTTTCGGCGATCTCTCTGGATTTGTAATTTGATTTGCCGAATCCCTGGAATTTTATCCGGCTGCCGGCATGATAAAAGCTTGTAAGAATAACATGGCGAATAACATTTCCTAATGTCCGGTTTGGCGCATATTTTTCAACATCATCCATATAGGACGTGACTAAACTGTCATAGACCGGTTTAAGCATCAGAATATCATTAGTATCCACATAGTGTTGGATGACTTCAGGCATACCTCCTATCATTGTATATTGATAAAATTGATGTAGCAATTTGTCGTGTGCGAATTCAGGCAATGGGATTGAATTCAGTATATCTAATGACTGAGTTTCATTAGTTGCCAGCAGGAATTCCTCGAATGTGCATGGTCGAACTACCATATATTCCACCCTGCCCACTGGGAAGCTGATGTGTTTACCGATTAATGATTCCAGCAAAGAACCGGCTGCAATTACATATAGATCTTTGGCATCTTCATAGAAGTAGCGTAATTGAGCTACTGCTTCGGGGGAGTTTTGAATTTCATCTATAAATAGAAGAATTTTGCCATTGGTTTTTGGCTCATTTTTATAGAAAAATATCGCGTTTATGAGTTCTTTTATTGGATATTTGTTTTCGAAAAGAGCCCTGTCTTGTGATTTTTCCAGATTAAGATAAAGAAACTTGTCAAAAGAAAGGGCAAAAAGTTGAACCGCAGTGGTTTTACCCACCTGCCTTGCCCCTCGGAGAATCAGGGGTTTTCTGTTTTCTTTTATGGACCAGGTCCTTAGGAATTGTAAAATAATAAATATTACATTTCGCGACGCTTGACCACATAATTCCACTGTGGTTGAAATTCATGATAAAGTATATTCAGGACAGACAATTCTTCATCGAGAACCTTCTCGCCGAGTTC
>JAYEMW010000032.1:0-5659 GCA_034718555.1 Thermodesulfobacteriota bacterium
AATTACCTGAAACTCATCTTTTGGCTCATTTCTTCTTGTATCTCTAAAAATATTCCATTTCATTTCAAATCCATAATATAATAATTCCATCAAATTTTAACGCTTTCACAAACATCCAACGCCAGCAATAAGGTAGTGAGTTATTTGTTTACCCTAAAGTTGCATAAGCGTAAAGTTATTTTGCAACCACTCACAGGTTACATTTATGCCGTACAGGGTTGTTCTGAAAGATGAACATCGAACATCGAACGCCCAACATCCAACATCGAATAAAAAAACAAGCATCCAATACCGAATATGCAACAACTATTTCTATTTCTTTTCAGCCCTCCGGGGCATAGGACCCTACGGGCCGGAGGTCGTTTTGATACTCGTAACGAAAATCTTAATTAATTCTTCTGTTTCCTGTAAAATGTCATTTAATAGTCCATGTTTTTTAATTAGTGGTACACGCTGAATAAGTTTTAACCATCTCTGGGTCTCCCTAAGTTCCTTTAATGAGATTCTTGCCATTGTTTTTGTCTTTCATTCATCATTCGATGTTGGAAGTTCGATGTTCGATGTTCATCTTTTTCAGTCAAATAACTTAGCGCTTATGCCCTATAAAGGTGGAGACTGCCCCCTTTCCTAAAAGAGATGAAGGCAAAAGCACCATTTAACTTCATTGCTACTACATTGCTTCATGGTCTTTCACGATATTTCTAAGCATACCAACGCCCTCTACTTCAATCTCAACTACATCGCCAGACCTCATAGGAGCCACCCCTTTGGGCGTTCCAGTTATAACAACATCGCCTGGGTAAAGTGTCATACATTGCGAAATGTAGTAAAGGATATACTGAACACTGAATACACAGTTTTTTGTGTTGTCATGCTGCATTAAGGTTCCGTTTAAATATGTCTTTATATCAATGTTGTTCGGATCAAGCCCCCGAGTTATGTAAGGGCCAAATGCACTAAACGTATCGAACCCCTTTGCCATTGTCAGTTTCTTAATATCCTTCATTAACAGAAACCTTTCTGTAACATCATTAAAGCATGAATACCCCAAAACATAATCTAATGCCTTATCTTCAACTACATTTTTCATCTTGTCTTTAATTATTACGGCAAGCTCTCCTTCATAATCAACTCGCTCAGATTCCCGCGGTAAAATGATCGCATCCCCATGACCTATAAGAGATGACGGCGGTTTTAAGAAAAAAAATGGCTCTTCTGGAGGCTCTGCACCGATCTCCGCTATATGTTCTGAATAATTCATACCTACGCAAACAATCTTTGAAGGTACAACCGGTGGAAGCAATTTAACTTCATCCAATGAATAATACTTACCGGTCTTTTTATAGTTATAAAGGGGAGAGCCATCAATACCTGTTATCCTTTCTTCCTGGATCTCCCCAAAAAAAATATTATCATTATGCCTAAATCTAACAATCTTCATCCCATCCTCCTCGTCCTTTTATAAAAATTCAACGATACCTTCTGCTTAATAGTCTTTTGGTCTCTCCTTGATTTGCCCTGGGACATAAAAAACATCTGTTAATGCCTGGATTGTAGCATTAAGATACTGGCCTTCAATTACGCATGAAACACTGGAAAGAGATGTGCTTATAGCGAGTGAGCTGATACCAACTGATGCCATTGATGAAAACATCATGCCGTGTATTAGAGGTTTTTCTCGTAAATGGGGTGCAAATACCGTAATTACAGCCACGTCCGAAATGTAAGATAAGGCCCTGGCATCAATGACAGTCTTTAACTTTTCCATTACATCAAGGGTACGATCCATGTCTTTCTGGTCGATAACAACAACAAAATTGCCGTAATCGTCAATGTCAAAGCTCTCTACCAGTAGCTCAATATTTATTCCGTTTTCACCCATAGCCTTAAACACTACACCGGCCACTCCTGCATGATCAGGCACTGACATAATCTTCAATAACGCTCGACCATCACTCTGCATAATACCGCCAATTTCAATTTTCTCCATTGATATATCTCCCAACATCAATCCCAGCTTCTTTTGTCTTCAATCTTTTTATGAAAATCAGGAATAGTCCCCCTGGAGACTATTTTAACAATCCCTTTCAATGTTAAAAAACTTTTTAAATCTCTTTCAATTTTTCTGCAAAGGATATCAGGCGATGAAACCTCTTTATTCAATTCCACCAAAAGGGTCATTGCATCCCTATGGTTCTCCCTGGTAATCACTAACTGATATTTAAAGATATCATGATATCTTGAAACAACCTCATCTACCTGCCAGGGATGGATAAATGTACCCTTAACCTTGGTGGCCTGATCAATCCTGCCAAAAATTTTCTCCAGCACAGGTCCTGTTCTTCCACAGGAGCAGGCAACATTGGAAATTTTAGATAAATCTCCTGTAGCCATACGCAACATGGGGTAAAGTTTATTGAAATTGGTTGCCACAATCTCTCCGGTACCTCCATTTTTTACCTGTTTACCAGTGTGGGGGTCCACCACTTCAACAATTATATTATCAGGAACATGCAAACCCTTCATATGCATACATTCATATCCTATACACCCTAAAAATACAGTTCCATACGCCTGTCTTACAGTAATTCCCAACTTATTCTCAATGTGAGCCCGCAGGGATTCAGGAAGCATCTCTGCGCTTACCATGGCAGTTTTAAGAAAAAGATCCTTTTTTAGATCGAGTCCCATGGATTCCGCACGCTGTGCAAGGGTCATGATAAAACTTGGTGTTCCTACAAATCCAGTTACCTTGAGTCTCTGCATAATTTTTACCTGCATCATTGTATTGCCTACACCAGTGGGGATTGTAGTTGCATCAATCATCTTCGCAGATTCATCAAGCATAAATGCAAACGGCCACATATGATAATTGAATGTGTTTATAATACGATCACCCCCTTTAAATCCCGCACCAGATAAGGCCTCAGCCCATGTAGTATCACTAAAATCCCACGGGCCCGGCTGCAGAATAAAACCAGGGTTTATATATATTCGTCCAACACCTTCCGTAACAGTGGTTTCAAATCCTCCAAAGGGCGGCTCGGTTTTTTGACGGCCTACTATGTCGCTTATGTGAATTACAGGAAGTCTCTCAATATCCTCCAGCCTTTTAATGTCAGCTAACTCGAGGCCATGGGCCTGGTAAATTTCCCTATAGGTCTTTGAGTTTTGGTAAGCGTTTTTAAAGGTTTCTAAAAAATTCTTTTCAAGGTCTTCATTTCTCTTTTTTAGGTCCATTGTTTCTCTTGCCTTATTAAAAAAAGAATTTTTTTCCTCTAAGTTAATCATCTCTTCTCCTGCAATTAAGGTTAACTAATACAAGCTCTATATTTAGCACATATCTTTAAAATAAAAGAATAAAAAAAAGACTATCATGTGTCAAGCATACATATTTTTGGATTGACAAAATATGAACTTAACGATATTTTTTAATGATGTAAAAATAAGAGGAAAACAGGGGGAAAGATATGTTTTATGAAATAGACCTTCCGCAGGAAAAACCAGGTAAAAAAACCGCTGCAATGGTAGTTTTAAATCCGGCAGAGTCAAGGCGGCTCCTTGCAAGGGCATTAGTTGAACTGCCAGAGGTTAAAAATGCCTGGAAAAAGGGTATTATTATCCTGGCAAGGGGTATTACTAATGCCTTTGTCACCGAAGAGTTACTTGATATATCAGTAGAGCCAAAGGCCGGCCAGACAATCGGCATGGTCTGCAATGGAATCACCGATGCAAATTCAGGCCCTCCCCCAAGCACCTTGCATGTCATAAGGAATGGGAAGGCAATGGAAAAAGCTGATTCTAATGTAGAGATACTCGACTTCGGTCCTGATGATGTATTCATTAAAGGTGCCAATGCAGTTGATAGAGATGGAAATGCCGGCATATACACATCTTCCGTTAAGGGAGGCACAATTGGCATGGCATGGCCCATACTAATGCCAAGAAGCTCTCACCTGATAATGCTGGTTAGCTTAGAAAAGATGGTTCCCTCTGTAATTGAGGCCGCCAAACATACCGGTATTTATCACTTTAAATTCAGCACGGGTTTGCCTGCCAAACTTGTTCCCGTGCCGTTGGGCAAGGTTATTACTGAAATCCAGGCAATGGCTATTCTTGCCAAGGTCAGGGCCTTTCATATAGGCTCCGGTGGTGTTGGTGGTTCAGAGGGTTCAGTACACCTTTCCATAGAGGGCGATGAAAAACAGGTTTCAAAGGCGTTTGAGCTTATTAAGTCTATAAAGGGAGAGCCTTTGGTGAGTATTCCGGATACCCTTCGTGTAAATTCAGCTGCTGATTATGATTACGATGCACTGAGACAGTTAGCCACACTCAGCGGGACTTAGGAAGGGCTCCAATCTCCTTTATGAAATCGCTGGCTCCAAAATCCTTTTTACTGCGCTTAGAATAGCTTATTACCTTATCAGCATATTTTTTTAAATATATCTATACGTACCTTCATAGTGTGATTTTGAAAGTCGAAGGTAATCCTTTGTTGAGCTTATTATTCTCTTTATATCATCATCATTTATTTCCCTTACAATCTTACCTGGAACTCCCATCACAAGGGATCGCGGCGGTATAACCTTGCTCTCAGTCACTATCGTCCCGGCAGCCACAATAGAATATTCCCCTATCTCTGCGTTATCAAGGAGTATTACCCCCATACCGATCAAACAGTTTGATCCTACCTTACGGCAGTGTATCACGGCGCTGTGTCCTATTGTTACATTATCCCCTATTTCTATTGGAATATCATGTTCAGCATGAATTACACAAAGATCTTGAATATTCGTATTTTTCCCTATCCTTATATAAGATTCATCTCCCCGTATGACTGCCTTACTCCACACTGAAGAAGACTCTCCTATAATAACATCGCCCACAATCTCTGCAGACTCCATGATATAAACACCGTTCTTTTTTATCATACCTCACCTGAATACATTATTTAATAGGCCATTCTCCCCGCTCATTGAGAACATCCTTGAAAACCCCAAGAGCCTCATTAACCGCAGGCATCCCAGCATAGGGCGCTACCTGGAAAAACACCTCTGTAAGTTTTTTGGGATCACATCCTACATTTAATGCGGCATTTACGTGGAGTTTTAACTCATCCTTTGCGCCTATTGCTGCAAGCATGCCACATGCAACCATTTGCCTTTCAACAAATGTCAGCACATTCCGCGAGTAGAGATTCCCGGTTATGAATTTAGAAAAATCATTTGCCAAATCCCTGTCGAATTCTTTCCACATAAAATAAGGGGGATCCATCTTAATACCCCTGCCAAAAAGTTTATCCGCTGTTTTCCTTGTCTTCTTAGTAAGTACATCATCACTCATAATATATTCTCCTTATAAAAACATTCGCACAATCCACTTTTATATATATGTACACTTTATGCAAATTTTGCTATTCAATATAAAAATAGACGGAAAAAAGTGCAACCTATATTCAATAATAACATGGATTTTTTTATACTTATTTCGGTCGTTATGTCCTTCAATCACTACTAAAGTGTACTCAAATTATTTAGAGGTGAATTCGTTGGGCTAAACGGAGGTGCAGATTTTTATGCTAAGGATATTGAAAGTTTAAAAAAAGAAGGTGCTATTTCTCTCAAAGTTTTCCTTGATGCTTGCAAAAAACGTAATATTG
>JAYEMW010000033.1:0-5637 GCA_034718555.1 Thermodesulfobacteriota bacterium
CCGAGAATAGCAATTTTTTCTCAAATCGAGGAATGCGAAAAAAATTACCGCAGGTATATGGTTGATATTCCGAGGATAATTTTTTGAGCATGACAAAGAGTTGAGGAAAAAGGGCATTCTCGGACAGCCTCCTTGGAAAACTCCATGATTGTGTAAGGGGCTCCGCTGAATTATGGCTAATAAATTAAAAAAGGGTTATATAAAAATAGACACGGAATTATGCAAAGGCTGTTATATATGCAAGACGGCGTGTCCTGAAAATTTGATTTTTGTTTCTGAAAAATTAAACAGCAAGGGTTATTATCCTGTGAACTATTGCGAGGAGGAAACAGAGATTGATAAACATTTGTGCAAGGGCTGCGCTTTATGTGGTATTGTTTGCCCCGATGTTGCTATAGAGGTGTATCGTGAGTGAAAAAAAACTATTGAGAGGTAGTCATATTATCGCTGAAGCGGCTGTGAGGGCTGGTTGTCGATTTTATTTTGGTTACCCTATAACTCCGCAGAATGAGTTGACAGAGTATATGTCCAGTGCATTGGCATCTGTGCCAGGTGGGGTTTTTATTCAGTCAGAGAGTGAGTTGGCTGCTATAAATATGGTTATAGGTGTTTCAATGACCGGCAAAAGGGTGATGACATCTTCATCAAGCCCTGGAATCAGCCTGAAACAAGAAGGTATATCCTATTTAGCCGGGCAAGATCTACCTGCAGTCATTATTAATACAATGAGGGGTGGGCCTGGATTGGGTAATATCGCCCCTTCCCAGGGAGATTACTTCCAGGCAACAAAAGGCGGAGGTCACGGGGATTACAGAATCATTGTTTTAGCCCCTGGGTCGGGACAGGAGTTGGCAGATTTTACAAGATTGGCCTTTGACTATGCTGACAAATACAGAATCCCGGTTATGATCTTAGGAGATGGAATGATGGGACAGATGATGGAGCCTGTTGTATTTCCGGATCCAATTGATATAGATTCCCTCACTCCAAAACCGTGGGTTTTAGGTGGGGCAAAAGGCCGGGCAAGCAGAATAATTAAATCACTTGTGCTTGATACGGCTGCAATGGAGGAACATAACTGGAAACTATACAGAAAACATCAGATGATTGAGAGGGAGATACCCCAGGTCGAAACATTTAAGACGGATGATGCCCGTATGGCTATAGTTGCATATGGTACAGCAAGCAGGATAGCAAAGGGGGCGATAAAAAAGGTAAGGGAGATAGGCCTTAAGGTAGGCCTTATAAGGCCTAAAACGCTTTGGCCGTTTCCAGAGAGGTTTTTTGTGGAAATGAGTCGTGTTATGTCGGATTTTCTTGTTTTTGAGATGAGCACAGGTCAGATGGTAGAAGATGTTAAGCTGTCATTAGAGGGAAGGGGAAGAGTGCATTTTCATGGAAGACCGGGAGGTGTAGTGCCTACGCCTGATGAAATTGCAAAGGTTATAACCACAATATATTACAAAGAAAAACTAGACAAAGGGAACTAAATGAAAAAAGTTTTCAGTAGACCAAAAAGCATGAAAGATGCAGAGTTTCATTATTGCCCCGGTTGTGGTCACAGTATTATACACAGATTAATTGCCGAGGTTATTGATGAGCTGGGCATACAGGAAAAGGTGATCGGGATTCCTCCGGCCGGTTGTGCTGTGCTTGCATATAACTATCTTGATGTTGATATGGGAGAGGCCCCTCATGGAAGAGGCGCTGCTGTTGCAACGGGTATAAAAAGAGCATTGCCGGATAGGATTGTTTTTAGCTATCAGGGGGACGGAGATATTGCAGCCATAGGCACAGCCGAGACCATTCATGCAGCAAACAGGGGAGAACTTTTTACAACCATTTTTGTAAATAATGGTGTGTATGGTATGACAGGTGGTCAAATGGCGCCCACAACATTAGTAGGGCAGAGTTCAACAACAACGCCTGGAGGTAGAAAATCAGAAAGGGACGGGTTTCCTATTGATTTGAGCGAAATGTTGGCTATTGCAAACGGCAGTGTTTATATTGAACGAACGTCTGTTCATTCTCCTAAACATATCATTCACACAAAAAAGGCTATTAAAAAGGCATTTAAGGTTCAGATGGCAGGGTTAGGATTCTCACTGGTTGAGGTTCTATCTCCATGTCCTACGAATTGGAAAATGTCACCGGTTAGGGCAAATGAATTGGTTGATTCCACAATTATAAAAAATTTTCCGCTAAAGGTCATTAAAGATGAAGTTGGAAAATTATAGCGTGATATTATGCTTATAAAATCTATTTTTTCAGGCTTTGGCGGCCAGGGCGTATTAATGATAGGCTATGTTATGGCAGTATCTGCTATGCGAGATGGCTTGAACGTAACATATCTGCCTGCCTATGGCGCAGAGGTAAGGGGGGGTACGGCTAATTGCACGGTTTCTATTTCCGATGAAGAGATAGCATCGCCTGTTGCATCCTCTCCTGATTACGTTGTTGCATTTAATAGACCTTCATTGGTAAAGTACGAAGGGCAGATTAAGACCGGAGGAACCCTAATTCTTAACTCAGACCTGATTGATATGGAATCTGGTAGAGATGATATTGGAATTTTTAAGATACCGGCAATTACAATGGCAAAAGAGCTCGGAAACGAGAGATCGATGAACATGATTATGTTGGGCGCCTATATTGCTAAGATTAAAATTATTAGCATTGACTCCTTAATGAATGGTTTGGTTGAAGTTTTAAAGGCAAAAAATGCAAGCCGAATGGATATCAACAGGAAGGGATTGGAAATGGGCGAACAGTATGTTTTGAAAGGAGCATAGAGATGTCTTTAAAAGAGATTGACTTAAATTTAGAAAACAAACCTGGGCAACTCTCAGTGGTTAGCGATCTTTTAGGCTCTAATGGAATAAATATCCTTGCCTTTTATGCCAACACAAAGGGAGAAGAGGTGAGTTTTAGACTCATTGTAGATAGCCCTGACAAAGCTATACTTGTGTTAAAGGCAAGGGGGTATAAAATGAATGTAGGGGATGTTATTGCCTGTGAGATACCCCGTCATCCCGGAGGACTTAATTCTATTTTAAAGCCATTAAGAAAAGAAGAGATCAATATTGACTATATATACCCATGTCTTTCAAGCTCAGAGACAGGATGCTCTGCTATACTCATAGTTGGCGTATCACAGCAAGATAAGGAAAAAACACTTTCCCTTTTTAAGGAAAACTGGATCAGGGTTTTAGATGAAGAACTGTATAGATTGTAAATACGTTTCCTGAATCACAGTGAACCCTTACTCCTAAATTGAAATCAACAGAGAGATAATAATGGATAATGAAATGTTTTCAATTGTTCTTGATACCCTCAAGAAAATAGAAAAAGAAAAATTTCAGGTAGAGACCAAGTTAGAGATGGATTTGAAGGGTGATTTTCCGGAGGATCTCATCCGTTTTATGCTTGGATCTGATATCGGACTCCATTTGATTTTTATTCCAGAAGAGTACGGTGGTTTAGGTGCAAGCGCATTGCAGATTGCTAAGCTTTCGGAAGAAATGGCAAAGGTAGATATGGCCGTTGCTACTTCCTTTCTTGCAATTTGCTTAGGCATGGATCCAATAAGGGTTTCCGGAACAGAAGAGCAGAAAGAGAAATATATCAGGAGAATTGCAGACGAGGGACTTATAGTTGGTTATGGGGTTACTGAGCCGGAGGCAGGGTCAAATGTTCAGGCCCTAAAAACAAAGGCGGAGAGAGTCTTTGATGAGGATGGAGGGATAAAGGGATATAAATTAAACGGGCAGAAGCAGTTTATTACAAATGGAGGAGTGGCAGACCTTTATACAATACTGGCAGATACCCCGGAAGGGCCATCCTTTTTCATAGCCGAAAGAGGCATAGAGGGGCTCGTTTATGGGCAGCATGAAGACAAGCATGGCATCAGGGCCTCAAATACAGCGCCTTTAACCTTGGAGGATGTATATATACCAGCAGAAGACCTTGTAGGTAGCATAGAAGGAACCGGATTAAAACAGGCCAATAAAGTGTTTGGATACACCAGACTCATGGTGGCAACTTTTGGGCTTGCAGCAGGTTCATCGGCACTGGAAAAGGTAATATCTTATGCCAAGGAGAGGGTGCAGTTTGGGACTACACTGTCGGAAAAACAGGGTTATACGCACAAGCTTTTGGTGTCTAATGCCGTCAGGATAGAAGCAGCAAGGGCCTATGTTGAAGAGGTAGCAGAGAGGATTGATTCAGGAGAAGAAGACCTGCAGGTTGAGGGATCTATCGCCAAGTATTTTGCCACTGAAGTTGGTGATGCCATGGCCAACGATGCTATACAGGCCCTTGGGGGGTATGGCTATATAAGGGAATACGAGGTAGAAAAGATAAAGAGGGATGTTAAGATAACCACTATATTTGAGGGGACAAGCGAAATTCAGCAAAGTATCATTTCCATCTTTAGATTAAGAAAGACATTGCACACAAAAGGGGGTTATTACAGTGATATGGCAGATGGGCTTTTAGGGCTAAAAAAAGAAAGCGGAGGTCCTATTGCTGCAGAGGCCTTAAGAATTCTGAATGCGCTCCTTTTGATTTCCAGGAATATTAAAGTTACCAAATCCCAGTATCTTATGTTCCTTCTATCAGATATGATGACATGGGTAGAGGTGTCTAATGCCCTATGTCACAAGGCTGTTTCAAAAGACAGAGAAAAAATCGTTTCAGACGAGTTTATACTTGCCGTTGCCAGACTTTTTGCAAGAGAGACCATGGAAAAAATTTATGTAAACGCATTAAAGATTCTCCAGGGAAGTAGAGGAGAAAATCCTGAATTATTAGAAAAACTGAATTCCATGTCTCCTGGAAATTTCTTCGAGGACGTATTAAAAGATATGGATTTGGTAGCTGAGGGATTAGTCTCTTAATATTCGTTTTTCATTCATGATTCGATGTTGGACGTTCGTTGCTCGTTGCTGGTTGCTCGTTGCTGGTTTCTCGTTGCTGGCTGGAGCGCAGCGGAAGTCCCGCGCTTTGTAGCGGGATTACTGCTTTCTGCTTATTACTTACTGCTTACTACTTACTGGCCCCTGATTCCTGTCCTCTGTCATCTGACCCCTGACCTTTGAATTCTGAAGCGCAGACTTGTTTTGTAAACGGGATAGATTTATGTCTTACGAAACTGTTTTGAAAGATGAACGTCCAATCTCACTATCAGCGGAAAACGTCCAACGTCGAATAAAAAGGCGTAACCATACCCTGGATCGGTCTAAACTCTTCAAATAATAATTAAAACTCTGCGCCCCCAGCGTGCTGCGGTAGGTAGAGCTGCTACAATAATAATTATAATTTACATATATCACATTCTGCTGTTCATGAAAAATAAGGTCAAAACTGAGCCCGGTACGACCATATTGGCTATTAATTTACTCATGACTTGCA
Organism: Thermodesulfobacteriota bacterium; assembly: GCA_034718555.1. GTDB lineage: Bacteria > Desulfobacterota > DSM-4660 > Desulfatiglandales > B25-G16 > M55B121. Next base: position 5,413 of record JAYEMW010000033.1, read on the forward strand.
ATGCTATGTCTGGTCCAGGGATTGAAATTGGTAATTTTTTCTTGACAAAATACCGATAAATGGTAACAAATATTTATGTTATGGGATGTGAAATTTAAAGGTAAGGTTAAAAAGCAAGTTCAAAACCTTCCAATCGAAATTCGAGAAACCCTTTTCGCACTTGTTTTAGAGATAGAAAAAAATGGCCCTGTAAGAGCCTCATGGCCTAACTACCGAAAAATAAAA
>JAYEMW010000034.1:0-5615 GCA_034718555.1 Thermodesulfobacteriota bacterium
CTGGAGAATGATATATTTTTCAATTTAAAAACACCAGTTTAACGCTTCTATCACACCCCTGAAGCACAAATAAAGGATCCTATAACAGGGATATTAGCTTAACAATTAAAGAGGGGGCTAGTAAATTAAAAATGATACATCAGAACAGAAAATCAGGCTTTTTACAAAAAACTAATGCGTATTTAAAAGGAGGACCAATGTATGTTTGAAAATCGTTTGAGTCGTATACGAAGCAAATTTGAATTGCTTGGAATTGACACTGCATGGATTACACAACCTCAAAATCGATGTTATATATCGGGCTTTAAGGCCGCCGACGGACAGTTGGATGAATCTTCAGGCTCTCTTTTTATTAATAAGGAAAAGGCACTTTTATTAACAGACTCCAGATATACAATGCAGGCACAAAGAGAAGTAAAAAATTTCGAGGTTATAACCCATAAAAAAGGATTAATTAACGCATTGCCTGATATCTTCAATCAATTAAATACACGAAGGTTAGGGTTTGAAGGGGGTTACCTAATATGGGATTTATATCAAAAGGCAAAGAATCAGGCATCACTTCAATCACCTGCGGTTGAAATTGTGCCCATTTCAGGACTTGTTGAAGACCTAAGAAAAATTAAATCCCAAGAAGAGATTGATTCACTAAGTTCATCTGCGCAACTCATGGGAAATGTCTTAGCCCAGGTGATTCAAGAATTAAAGATAGGGCAAACTGAAAGGGACATTGCATGGAAAATAGAATCACTAATACACGAACGAAATGGTGATGGCATATCTTTTCCACCAATTGTAGCATCCGGTGAAAATGCTGCTCTGCCTCATGCTACTCCAACAAATAAAAAAATAATGGAGCACGAGCCTATAATTCTTGACGTTGGATCCATAGTTGATGGGTATTGTTCAGATATGACAAGAACCGTCTTTTTAGGAGGCCCATCATCATATTTCAAGGAAATTTATCATATTGTTAGGGAAGCACAAATTTCAGCAATAAGGTCTATAAAAATAGGAATGGATACTGTTGAGGCAGATTCTATTGCAAGAGACGTGATTGAAAAGGCAGGATTCGGGGAATTTTTTGGTCATTCCCTTGGTCATGGAATTGGCCTTATCACCCATGAAATGCCTTACGTAGGACCACGAAACCCTGAAGTATTGCAAGAAGGCATGGTTTTTACCGTTGAACCAGGGATATACATACCTGGCAAGGGAGGCATTAGATTGGAAGAAATGGTCATACTCGAAAAAGACGGTGCAAGGGTCTTAACAACAAATAATAATTTTCTATAATACTCTATTTATTTAATTTTCTTAAAAGTGCGCCAAATAAATAAAAAAGATTATGCTGAAGATTTACTGTTAGATCAGTTTCTTAATTATGTAAAAGTTGAGAAGGGCTTAGCCACAAATACAATAGTTGCGTATAATAACGACCTTATAAATTTTTTCAAATTTCTTAAGAGGAAGGGAATTTCTGTACTGCAAGTTAATCAAAGCGCCCTTATTTCCTTTATATCTGAAGAGAGCAAACGACTATCACCAAAATCTATGGCCAGATCTCTTGCCTCTATAAGGATGTTTTACAGGTTTCTAATTTCAGAGGGTACCATTGAGCATAACCCGACAAGCTTAATGAGCATACCAAAGATGTATCAATACCTGCCTGATGTGCTAACCAGGTATGAAGTGGATACCCTACTAAAACAACCCGTCATACACACAGTCCTTGGAAAAAGAGATAAGGCCATAATCGAGCTTTTATATGCAACCGGACTAAGGGTCACAGAATTAACAAGCCTTAAAATAAATAATATAAATATGGAGTCCGGATACGTAAGGACATTAGGCAAAGGTTCTAAGGAAAGAATTATTCCTATGGGTAGCAAGTCCATAGATTCGATAAAAGAATATTTAAATTCTGCAAGAGGCGAGCTTTTAAAAAACCAAAGGTTTTCCAACATTTTTCTTAACAGCAAGGGAAAACCTTTGACAAGACAGGGGATATGGAAAATAATAAAAAATTATACATTAAAGGCCTGTATCAACAAAACAGTTACTCCACACACGCTAAGACATTCATTTGCCACTCATCTTTTAGAAGGAGGTGCTGATTTAAGATCAGTTCAAATCATGTTAGGGCATTCTGATATAGCTACTACGCAAATATACACACATGTGGCAAGAGAAAGATTAAAGATGATCCACGAAAAATATCACCCCAGACCATGAAGTAATTATGTATGATAAAAATAATTTTAAAAAATCATGGAACTTAATCAATTTTTTATTTGACTAAATTTAGAATTATAGTATATTGTTAAATATTGGCGCGGGGTGGAGCAGTCTGGTAGCTCGTCGGGCTCATAACCCGAAGGTCAGAGGTTCGAATCCTCTCCCCGCTACCACAAATTGTTTTCCTCTCCTTTTTTAATTCCTGCCTTTTTTAATAATCTTATCTTTATCCTTAGGCAATTCTTATTTATTGAAATAAAGCAAAATAATTTCTTTAAAACAATATTTTCAGCGCCATAAAAACTTGACAAATAAAATTTTAACTATTAAGTTATATATATAAAACTTAATTAAAAATATCTAATACTTTTATGATAAAGAACAATACAATCGAAAACAATGCTAAAGATTACCTCACAGCTACCATGGAAGACTATCTGGAGGCAATTTATAATTTATCCAAGGAAAAAAGGGCTGTAAGGGTAAAGGATATTGCAAAAAAGATAGGGGTAAAAATGCCTTCTGTTACAAGCATGCTTAGAACCCTCGGTGAAAGAGGAATGATTGATTATGAAAAATATGAATATCTTGAATTCACTACCAAGGGTCTCGATATTGCAAAGGAAATAGACAGAAGGCATCAGACCCTTAAGAAATTTCTAACTGATATTCTTAAAATCGATAAATACCAGGCAGATGAAGATGCCTGTAAAATGGAGCACGCTGTAAGCACTCCCACTATCGACCGGATTGTTCACTTTATGAAATTTGTTAAAAGTTGCCCCAGGGGAGGGGAAGATTGGCTGAATCTTTTCGATAAATATAGAAAAGCAGGGAAAACAGATGGCGAGTGTCTTGAGAAGATGAAAAAATTTGCCCATGAATATAATATTAAGATAAAAAACTTGGAAAGAAATTGAAAATCCTGGCAACTCTTTTGTAATTTTTTAAATGACTGTGTGTAAACAGTTGGAAGGGAATAAAATAAATGGGTAGTAACGGATTGGTTAATTTAGCTCAAATGAATTCCGGACAGAATGGAATAGTAGTTGAAATTCAAGGTGGATTTGGCATGACGGATCGCCTTAATGCCCTGGGAATTATAACTGGAAAGAAAATATCCAAGATTAGCTCTATGGTTGGACGCGGTCCTGTTACTATTGAATTAGACAGGGTTCAAATAGCCATTGGTTTTAACATGGCCAAAAGAATATTAGTTGAAATGGATCCTAAGCAATGAAAAAAATATTGCTTGTAGGCAACCCTAATGTAGGAAAAAGTGCACTTTTCTCTCGTCTGACAGGGGTTCGAACAACTGTTTCTAATTATACCGGAACAACTATAAGCTATACCAAGGGATTTATGAAATTAGGCGGGGAAAAGGTAGAGGTTATAGATGTTCCAGGAACTTATACGCTGGAACCAACCAGTGAAGCTGAAAGAATAGCGCTTAAAATGTTAGATGACGGTGATATAGTTATAAATGTGGTCAATGCAACCAATTTAGAAAGGAGCCTCTATCTCACATTACAGCTATTGGAAAGACAGATTCCGGTTATTATAGCATTAAACCTATGGGATGACACCAAACATCGTGGAATTCATGTTGATTTAAAAAAACTAATAGAGTTATTGGGTGTCCCGGCTATTCCTACTGTAGCCCTAACAGGCGAGGGTATTAAGGATTTAGTAGAGAATATTCCAAAGGCCTTATCCAAGAAAGCTCCCCAACGCAACCGCGATGAACGATGGACTGAGATTGGAAGCATCATAGAACAAGTCCAGCATATTGATCACCGTCACCATACTTTGTTAGAACGACTGCAAGATGCCAGTGTGAAACCTTTAACTGGAGGTATTATAGGAATAATCGTTCTGGCCGGCGCCTTTTTTGTTATTCGTTTTATTGGGGAAAACATAATTAATTACATATTCGACCCCTTGTTTAACAGGCTATGGGCACCTGTAATATTAAAACTTAGCAGCATCCTTGGAGGAAGTGGTATTTTACACGACATTGTCGTAGGTAAAATATCCGGCAGTGAAATAAACTTCGTTGAATCCTTTGGAATCCTATCCAGTGGATTCTATGTGCCCCTGGCAATGGTACTTCCCTATATTATCTCTTTTTACTTTGTCCTTGGACTACTCGAGGATATAGGATATCTTCCCCGTCTTGCCGTACTAATGGATACTGTTATGCACTGGTTTGGATTACATGGATATGCAATTATCCCTACCCTCCTTGGCCTAGGCTGCAATGTACCGGCTATTTTATCAACGCGTATACTGGAAAGTAAGAGAGAAAGGTTCATTGCATCAACATTGGTATCCATAGCAGTGCCATGTGCGGCCTTGCAGGCCATGGTATTCGGTCTGGTTGGTAAACACGGAGGGCAATACGTGGCCATGGTCTATGGAACCCTCTTTATCGTATGGGTCTTAATGGGTATTATACTAAACCGTTCCTTAAAGGGTTTCAGTCCGGAGCTATTGATAGAAATACCCCCTTATCGTCTCCCCTTATGGAGTACTGTACTCCAAAAATTGTGGATGAGGATACATGGCTTCTTAGCAGAGGCTATCCCTATAATTCTTGGCGCCATCTTAGTGATAAACATACTTTATTCCCTCGGTGTATTTGATGCAATTGTAAATATAACCGCACCTGTAGTTACTGGTGTTCTTGGACTTCCCAAGGAGGCAGTTACATCGCTGGTCCTTGGCTTTCTCCGTAAGGATGTTGCCTTAGGCATGTTAGCCCCTCTTGCCTTAACACCCAAACAATTAGTTATAGCAAGTGTGGTGCTGGCCATGTCCTTTCCCTGCATTGCCACCTTTATTGTTCTACTGAGGGAATTAGGTGTTTCCGGGCTTCTTAAATCTACTGGTATAATGATCTCGTCTGCCTTAATAGTGGGAGGTGCATTAAACCTTATCCTATAATTATTTCGTAAGCTCTCAATAAATTGAGCTCGATTATATTTTTTGTATATTTTGTGCCTTTTTTCGGCTATATTAATTTTGAAGGCAAACTTATTTTATATTCAAAAATAATGCTAAAGTTTTTATTTCGAATGCCGATAAATAAATTATAAAGATAAATATTATTTGAAAGGGCAAACTTTCCAAAAGGAAGGGACGCAAAGCTACCAGTCTAAGTTCATAAACCAGGAATAAGACAGTGGGGCTACCAAGGTGAATTAAAAAACCCGTCCCTATTTTTGGAACGGGTTTTTTAATGGCAGATCCATTAGGGTTCACGAAAAAATAAGTTCACAATTTCAGGTGTTGAGGCGCCCGCCTGACAAGGCGTGGAAACGCAGGAATATTAGGAATATTCCGAGTTTTCACAACGCAGTCAGGCGGGATGTATC
>JAYEMW010000035.1:0-5565 GCA_034718555.1 Thermodesulfobacteriota bacterium
TAATTAGAATTGCTATTAAAAATGTAAGAAAGGGTTTTAAACTCAAATGTTGTCTATCTAATAGATAACTAATATAATTATTTAGAAATTGCCAAACTTTTTTATCCGCGCTAATCCGCGATCATCTGTGGCTAAAATTTTAGCAATGTGTGGGACTTTGGGAATATAAAGGAAATCCTTGACTATTTTTTGGTATTCTAACAGGGATACTCGTTATGTCATTTATTTTTTCTCCTTATAAATACACCAAAAAGTCAAGCCTGACCCTATTCCCACCTATTCCCTCAGACACCTCTGGAAATAATTGAAACGTTTTTTTTAGAGAAAACGAAGTATCTCCCCTACGGCATATGAAGTTCTTTACAAAATGTATAAGCGGGGATCATTCGTATTCCATTCTTCTCATAATCCTTGGTGCCAGTATGCACCTGATAAAATTTTGGAATTTCAGTTCGTTCTTTAAAATAAAACAGGGAGGGGTTTAAAGCTTTTTCCCCGGCCTTGCATTCAACGGCAAATAACGGAACGTCATCTTTCAAAACAACAAAATCCGCTTCCCTTTTGTCCGTATCACGAAGAAACCGTAGATCCATGTGAAAACCTTCGGTGTCTTCAATGAAATGACAATATTTCAGAAGTTGTGATGCAATAAAATTCTCAAATCTTGGACCAGAATCAGGAACCAATGACCAGTCCCACAAATATAGTTTTCGCTCTTTTTTCACTGCCCGGACTTTAGAAGAGCCATAAGGAGATATGCGAAAACAATAGTACATCCTCTCAAAAATATTCAGCCAGCGCTCAACAGTCTCATGGGCCACCTGTAGCAGTTCTTTCAATTTCTTTACCGACAGAGGCGAACCTATTCGGTTGGGAAGTTCTTCTGCAAGCAGTTGAAGCAGGCTTATCTCTTTGATATTTTCCAGATCCCTGATATCTTCATAGATAACCCTTTGTGTTCTTTCTCTTTGCCATCTCCTCCAGAATCTCTCTTCTGATCGAAAGCAGGGTTCTGGAAAGCCCCCGAATTTTAACAACATCTCAAGATCATATTTTGTCGGAGTGGTATTTATTTCCTGCAAAGAGAGAGGGTGGAGACGGTAATAGTGGTATCTTCCCTGAAGGGAATCCCCGCCTTTGCTGTAATAATCCAACCGTGCTGAACCGGTAATTATAAAAGATATGTTGGATTTGCTTGTGTCATAGAATCCCTTTACCAGATTACGCCACCCAGCAAATTTATGTATCTCATCCAGCACGATACATTTTTGGTTTGGAGGCAATTCTCCCTTAAGGATGGCTGATCGGTTAAGAATGTCATCCCAGTTCAGATACGCGGGGTTACTTTCATTTGAATCCGGTAAAAAGGATAATGCAAAGGTTGTTTTACCGACCTGTCGTGGGCCGCCAACAAAAACCATTCTATCGAAAAGGTCATTTTCTACTGGTTTTTTTATGTATCTTGTGATTATTTTTGTCATAGTAACGTAGATATAACACCATGTTACTCATGAGTAAAGTAGTATAGGCATTATTTTACTAAGATATTATAATTTTGCCGCCTGTCCTTTAAAATCTATCTTCGATAGAATGATGCAAAGCATGATTATTTCACGGGCTGAAATTGATAAAAAGCTCAAAGGAAAAATCACAAAGATTGAAAAAAAAATTAAATCTGTCAAGAATGAAGACCTGCCCCCCCTCTTTTTTTTCTTTTCTTTGCTAAAATTTAAGGTATCAATTCCAATTGACAGGGAATGAAAATGATGTATAATATCGATGTATACAGCATTGGAGGTGTGACATGATACGAACGCAGATATACCTAACAGAGAAACAACGTGACGAAGTGGCTGCTATCGCCAGGACTGCGGGGAAGAAACAGAGCGAGCTCATTCGAGAGGCTGTCGATAGCTTCATCGATCAATCGGGCCGCAATCGGCGGGAGGTGGTATTGCGCGAGGCTGCCGGAATGTGGAAGAATCGTAAGGATCTTCCTGACTTCAAGGCAACGCGAGCCGAATGGGACAGGAACTGATCATGGTGAAGTCAATCCTTCTCGACACAGATGTTCTTGTTGACTTTCTCCGAGGCCATAGAAAAGCGGTGGCCTTCGTCAACGCGCAATCTGATCGAATTATCCTGTCATCCATCGTTGTTGCGGAACTATACGCTGGAGTGAAGGGAGATGCAGAACAAGTCGCTCTGGAGGATTTCATCTCACTCTTTCGTGTCATCCCTGTTGATACGGAGATCGCAAAGGCTGGGGGACTCTACAAACGTGATTATGCCAAGTCACATGGCATCGGCCTTGCAGACGCCATCTTGGCTGCTACCGCTGAAGCCGAGAACGCGGAGCTTAAAACCCTCAACACCAAACACTACCCTATGCTTAAGGGACTCAGGCCAACCTACACGAAGTAGATAGACCGACAAAAAGACAATATGGCATTAGGTGCGCACGAAGCAGAAGGACAAAAAGAGACTACAGCGGACAAGCCGCGCCGCTAAGTTTCAGCAAGCGGCCATTCAAAAAAAGATTCTCCTGTCCTGACCTGATGACATCTGTGTTTATTCCTTGTGGTATTATTTAAGAATAATCGAGACCTTTAATCTTTGTCGCCCTCGTTAAGACACTATGCCGTATTAATTGCAGAAACCGAGCCAGTTTCCATTTTCATAAATATTACACGTTGTTAACTTTCCATCTTCATTATAACACCGCTCCGTACCGTTTTCTTTGCCATCTACATAAGGTGTTTCACGCATAAGTTGGCCGCTTTCATAGTACGATTTATAAGTGCCGTTTAGCACGCCATCTACATAGGGCCATTTATAACGTAGTTGGCCGTTTGCAAAGTACTGTTTATGAGTGCCGTTTGGCGATCCATCCACATAGGGATATTCAGACATTATTTGGCCGCTTTCAAAGTACCGTTTATAAATGCCATTATACTCGCCATCTTCATAGGGTATGTCAAGCTTAAGTTGGCCGCTTTCAAAGTAATATTTATAAATGCCATGGAATAGGCCATTTTTCATGGGTACTTCGGATTCTATTTGATTAGCAACCCAATAGTAATAGGAACAATTCACGCGATCAGGATTGCCACCTGGGTAGTCAAGAACTAAATTTGGTCCTAGTTCTGAAATTGGTCCTGTTTTCGGGCACCACTGCGGGCCAGGCCACCCTTGCCAGGACGGAGCCGAGTTGATTGTAATCACTATTGTAGCTGTGACAGCATTGGTGGTGGTTGCCGTAATGGTAGAGGTTCCGCCTGACGGTGCAGAACCTGGTGTTGTATAGATTACGGATGCAACGCCAATTGAATCTGTCTTTGCGCTTGCGGCAGAAAGACTTCCGCTTGAAACCGTAAGGCCGATAGATTCGTCGGCCACAGGGTTTCCGTTTATATCCTTTGCTGTTACCTGGATAGTGCTGGTAGACGTTCCATCTGCCGGCAGGGTATTGGGATTAGCAGTCAGTGTTAATTTATCGATCGGCCCTGCAATAAAGTCAACCTTGGTTGAGCCGCTCACCTTGCCGACCGTGGCCGTAATGTCTGCAGTTCCAATGGTGGTGGGACTGGTCAGTGTGACCGTGGCCTCTCCATTTATTGTGGTAGCGTTTGCGGCAGAGAGGGTTCCCCCGGTAGTTGTAAACTCTACCTTTGTACCGTCAGCAATATTATTTCCATCCACGTCTTTGACTACAGCCGTAATCAATGTGCTTGTTGTGCCATCGGCCACTATCTTGTCACTTGCTGCTCTCACTGTTACAGTTCCAGGCAGTGATACAGCAATATCCAGTTTAATAGCCTTTGAATTAGTATATGGTGAGGAATAATTGGAATTAGTTACCATAACGAGGAGATCATAGCCTTCGTCTGTGAGTTTCCGTATATCCGGAATTGTCAGGTTTTTCATAGAATGGTCAAGATACTGTATTTGGTCCTTAATTTTAAATGCAGTAATATATCCCTGATTTGTCTTTAGGTTTATCGATGCGTCCTTGTCTATTTCAGGATAATCCAGCCTGATCCTAAACAGTTTTGCGGAAAGATCTGGATAATTTTCAGTGAATGTCTTTGAACGATCAGTATCTGACTGGATTCGGAAAAGCCCTGATATAATGGCTGTAAATCTTGCCTTTTGCACATTGTAAATATTCCCTGTGACATACTCACGTAAGAAATGCTCCCACATAAAGAACAGGTCATCGTTAACTCTGAGGCTTTGGTTTATGGCCTCTACAGGGTGTTTTTGCTCTAATATCTGTAGATAAATATCACGAAGGATGGATTCACCATATTTTGATACGAGATATTTGATAAATGCAGACATGCCATAGCCGTGCCCGCCGGATTGAACTATGTTTCCACCAGACCCAGCCTCCATGCCGTCAAATGGCGCCATCTCGTGCCCGTCACGTATGGGGGAGACATAATTAGGTATGTTGGTAAATTTTTCCTCTGCCCATACTGCTGTTGCCTCATTTAACCACTGGATGGATATGGTACGTGCATTTCTTTTTGAGTTTCTTGAAATTTTGTCTCGTGAGTCATAGAGGTACTGAATAAGATGGAAGAACTCATGGCCTGCTGTCCTGCGAAGCTCAGACAGGTTGCCGAGCTTAAACATGTTGAATTCCAGTGTTACATAGTTATTTCCCAAAAAAGCTAGGCAGAAGTGGCCATAGGTATCTGAGGCAAGGTGCATTACATTTACCTCAACAGGCCACTTGGTTCTGCCGCCATAACTAAAACCCATATTTTCGTAGGTAGTATATGCCTCTTCAAGATATTGGAAGAGAGGATCTAAATCTGATCTACTTACCCACCAAGTCGGATAATTAATGATGAAATGCCCTGGGGCGCCATTAGATCTCAGATTTTCATTGGCTTTGTAGGTAGACCATCCGGTTATGCCAAAAAAGTCTAAAAAGTTACGACTTGAATTTGATCTGGATGTGTAATCACTGGATTTTAATGACCTTGAGCCGCCTACTGGACTATAGGTGAGAAAATTAGATGAATCTGCTGCAGGGAAAAGATGGTATGCCATATCCGTTGTTGACAGGCTGGGTATAAATACCTCCGCCCCAACCACGATAAAGCTCTCATCAGAGAGGGTGCCGCTGTACTTTATGTCCGGTATAAGGGGCTGGGTATAATCATCAGGTAGCCCCTTTAATCTGAATGTCTTTGTTACAATATCCTCATCAAAGGGGAGGGATCCGGTTAAATCATATAGTTCCAGTTTAACATCTGAATCAAAGACACCTGACGGAATAGTCAAAGAAAAATCATCAAGGATAATTGTGCCACCTTCAGCGCCTATGGTTTGGGATTTAATAAGTTCCCCTGTGGTTGGTGCCAGGGTCCAACTCACCAGGCCCAGTGCCTTTCTTAAGATTACAAGGGCATCGCCTACTGTAATATTTCCATCCGGGTCCGGCTGACCATTGATATCAAGAGGGGCCACATCTCCATGGGCTGTGTCTTCCTGAGTGGGCGTCTCAAGCCCTAAGGCAAAGCGCAGGCAGACCAGGGCATCTCCGACATT
>JAYEMW010000036.1:0-1649 GCA_034718555.1 Thermodesulfobacteriota bacterium
CATAGCCCATGACTTTAAGACCATCATTGTCTCTGATTGCTCAGCCGCAACAACGGAAAAGGTACATGAAGACACACTTAACCTATATAGAAAGACTGCCCTTTTCCCCTTGCTTTCAGTGAAAACTTCGGAAGAACTACTCTCTGATTTGGGAGCAGTGTAAGGAAAAAGACTAATTTTTCCTTTACCCCTCTCTATAAAAAAGATATAAGGTAGTAGTATCTACAGAGGGAAACAATAAATAGTAACCGTTCACGGGTTCACCGTTCAGGGTTCAGGGTTTGAGGTTAGACTGATTTAGGGGCATGACATATACTCCCGAAACAAAACTTCGATTGTGAATCCAATGCAGGATTCATTGGATTCTTACAATACGTCAAGCTAATTTATGCTGAAGTTAAAAGCAAAAAGATGTAGGATAATTGCAAAGCAATTAACCTTTGAACCGTGAACCTTTGAACCGTGAACGGATACCAATAAATTTACCTGTAAGGGAGGTTATATATGAAAAAAGTTGGAATTATAGGGGTAGGGCAGAGCAATTTTGTAAGAGGATACCCTGGTTCAATAAGGGAGCTCGCCTTTGAGGGCTTTAAGGAAGCCATGGGAAACGCAAAGATTCAAACCAAGGATATTGACGCATCTATTATTGCGTCTGCACCGGAATATGATAAACAGAGATCACCTGCAGGGGTAATTGCTGAATATCTTGGGTTGATCCCCCAGCCGACATTTTATGTTGAGTCTGTATGTTCTTCAAGCAGTACAGCGCTCAAAGTGGCTTATTCAATGATCATGGCTGGATTACACGATGTTGTTGCAGTCGTAGGCTTTCAAAAAATGTCGGAGATTTCATCCAGCGAATCACAGGAAAGAATGGGAAGAGGGGCGGATATCCAATGGGAAGCCCCTTTTGGAACTATGATGCCTGCATATTATGCAATGTATGCCCAGGCCCATATGGCGAAATACGGCACAACCCCGGAGGATTTGGCAAGGATAAGGGTGAAGGCTGCTTCTTATGGGCAGATCAATGAAAAGGCCGTTTATAGAAAACCTGTGACAATGGATATGTTTTCCGACCCGGAAAGCAATATGTCTGCTAATGTGGCTAAACCCCTCAGGGTTGGTGATTGTTGCGCTAACGCAGACGGCAGCTCCTGTATTATCTTAGCCAGCGAGGAAAAGGCAAAGGCAATGCATGATAAACCTGTATGGGTTCTCGGGGTTGGCGCTGCGTCTGAGACTGTTAACATGGCAGGCAGAGAAATGCTTACAGGCCTAAGCGTTGGTGTTGAGGCGGGAAGACAGGCTTATAAAATGGCCGGTGTTACTGCAAAGGACATTGATGTTGCTGAGGTACATGACTGTTTTACCATTGCAGAGATGATGGCCTATGAAAATTTAGGGTTTGCAAAACCTGGGGAAGGAAAGGATTTAATTGCATCCAAGGAAACATATAAAGAGGGAAGCATACCAGTCAATGTTGATGGTGGTCTTCTTTCAAAAGGCCATCCGATAGGGGCTACAGGCGGTTCTCAGATAAGAACAATTGTCCTTCAGTTGAGGGAAGAGGCCGGAGAGATGCAGGTAAAAAATCCGGAAATAGGGCTGGTACATAATATTGGAGGTGTTGGCCTCTATGGAAA
>JAYEMW010000036.1:1749-5563 GCA_034718555.1 Thermodesulfobacteriota bacterium
TAAATTTTGAAGACATGGGAAATTTAAAATGATTGGTATAGTGTCTTATGGCGGTTTTTTGCCGGTAAATCGCATAAAAAGGGAAACTATTTTTAAGGCAATGGGCTGGCTTCACCAGGCAACCTTTATGAAGGGAGAAAAATGCGTAGCCAATTTTGATGAAGACAGCATAACCATGGCAGTAGCCTCTGGAATGAATTGCTTAGAGGGCAGGGACAGGGAAGGCATAGAGCAATTATACTTTGCCACTACCACATCGCCTTTCAGTGAGAGGTGCGGCGCAGGAATAATAGGCACGGCCCTGGATATCAGCAGTAAAATCAGCACCTTTGACTTGACAGGATCTATCAGGGCCGGCACATCTGCGTTAATTTCAGCTTTAAATTCAATTAGCTCAGGCGCAGCCCATAGCGCCCTTGTGTGTGCATCAGATATGAGACTTGGCAAGCCAGGCAGTTCTCAAGAGCTTGGATTTAGCGATGGAGCGGCATCCCTGCTTATTGGCGATAAAGATGTGATTGCGGAATGGGAGGGGTCGTACAGCGTTTCCTATGATTTTCCCGGCGCCTGGAGGACAGAGAACGATAAAACGGACAGGGCTTGGGAGGACAGATTTGGAAGAGAAGAAGGCTATAAGAAATTCATAGTTGAATCTATTTCAGGCCTCATGGATAAATATAAACAAAATCCTGGAGATATTAATAAGATCATATTTCCAGGGATTTACCCGAGAGATCACGCATCCATATGCAGGACATTAGGTTTTGGTCCTGAACAGACACATGACCACCTCATGAATGACATGGGAAATACTGGAACGGCATATCCCTTAATGTTGTTAATATCCGCCCTCGAAGAAGCAATTCCAGGCCAAAGGCTTATTGTTGCAGGATATGGAAATGGTTGCGATGCCTTGCTGTTTCAGGTCACGGACAATATAGAAAGTATCCAGAGAAAAAAAAGGGCCATTAAAAAATCCCTACAGTCTAAAAAAGAGCTGAAAAGCTACGAGAAATATCTTGCATTCAGGGGCCTCATTTCACCAGAGGGGGGCATAAGGGCGGAGGCCATTCCTTATACTGCCATGTCTTTGACATGGAGAGACAGGCGAGAGATATTAGGCTTGTGCGGCACAAGGTGTAAAGAATGCGGAACACCCCAATATCCCGCACAAAAGGTATGTGTTAATCCCGGCTGTCAGGCCGTTGATAAAATGGAGCCATACAGATTTTCCGACAAAAAAGGCAAGATATTCAGTTTTACAGCCGACCTGTTATCCTATACGCCTAATCCGCCGGCAATATATGCAGTGATAGACTTTGAAGGAGGCGGAAGGTTCTGGTTTGATCTCACCGATTGCGACATTGATTCACTAAAAATCGGAACTGAAGTGGAAATGACATTCAGAAGACGGTATGTAGACCAAAGAGGGGGCATTATAGGATATTTTTGGAAGGCTGTACCAGTGTGGGGATATAATGAGTGAAGGAATAAAGAATAAAGTTGCAATTATAGGGATGGGTTGCACTAAATTTGGAGAGCATTGGGACATGGGCTCTGAAGATTTAATTGTTGAGGCATTTATCGAGGCCATTAATGATGCAGTCATTGAAAAAAACGACATTCAGGCAGCATGGTATAGCTCTTGTTATGAGGAAATAAATGTAGGTAAATCTGCTTTGCCGTTAAGTAGAACATTGAAGCTGCCCTTTATACCTGTATCCAGGGTTGAAAATCTATGTGCCAGCGGCTCTGAGGCATTAAGGGGCGCTGTGTACGGTGTTGCCTCCGGGGCCTATGACATTGCCCTGGCACTTGGTGCGGAAAAATTAAAAGACACAGGATACGGCGGCCTTCCAGAATTCAGCACGATTCTGGGGACAAAAAACCGTGTAACCTTTCCAAGCCTTAGCGCACCAGGCTCATTTGCAATGATGGCCAACAGGTATTTCTCTAAATATAATTTGTCCACAGAAGAAGGTAAAAGGGCCCTTGCCAAAATATCCGTAAACAGTCACAAAAATGGGGCAAAAAATCCAAAGGCCCACCTTCAGAAAATCATAACAGAGGAGGATGTTTTGAATGCGCCCATTATTGCATCCCCTCTTGGGCTCTTTGACTGTTGCGGCGTAAGCGACGGTGCGGCAGCCGCTATTGTATGCAGGGCAGATATGGCAAAAAATTTCAGGAAAAACCCTGTCTTTGTCAAGGCCCTTCAAATAGGTGTGAGCTCTGGAGAAGAGCTAGGGTATACTGACTGGGACGGTACGTATGTAGAGACAACTACCAGAACAGCGTCCCGGGCATATAAAGAGGCCGGAATAAAAAACCCTCGGGAGGAATTGAGCATGATAGAGGTCCATGATTGTTTCTCAATAACTGAGCTTGTCACCTATGAGGATTTACAGATATCTGAAAGGGGCAAGGCAAGGAATGACATAGAAGACGGTTTTTTTACCATAAAAGGTAAAATACCATCACAGCCTGACGGTGGATTAAAATGCTTCGGCCATCCTATAGGGGCATCCGGGCTTCGAATGATGTATGAGATGTATAAACAGCTTCAGGGTGAGGCAGGAGAGAGACAGATAAATGATCCTGTTGTCGGTCTTACCCATAACTTAGGAGGCCTGCCGCAGATGAATGTGGTCAGCATTGCCATTGTCGGCCTATAAACATACTCACCACAGAGACACGGAAAACACGGAGATATTGTGCTTTTCTCAAAGAGTAAGTCTAACCATATTTCATCAGAATAGAAATTATAGACAATCAATTAGATTTTAAGAAGGAAGGAGAAATCAATGGATTTTGCATTATCAGGCGAAAGCAAGATGATGGTAAAGGCGGCGAGAGATTTTGCAGTAAAAGAAATTGAGCCTGCCTCTGAAAAGATAGAAAGGGAGGATGTCCTCCCTGATGATCTCCTGGAAAAATTTGCCAAGGCAAGAATGCTTGGAATGATGGTGCCAAGGGAATACGGGGGAATCGGGTCAAGTGCCTTAAATGTAATATTAGTTGCAGAGGAGTTGGCAAAGACTGCATCAGCCGCGGTTTTTATGATGGCCCTGAATAACAGCATTGCAGAGACAATTTATTGTTGGGGTTCAGAAGAGATCAGGAAAAAATTTATACCCCCTCTTTGCGATGGTTCAAATTATGCGTCTATGGCATTTACCGAGCCGGCTACTGGATCAGATCCTACAGCAATTACCATGACAGCGAAAAAGGATGGAGATTACTACAGGCTAAACGGAACAAAAAGGTTTATCACCAATGGACATAAAATCGGGCACGGCGTTTTTTATGCGAAAGACGACACAGGAAAGGTTACGGCTTATATGGTTGACAAAGGCTCCGAGGGATATACCTGGTCTAAGCCATGGTCTCTAATGGGTCTGGCCGGACAGGGACTGGTAGACGTTTTTCTTAAAGATGTGAAGGTCTCGCAGGAGAACATACTTGGTGAACCGGGAAAAGGATTTCATATATTACTAAGGTGGATTGCAGGGGAGAGGATTCAGCAGATGGCATTTATGACTGGAATGGGCCAGGAATGCCTTAATCAATCTCTTAAGTTTGCAAACGAGCGGACGGTCAGGGGAAGGCCCATGACAGCAATGCAGGGTTTTCAATGGATGTTCGCAGAGATGCATGCTTCAATAGAGGCCTGCAGATGGTGGACATATAGAGTTGCCTGTAAGCAGGATGCCGGCGATGATTTCCAGGTAGACTCTGCTGCCCTGAAACTTTTTGTTGTGCCTGCCATTCAGGAGGTTGCCAGAAAGGCATTGCAAATACATGGCTCTTACGG
>JAYEMW010000037.1:0-5558 GCA_034718555.1 Thermodesulfobacteriota bacterium
GCAATTTTTTCTCAAATCGAGGAATGCGAAAAAAATTACCGCAGGTATATGGTTGATATTCCGAGGATAATTTTTTGAGCATGACAAAGAGTTGAGGAAAAAGGGCATTTTCGGACAGCCTCCTAGGCGGGGAAACTGAATATGTAAGGGAATTGCATATTCTAAGATTGATTTCTTGATCACTACCTATCTTATAGATTTAATAAACTGACTGGAGCACATAGCACTATTGCAGTCCAAATTTATACCAAGTTTGATGGAATCGTAAAAAATTCAAAAATTCTCTTTTCCGTCATTCCGGCGAAAGCCGGAATCCAGTAAATGAAATACGTTCTGGAGGCCGGATCAAGCCCGGCATGACGATTTCGAGACTTTTTGCGAGATTGTCAAATTTCCAATTTCGAGTTTCCAGTTTCAATCGTCAAAAAAAGGATTTTTTAAATGGATGAAAATATACGGGTAGGCGTATTTGTCTGTGATTGCGGCTCAAACATTTTAAGTGTTGTAGATGTGCCGGCCGTTGTTGAATATGCCAGGGGCCTTGAAGGCGTTGTCTTTGCCGATGAAGGGCGGTGGTCTTGTTCTGTAGACTATCTTGCCGCCATGAAAAATATGATAAAGGAAAACGACCTGAACAGGGTTGTTATTGCATCGTGTACCCCCAGAACCCATGAACCCCTTTTTAAAAGGACGGTGAAAGAGGCAGGCGTAAACCCCTACCTTCTTGAATTCGTAAGCATCAGGGAGCAGGTCTCATGGGTTCACAGGGCTGACCCGGCAAAGGCCACTGAAAAGGCAAAGGACCTTGTAAAAATGGGTGTTGCCAAGGCCAACCTACTTGAAGAAGGCGAGGAGATAAAACTACCTGTTAAGGATGAGTGCCTTATCATAGGGGGAGGTATTGCAGGCATGACGGCTGCCCTGAATATTGCAGACCAGGGCTTGAAGGCCATCATTGTAGAAAAAGAACCCCGGCTTGGAGGACTATTAAACAAACTCCATTATATATCTCACGACCAGGAAAAAATACTTGCCGATGATCTAACTAAGGAGAAGATCAAATCAGTAGAGGCCCATCCACACATCAAGGTATATACAAGCGCCGAGATTGAAAATGTTGAAGGTTATATAGGCAACTACAAGGTCACTGTGAATGACCACGGGGCAAGCGAAAATTTTGATGCATCCACTGTTGTTGTGGCAACAGGCATGCAGGAAATTGAACCGAAGGGTCTGTATGAATACGGCGAGGACCCGCGAGTAGTAACCCAGTTGCAGCTTGAAAGCATGTTAAATGATAATCAAATCGGCGATGCAAAAAATGTGGTTATTATCAACTGCGTTAATTCCAAAAATGAGCTAAGGGGGTGCTGTAATATCGGCTGTTATGTATCGGTTAAAAATGCCCTTGCCATCAAAGAACTAAACAAAGGAACAAACGTTCATATCCTGTACAGGGACCTCAGCATGATAAAGGAGGAGGGACATGAACTGGAAAATGCAAAAAAGGCGGGCATTAAATTTATCCGTTTTCCAGATGATCATTACCCGGAACTAAAAAAAGATAACGGCAATCTAATAATTTCTGTCCACGATATTCTTATCGGCAGAGAATTCGAAATGCCATCTGACTTGCTTGTTCTCACTACAGGCTTTGAGGGAAATGAATCGGTAGACAGTGTAAAAGGACATCTAAAGGTCTCAACCAATTCAGACGGTTTTTTTCAGGAGGCCCATATAAAACTCGGGCCATTGGATTTTCCCTCTGACGGAATTTCCCTTTGCGGGTGTGCCAGATCTCCAAAGAATTTGAAGGACAGCCTTGAAGAGGCCATTGGGGCCGCCATGAGGGTATCCATACCAATGAAGAGGGGGTATATAGAGGCAGCGGGAATTGTTGCTGATATTGACCTTGAGGCATGCAACAGTTGTGGATTATGCGCCAAGAACTGCCCTTATAGCGCCATACAGTGGGTTGATGAAAAACCAAAGGTAATCAAGGCCCTTTGCAAGGGCTGTGGCCTTTGTGCCGCTGATTGCCCGAAAAACGCCATTACAATTATTCATTACTCGGACGATCAGATACTTGCCCAGGTTGAGGCAGCCCTGGAGGAGAAACCAGAGGAAAAAATTATAGGCTTTGTGTGTCACTGGTGTGCATTAGGCGGGGTGGACATGGCAGGGGTCAGCAGGCTGCAATACCCCCCAAATGCAAGGCTCATAAGGGTAATGTGCTCAGCAAGGGTGGCGTCTAAATTTATTGACAGGGCCTTTGAGCTCGGTGCGGCAGGCGTGCTGGTGGCAGGCTGTGAATTTCCAACATGCCATTATATCACAGGAAACTACGCAGCGGAAAAGAGGATTGAAAAGGCAAAGAAGAGACTGGCAAGAAAGGGCTATGACCCGGAGAAACTATGGAACGTATGGTGTTCGGCGGCTGACGGGCCAAAATTTGCAAATACCATGAGAAATATGGTCAAGGCGCTTGGTCTTGATGAGAGTAGGCAGTAGACAGTAGGCAGTAAGGAGTAAGGAGCAGCGAAGAACAAGCCAAAAATAAAAATTTATATATGAAATAAAGTTATGATAAACAATACCCAATTAGCAGAAAGACTACCGGATAATGCAAACATGTTCAGGGCATGCGAGCAGTGCGGATGCTGCAGCTCTGCCTGTCCTCTTACAGGCGAGGGAGGCTTTAATGTCAGACGCATATTACGACATGTTGAGCTTGGTTTAATAGAGGAGATTTCAGCCTCGCCCTTTCCATGGCAATGTACAACCTGTGGAAGATGTGAAGGGGTGTGCCCTAATGGAATAGAGATACTCAATATAATTAGACCACTCCGGGCAATGTCTCCCCCGGAACTTGTGCCTGAGTGGCCCCCATGTACTTATGCGTGCCCTGCAAGGATTGATATACCGGAATACCTTAGACGCATAGCCCAGGGAAAACCGGCTGAGGCCTATGCGGTGATCAGGGAAAAGGTCCCCTTTCCAGGCGTATTAGGCCGCGTATGCACCCATCCATGCGAGACTGTTTGCAGGCGAACAGAGGTCTTTGACAGACCTATTGCAATATGCTCTCTTAAACGATATGCGGCAGATAATGCAGGGGACATACCGGAAAAAATCAACCATGTAGAGGATGATACCGGCCATAAGGTAGCAATTATCGGGGCCGGCCCTGCCGGCCTGACCGCTGCATTTTATTTACGAAAAAAAGGCCATAAGGTCACTATTCTTGAAGAACGATCAGAGCCTGGTGGAATGATGCGATTCGGCATACCGGCATACCGCCTGCCAAGGGAGATAATCGATAAAGAAATTAAGCAGGTGTTGGATATTGGCATTGAATTGCAAACGGAAAAAAAGCTTGGAAGGGATTTTTCCTTAGATGAATTGAAGGATGATGGATATGACGCTATTTTTCTCTCTGTTGGCGCTCAACTAAGTAGAAAAATTGATATTGCCGGCGCAGACCTGAATGACGTGCTCTGGGGGGTAGACTTCCTGTGCGAGGTAAGTGAGGGAAAAGAAATTTCCCTGAAAGAAAAGGTGTTAGTAGTCGGTGGAGGTAATGTGGCTGTTGATGTAGCCATGACTGCACTGCGCCGTGGGGCCAAGGAGGTAACCATGACCTGCCTTGAAAGCCTTGAAGAAATGCCTGCTAACCCCTGGGAGATTGAAGAGGCCCGCGAAGAAGGGGTTAAATTAATGCCTTCCTGGGGACCAAAGAGAATATTAGAAGACAATGGAAAGGTCTCCCAGATAGAGCTCGTCCGATGCACATCGGTTTTTGATAATCAAGGAAATTTCTGCCCAAGCTTTGCAACCATCACAGAGACCGTTCAGGCAGACCAGGTCATACTGGCAATAGGCCAGGCAACAGACTTTTCTTTTCTTGATGATAAGAACCCCATAATGGCAGAAAACGGTCTTATAAAAGTCGATTATGAAACACTTGAAACCACTGTGCCGGGCGTCTTTGCCGGTGGCGATGCAGCCAAGGCCCCTGGCACCATCATAGATGCCATTGCAGCCGGAAGAAGGGCTGCAGAATCTATTGACCGGTCATTAGACGGTGATGGCATAATAGATGAGGTGCTTGTAGAAAGACCTGATCCCAGTGCCTATGACGGAAAGAGAGAAGAGGGGTTTGCAGACCTGAAAAGGTCGAAAATGCCTGCCCTGCCTGTTTCAGAAAGGCATAATGGATTCCCCGAGGTTGAGCTGGGTTTTACAGAAGAACAGGCAATAGAAGAGGCAAAGAGATGCTTCCAGTGTGATCTGGAGCTGAACCTGGCACAGGAATGGGAGAACCAAATTGAAGATTGACGATTGATGATTGAAGATTTATTTAAGTCACTAAAGGCTTAAATCAGCCATTTTGCCCCCTTCAAAGGAACCAGCATTTCACCCACTTCAATATGGGGTTCCTTCTTTTATTTAAAGCTCTAAATCTTCAAGCGGGCTGATCACGCCTTCGCCGCCTTGCTGTAGAACGTGTGTGTAGATCATTGTGGTTTGCACATCTTTGTGGCCCAGCAGACTCTGGATCGTACGGATGTCTGTGCCTCGCCGGAGCAAATCCGTTGCAAACGAATGGCGAAACGTGTGCGCACTGACCTGCTTCTGGACACCGGCGGTCCGCACGGCTTTTGCAATTGCCTTGTTGATGGGACTGGGATCCAGATGGTGACGGCGGACAATGCCTGTGCGTGGGTCGGTTGACAGGCTTTGAGCGGGGAAGACGTACTGCCATTGCCACTGCCTTGCGGCATTGGGGTATTTCCTGGCAAGAGCGTGGGGCAGGTAGACTTCGCCTTATCCGTTGGCAAGATCTCCTTCGTGGACAATTTTGACATGCCCCAAATGCGCCTCCAACGGCGTTTCCAGACTGGGGGGAAATGTCGTGACTCTGTCTTTGTCCCCTTTGCCGCTGCGGACTGTCAGCGCCTTCATATCAAAGTCAATATCATGTATTCTCAGCCTCAGACACTCAGTGATGCGCAACCCAGAACCATACAGCAGTTTGACAACAAGCTGATGAATTCCGGTCATTGCACCAATGATCCGCTTTGTCTCATCCCGAGTCAAGACAACAGGAATCTTGACCTTCCTGGCTGCCCGTTCGGCATTGATTTTCTCGTTCAGTGGTTGCTTTAGCACATGTTTATATAGAAAGACCAGCGCATTCAGCGCTTGATTCTGTGTCGATGGCGCCACATTTCTATCGCGAGCCAGGAACGTCAGATACGTTTCGATTTTCTTCTCTCCTTCACTCAGGTCATCCCGCGACTTCATATTGAAGTGAAGCACAAAGCACTTCACCCATTCGCAGTAACTTCGCTCCGTACGAATCGAATAGTGTCGCCGTCGCATCACATCGCACATATCATCAAGAATTTTACTTGACATATCTTTCTTCTTTTTTTATAGTTTTCATGATTAAAAACAATATATCTATATTGAATATTGAGAGCAAGCAAATTTGCCTGTTTGCCTGTTCAATATCAGGATATCAGGCAAATTTGCCTTATACGTAAATGTTATAT
>JAYEMW010000038.1:0-5546 GCA_034718555.1 Thermodesulfobacteriota bacterium
ATTTTTTCTCAAATCGAGGAATGCGAAAAAAATTACCGCAGGTATATAGTTGATATTCCGAGGATAATTTTTTGAGCATGACAAAGAGTTGAGGAAAAAGGACATTCTCGGACAGCCTCCTACGTCGAGGCAGAGCATAAGATCATTGTTCTATTACAAAAAAATTATTAGGGTCCAGTCTTACGGTAATATCAGGCGTTAGCTTTACCTCATTGTCCTTTAAAAGCTTCAAAAATAGTCCCTCTTGTGTTGGTTGTAACTGAATAATTAGGTTGAAAAGGTCATCAAAATTACTGCAAGGAAATGGTATTCCTCTTTCATTAACCTTGTCTATATGCCTGTGAGAAAGAGCAGAGAACCATATTTCTACCTGGAATTCCTTTGCCATTTCTTTAAATTCTTCAAATGCATTTTTGTCTGATTCTTCAAAATCAAAACCATCGATAATAAGTGTGTCAGGCTTAAAGTTGATATCTTCTATCAGGTTTTTCAGATTTTTACTCAGCCTGTCAAGCCCAAAACTTTCCTTTAAATATGCCAATATAATTCTATTTTTATCCAAAAAAGTCCGCACCTCCTGTTCATCTTCCATATCTAAGGCTAAGGACTTAAAGACATCAAGGCATATAACATTATAGTAGGAAATAACCTTTTCCGGTGTATCTTTCAGGGAAACATGAACAATTTTTCCTTTTCTAAATAATCTATCAAGCGCAACATGTATTAAGCATGAAGTCTTGCCCACGCCTGCCCTTGATATTAATACACCTAAATTGCCCTTTCCCAATTCCTTATGACTTGATTTTTCCAGTATTTTCAGAGGACTTATTTTTAAATATTTTTCCATTCTTACCCCCTCATTTTTTATCTTTCTTTGTGTTTCGATATGAGCTCCTCTTCTACTGACTTAGGTACTTTTAAATACTTAGAGAATTCCATTGTAAACTCCGCCTTTCCTTGAGTCAAAGACCTTAAGGTGGTGGCGTATCCAAACATCTCTGCCAAGGGAACCTCTGCTTCAATAGTTGTAAAAACCCCATCTTCCGCAGAGCTCATAATCATACCCCTCCGTTGATTAATAGAGGACATCACATTACCCTGAAACTCTGAAGGACACTCAACGGATACCTTCATAATCGGTTCTAATATTACAGGCTTTGCCTTTAAATAGGCTTGTTTAAAGGCCCCAACAGCAGCCTGAGTAAAGGCCTTTTCAGACGAATCTACAGGATGATACTGACCATCATTCACAGTAATCCTGACCTTAAGCACCGGGTAACCTATGAGAATGCCTTTTTTAAGACAGGATTGAAAACCCTTATCAACAGCAGGAATGAATTCCGTAGGAATTACACCGCCTTTTATTTGATTGACAAATTCATAATCTCCTTTATCCAATGGATCCATAAAGCCGGCCACTCTCCCATATTGGCCGGCGCCGCCGGTCTGCTTCTTGTGTACATAATTGAATTCCGCCATTCGTGATATTGCCTCACGGTAGGCAACCTGTGGAATTCCTGTCTCTACTTCCGCTCCAAACTCCCTTTTCATTCTTTCAACATATATTTCAAGATGCAATTCGCCCATACCGGATATGATAGTTTGCCCGGACTCTTCATCCACCCAGGACCTAAAGGTTGGGTCTTCCCGGATAAACCTGTTTAAGGCCTTAGCAACATTGTCATTTGATTTACTATCCTTAGGTGATATTGTAAGGGAAATTACAGGCTCCGGAACGAGCATTGATGTCATGGTATAGTTTAGGGAACCGTCAGTAAAAGTATCCCCTGAAAAACAATCGACCCCAAAGAGGGCTATAATATCACCGTCGTTCGCCTTTGAGATTTCTTCCATCTCATCGGCATGCATCCTGGCCAGTCTCCCTACCTTAATCTTATTTTTGTTCCTCGTGTTTACCAGGTTATCTCCCTTTTTAATAGACCCCTGGTATATCCTTAGATATGTAAGTTGTCCATAAGGACTTACCTCTAATTTAAATGCCAGGGCTACTAATGGTGCATCAGGTTTTGAAAAAAGAGAAACCTCTTTTTCTTCCTGGTCCATGTCCAAGGCTTTGTTTTCTATGTCTACAGGTGATGGAAGATAATTTATAACGGAATTCAGCAAAGGCTGAACACCTATATTTTTATAGGCTGAACCAATAAAGACAGGGGTTAATTCCCTTGAAATCGTACCCAATCTTACAGCCTCGTGTATCAACTCCTCGGTTACGCTATCTTCAAGAATTGCCTCCATTAATTTATCAGAAAACATAGATGCAGCATCCAGTAATTCCTCCCTCTTATTCATAGCCTCGTCAAGAAGAGAAGGGGGAATCTCTTCAGTCTTAACCTTTTCACCAAAGGGTTCTTCAAATAAAACAGCCTTCATGCCTATTAGGTCTATAACACCGGAAAAATTTCCCTCCAGTCCAATAGGTATTTGCATGAGTACAGCATTATGGTTAAGTCTTTTGCGCAGTTGATCTACAACCCGATAGGGATCGCTGCCCGATCGATCACATTTATTTATAAAGGCCACCCGAGGAACCTTATTTCTATTCATCTGGCGGTCTACTGTAATAGACTGGGATTGCACACCTCCTACGGCGCAGAGCACTAAAATAGAGCCGTCGAGAACTCGCAAGGCACGCTCAACCTCTATGGTAAAGTCAACATGTCCTGGCGTATCAATAATATTAATATTATACCCATCCCATTCACAGTATGTTGCAGCAGAGGAAATCGTAATACCTCTTTCCTTTTCAAGTTCCATGGAATCCATTTTTGCGCCGACTCCATCCTTCCCCCTTACCTCATGAACAGCAAATATCCTTTTTGTATAGAAAAGTATTCTTTCTGTTAGGGTAGTCTTGCCTGAATCAATATGCGCGCTGATACCTATATTTCGTAAATATTTAGTATCACGGATCATTAACGTCTCCTTATATTTTAATCTCTCTCTTATCTTCTATGTTATATTACAATACAGGATTGTAAAAGTAAAACCACCCTTAATACAACTAATGTGCTAATATAGCAAGAAAGAATTTATCTTTTTTTATATTTTTTAAAATTTCAGAGTTTTCCATAGATTAACTAAATCCTTGATTAGACTTTGAGCAGGACTTGAAGTTCTGCTCAAATATTTTGAGAACGATTGCTTGGAAAGGCGAATATAGGCTTCTATGAGCCTGTCCGAGAATAGTAATTTTTTCTCAAATCGAGGAATGCGAAAAAAATTACCGCAGGTATATAGTTGATATTCCGAGGATAATTTTTTGAGCATGACAAAGAGTTGAGAAAAAAGGGCATTCTCGGACAGGCTCATAGGAAGATGCTAAGGGGCAGGCTGTATTAGGTTCAGATGATTTTATAAATTGGGTGTGTAAAAATCATCTTCCAAAACATGACATAAGTGAAATTCCAGGGATAAAGGACTTAAAAATATTACTGTTATATCGTGTATATTTGAGCAGGAACATGAATCTTGCACAGATGGGAAAAAGATTAGGAGGCATTAGCGCCTCGGCATTCAGCCGGAACAAAGTGAGGCTAAGGGAGAAAATAGAAAAAGATCCATATTTGATGCTCCGCTTTGAGAGAATAAAAAATGTTTCGTGTGGTTTTTAGTAAATAGCTGAGGTCTGATAACCCTTGCTCCTTTCTTGACAAAGAGCCTTTAAATGGTTGACACTGTTTTTCTTCTGTTTTTTTTGTAGTTATTCTTAATATTGTAATCCTTGGTTAATGTTCTTTTGTCAACAGTGTAGGTATGGCACTCTCTCTTCTATATCATCAAGAATCTTACTTGACATAGCTTTCTTCTTTTTTTATAGTTTTCATGATTAAAAACAATATATTATATTGAATATTGAAAGCAAGCAAATTTGCCTGTTTGTCTGTTCAATATCAGGATATCAGGCAAATTTGCCTTATACGTAAATGTTCGGCAGTACAAGTAATAATCAGTTTATGATGCAATGGAGCTATTAATAATGTTTGGTTGAATTTATAAAGGAGAATATTTGTGAATATTGAAATCAAAGATCGTTTTATAGCAACATGGAATAAATACTTTCCAAATAGTGAACTCCCCATTGTCTGCTTTTATTCCAATGGGTTGGGGGATGTGAAATTTCCAGATCATCCAAAACCCAACAAAAAAGGATACACGTGTATTTTCAGTCAAATTGCTCCAGTTAAGCAAGGTCGTTCACGTGCCTTTAATATGAAAAACCTGGGCTGCTTTGGATCATTCCTTCCTTTTGGCTTTGATATCAATCTATCAGAGGATGTGAAGAACTATATCTGCAATATTGAGCGTGTTAAGAAAAGCTATGCCCATGTGGAGAGCATGTATAAACACCGTCCTCCTAAAAAGGCTCCGGGGAAATACCTTGTGTTTAAGCGCTGGGATACACTTGAAGAGCATGATGAACCGCAGGTGGTTATTTTCTTTGCTACTCCTGATGTCATTGCCGGCCTCCATGGTTTGGCAAATTTCGACACAATGACACCGTACAGTGTTATTGTCCCGTTTTGTACTGCTTGCGATGCGATTGTTGGGTTTCCTTTATCCGAACTTGGATCTGAAGATCCCAAGGCAGTAATAGGCTCCATGGATCCCTCTGCCAGAATATATTTCAAACCCAATATCTCCACTTTTGCGGCTCCTTGGCCAAAGTTTTTAAGTATGCTGGAAAATATTGATGGAAGTTTCTTGGAAACAGATGGATGGTCCAAAGTGAAATCCAGACCACAGAAAGTAAAGTAAGTTTTATCAATCTAAAAGTAAGAAATACGGCAAAAAGCGCCGAACAAAACGCTGCAAGGGACGAGCGGGCAGCGCGGTTTTTCGGAGTTCAGTCTTGCTGCCTATACTTCAGGTTAATCGAAGTTCAGAGTTGCAAACCCAGCTCGCCCCTGAGCTCAAACGTTAAACGCCTAAATTCATATTTTATTTGTTAAGGTTAAAATTCATTTCAAGCATTTGAAAACTCTTGAATTATCAAACTAATTTTGATATTATTAAAGAAAGATAAAGTAATTTAATTTTTTGGGGTGCAAGTATGAACGCAACATTATCAGTAGATTTCTCACAATTGAAATCACTAATTACTCAATTTGATGTAAACAAAAAGATTGAGTTAATTAAAATTCTAGAGAAAGAAACTTTTCCTATTCGATTTAAAGAATTTCTAAGCAGAATAAAAACTGATGAAATTGATCTGGATGAGATTACTCGTGAAGTTGAGATAGTTAGGGAAAAAAGATATAATGCACAAAGAAATAGTTAGGATTGTAATTGATACAAATATCTGGATTAGCTTTTTAATCGGAAAGACTCTATCAGGATTATCAGAAGCGATAACAAGAAATAATGTTATTATTCTTTTTAGTGTCGAACTATTTGAAGAACTTATTGAAGTTTTACAACGACCCAAATTTACAAAATATTTTTCTCAAGAGGATGTACAAGAATTTATATCTCTAATTCATTCAAAAGTTGAATGGATTGAAATAAAAAATCATTTTGACGACTCT
>JAYEMW010000039.1:0-5541 GCA_034718555.1 Thermodesulfobacteriota bacterium
ACCTTCCAATCTTCATGCAAATATTGCCAGTGCAGCTATGGCCGAAGGGAAAAGCTTAAATCAATGGATCGTAGATACTTTAGAACATGCTGCTCATATTTAATCATCTCTACTGCAGGGACAGAACATGTCAGCTCAGTCGATAGCAGGGGCCGAGCCGTTTTTGTAACTTTATAGAAAATTAATTGCTTACAATGTTTAATCGGGACAGTGGAATCCCTGGCCGCCCCCTGACTTCTGCGTTGGTCCTTGATCCTTGGAGATTCAATTAGACATTCCCTTCATTATGTGATTATATTGTAATTATATAAATCAATAAGCGTTCACAGGCTAAAAGGTTCAGAGGTTTAGGGTTGCCTTCCTGCCTGTGCGATGCATGGCATGTATATAGGCCTTTAAGTAATTAATATTTGAAAGAAAGAAGTACATCTCCGGAAGAGCCTGTTTTAAGTGCAACATCCTGGAGTTAACCACCTTAGGTGTCCAAGTTTAACGTTCAGGCTCATGTATTCTGTTTTTAACTATTGAACTTTTGAACCCAGAACGCTGAACCCGTGAACGGATACATAAATCATAAATGGGGGTGTTTATGACAACTTTAATTAGCTATTGTTGCTCCGATGACATCTAAAGGTTTCGAATCTCCAACCCGGATTCAATGCACATTTCAAGGAAAAAAAAGGTTAATTCTCTTAGGGTCTGGAAATTAATAACTCGTTGGAATTGGCGCACAGATTTAGGGCAGATTTGGTCGATCCGATTGAGCAAAACCGCAAGCGTAGTTGCGCCACGTTGAGGATTTTGCGATTGAGGATCGGCCAAAGATGGTCTGAAGCTGGGATGCAAAAACGATGAGTTATTTATTTCCAGACCCTAAGACCAAATGAGAGCTGTTGATAAAACCAGACTAAATAAAAAAATTGGTACGATTTCAAAAAGTGTACAAAGAACAACTATCGATTGTTTACAAGAGCTTTTTGCATTTTAAATGGCCAACAATGGAATGAACACGGATTTTAAAAAGCTGGTGCTTTTAAAAACCGATTATACTAAGCAACCACAGCAAATAATTTATATGACTGAAAATTATGAAAAATACCCTGTTGAACTTGATGATTATGAGTGCGATCTGATCATAAAAAACGCTATTGTTTTTGGACAATTAAAAAGTACTTTAAATCAAATGTCCAAAAAAAAAGGCATTCATACAATACACATGTCTTTAAGAGAAATAAGCGACCTTGGAGGTTGGATGGCGGCAGAATCTAACCATGCTCACTCTCCTCAAAAAGCGGATGAACTCGGATTCCTATGCGACCATTTTGAAAATATTGAGTTTCAAATTAAACATAATTTAATCGAACCCAAACATTAAAATAAAGCAAGGCACGATATTTCCTTATAGTACGGGGACACAATACTAACTTATTCACACTTTGTGTCAATAATGACATTAGTTGCTTATGGCACGCATAGCACGAACAAGTAGTTCCCGGATATCCGCATCATATAATGCAACGCGGGAATCGCAGGCAGGAAACATTTTTTTGTGATGATGACTACAGACTTTACATCAACTTGATGTCAGAATGGCGCACTCGTTTTGGCGTTTATATCTAAGCATATTGTTTAATGACCAACCACATCTCATAGCAGTCAGACGAACAGAGGAGGGTATGCGTGGAAGCCTTCGGTAAAGCGCATCGCCGATATGCCTGGATGATTAATTTTCTTGAGGGGAAAGAGAGGGTATCTGTGGCAGGGACGGTTTCCCTCCTTTGTGATGGATGAACGGTATTTGCCGTCAGCGGTCAGATATATAGAGTTAAATCCAGTAAGGGCACGATTAGTTACTGATCCGATAGCATATCCATAGCAGTGCGAGAGCCCATAAAGGAAAACCAGCGCATTTAAAGCCTGACGTTGTGTGGATGACGCCACATTTCCTTGACTAACCAGGTTTGAGAGAAAGGCTTCTACTTGTTGCCTCCCCATTTCTCGTGGGTGGGTCTTTCCTCCGTAATAATGAATATACCGCAAAATCCATTGACAATACGTAGTTTCTGTGCGATAGGCATAATGATGATAACGTAAAACTTCTTTCACCTGGTCCATTAATTTCGCTTCTGGATTAGGACGAAACTTGGTTTTATTTTCTATAATATTCTATTTAATATTGCAATGAGTGTAAAAATTCATCAAAATATGTGATATATGTACACTTTATACAGATTTTGCTATTCAATATAGTAATAGAGGGAAAAAAGTGCAACCTATATGCAATAATAACACGTACTTTTTATACTTATTGCTCTGTTGGCGCGCCAAGTGAAGCTTGGTGCATCTTACAGGGTGCAAGTCCCTGTCGGGTAAGGCTTAGCCAGCCACCCGTATCGAGTGT
Organism: Thermodesulfobacteriota bacterium; assembly: GCA_034718555.1. Lineage (GTDB taxonomy): Bacteria > Desulfobacterota > DSM-4660 > Desulfatiglandales > B25-G16 > M55B121. The sequence continues at coordinate 2,402 of JAYEMW010000039.1, forward strand.
TGCGTGATTGGGAAGGATAGACATATTGTCGAACGACCCACACGAAGCGTACACAGAGAATGATGCAGGCCGTAGGGGAGACCGTGCTCCCTGAAGTGCTGGTATCGCTTCGAGATAAGCTTGTTCCCGGTTGCCGAGGGTTGTAACGTGCACCGAAGGCAATACAAAACCATCCGTTAATGGCGAGGATGAGAAGGACCGGCGGAGTTCTCAAGCCGTGGCATGTATGAAGAGATGTACACAAGAACTTGGGAGGCCCATTCAGCTCCTGCGGAAGAATAAGGGATGACGATATTGAGGCACGAGGGGAAAACCCGGAAACAGGACTATTCGTAACCCTAAGTTTATCCTAAAGCAGGAAGGGGAACTGAAGCGGAAGTGGAGGAATCCTGGCTGGGTGGGAGTCGGATCAGGCATAGTACTCTGAGACAGGGAGAGCCTGTTACATGGGGAAGGACCTGACGGAAGTACGTAGCTCGCAAAGGAAACTATGCCGGACACGCAGGATCGGATTAACATAAGCAAACCTCACTGTGAGGAATAGCAATGCAGGAATTTATCAATAAAATTCCCTGTCACGGAAGCGAGTACAACCGAGGAGCCCCGTGAGGGAAAACTTCATGCGGGGATCTGTGTGTGGGGTGCCGGGTAACCGGCATTCCTACCACGACGACTGAGAAGGGGGGGATGAATATGATTTAAACGAGGACACATAAAGACGATGCGGTGCACTTTGAAAGTGTGCGGAGGAATATACCAGATTGCAACGTTACAATTGCATATCTGAAAACTACAAACCCAATAAATGAGGATAAAAAAATGAAATTACATCGTAAAATTTTCTACTTAATAGTAGCGACAATGTTTCTAATGGTACCAGTCAGTTTTGCCGCCCAAAAAAATGAACCAAAGCCAATTGCTTTTGGAGATGTACAACTACAGAGAATCCATCATGATGAGAACCTCCTGCCTGATGTAGGACACGCAGGGTTCGGTTCACTTCTCATTGATTCTCATGGAAAAGTTGCCATGCATGATGGCAAAAAAACATGGTTATACACAACCGGATTGTTTGAATCGCCTACGGGTGGGCAGCGAGACTGGTATGGAAAATGGGTCAGCCATGTACGTGAGTTTGATACACAGACTCTAGTCACCACAGAAAAGCAGGTTGCATTAGGTTTGTCAGGGAAAGAGACATGGGCGGTTATTCATCACGCACTGCAAATACGTGATGATTTATTCGTCGTCTTTTATTCAACCAATGGTGGCGTTAAGGCTGCGGTTAATAATCGTCCCGATGGATTATTTACAACCGATGCGAGTTTCAAACTGGAAGTGACAGAAGACTGGGAGAAAGAAGGCGGTGAGAAAGATAGCCTGGAAAGTACTGGTGGACATGTATTAATTGAAGAGACAGAGAAGGACATAACATTTTGGTTATTGTATGATTCTTATCATGTTGACCAAACCCGCGGTGAGTTGGGCTGGGCAAAAGTACGAGTGGATAAAAAGACTCGTAACGTCGAACTTGTTGAAAAACATAAAGACAATCCTTTGCCACTACGACCAGAAAACTACATTGCAGCTCGATCGGGTGGCAACGCTGGTGATGTAATATTAGGGGGCAAGCATGCGTTCTTCTATTACACTCGCCCAACGAGAAATATCATTCTGTTGAGTGCAGCGTTAAGTCCCGATCCTCTTTTCTTCAAAGATATTACCAATAGAGTTGAAATAGACACCGTGTTGGGTACTGAACAAGTGATTGAGAAATTTGAGGCGTATGTACTCGACAACACTCTGTATATTATCTATGAAAATAAACTTGCTACGGGCCACTGGGGCACAGGAATACGACTGTATGAAATCATGGAACAATAAATCTCTTTGCACGAAGAGCAATCGTATATTACATTTTTCTTTACATTTTGTCAGAAGCCTTGCCTAACAAGCAATCTGAGATGTTCTATGAAGAGAAAACAAGCAAACAGAAACAAACAGAAGCAAACAGAAGCAAACAGAAGGATAGATATATCATACGGTGATATATGACAAGAATACACGTTTAGAGCCTGCGAATGGTTCTAACAAGCCAGATTGAGCGTACTTTGGAAACGCACGCGAATTGAGGCGTGTCGCTTTTAGTCAAGGTTCGTCCGTAAAACATGCCACGTGCTCGCATCATGGTGTTTCCAAAGACGCTCATCTGGAACGTTAGGCGAAAGAAGAGATAACTTACATGCCTGTAATAAGCAGATTTCTTGGAATAATCATTGCCATGTATTGGGACGATCATGCTCCGCCTCATTTTCATGCAAAATATGGTGAGTATGAAATTATGGTAAACATTCTGACAGGCGTAGTAGAGGGTAAATTTCCAAAACGAGCACTTAGGCATGTTTTGGAATGGTATGATTTACACAAAGAAGAAATTATAGAAGATTGGGAACTTTGCCGAAAAAAAGAGACACCAAAACCAATTGAACCACTGGAGTGATAATTATGTTCCTTCATGTCACTGACGCTAAATACATTGATGATTATAAGGTGAAAGTATCATTCGACAATGGACGGGTAGGTATTGCGGACTTATCTGGCGCACTGGAAGGTCCTGTATTTGAGTCATTAAAAAATAAATCAGAATTTTCAGCTTTTCAGGTTGATGAAGAGTTGAAAACTGTTGTATGGGCTAATGGAGCAGATTTAGCTCCTGAATTTATCTATTTTCAGGCATTCAAAAATGATCCCAAATTACAAGTGCAATTCAAAAAATGGGGTTATATCGCCTAACGAATAAGGATAGGTTGTGAGAGCGTAGCGAACCACGATCTTATCCGGTTGTTGGACAAGCCCGGTCTCTCCTCCTCTGGTGTCTATATATAAGAAAATATCTTTTTTTGAAGGGGAGAGAGGGTCAAACCTTAACTATTGACAAATTAAAATAACTTTGCTAATTAGTCTTTATGGTTAGACCTCTTCGTATAGAATACCCTGGGTGCCTGGTATCATATAACCAGCAGGGGGAATGAAAGAAAGAATATATTCAGTGATGATCAAGACAAAAAAAGGTTTCTTGAGATCCTTTCAGAGACAAAGAATCTGTATGGAACTGAGGTGCATGCTTACGTGCTCTTGGA
>JAYEMW010000040.1:0-5534 GCA_034718555.1 Thermodesulfobacteriota bacterium
TGATGATATGAACAACGACTCCAATCTCCTTAAAGTAGATAACCTTAAGACATACTTCTATACCTTTGAGGGCACAGCTAAGGCAGTAGACGATGTATCTTTTTTTATAGATAAGGGGGAAACACTTGGGCTGGTTGGGGAATCAGGGTGTGGAAAAAGCGTTACCGCTCAATCCGTAATGCGGCTTATTCCCGAGCCGCCAGGAAAAATTGTTCAAGGTACCATTAATTTTGACAATACCAACCTGCTCGATCTTACCATGAAGCAAATGAGAGAGATTAGGGGAAACAGAATTTCCATGATCTTTCAAGAACCTATGACATCTCTTAATCCTGTGTTTACTATAGGAAATCAAATCTCGGAAATGTTTATCCTTCATAAGAAACTCAACAAAAAGGAGAGTTGGGAAAGGGCTATAGAGGCGCTAAAGGCCGTTCAGATTCCAGCCCCGGAGAAAATAGTTCATGAATATCCCCATCAACTCTCAGGAGGAATGAGACAGAGGGCAATGATAGCCATGGCACTTTCCTGTGATCCGGAAATTCTAATCGCCGACGAACCTACAACGGCCCTTGATGTTACTATACAGGCACAGATACTTGATTTAATGATGCAACTAAAGGAGAGTTTTAATGCGGCCATTATGCTGATAACCCATGACCTTGGGGTGATAGCTGAAATAGCACAAAGAATTGTGGTCATGTATGCAGGCAAAGTTGTGGAAGAGGGTAAAACGAAAGATATCTTTGAAGACCCTAAACATCCATACACTAAGGGGCTTCTTAACTCTATACCTAAATTAGGGGAGAGGTCCAGCAAGGGGCGTCACAAACTTGAGGAGATAAAAGGAATTGTTCCAAGTCTTTATGAATTAACGTCTGGGTGCAGCTTTTCCCCTCGTTGTCCAGAGGCATTGCCTATTTGCAGGGAACATTCACCAAAGCTGATTAATGCAGACCAATCACGTAAAGTAAGTTGCTGGCTTTACTCAGATTTTTAAAGGAGTTTTATGTTGGAACCCCTTCTTAAAGTTGAAAATTTAGAGGTTCATTTCCCTATCAAGAAAGGGCTTTTATCCCGTACAGTTGGCTATGTTTACGCAGTAGATGGAGTGTCACTGACCCTTGAGAAAGGAGAGACCATTGGTCTGGTAGGTGAAAGCGGATGCGGGAAAACTACAACAGGACTTGCCGTGCTGAGGCTTGTGGAGCCATCAGGAGGAAACGTCGTATTTAAAGGGGAAAATATATCCCGAATGGGTAAGAAAGAGCTGAGATCGTTAAAAAAAGAGATGCAGATTATTTTTCAAGACCCTTACTCATCGCTTAATCCAAGGATGACGGTGAATCAGATCATTGGTGATCCAATGGATATACATAAAATGTATCAGGGCAGTGAAAAAAATGAAAGGATATCCTATCTGTTGGATAAGGTCGGTCTTACACCTGAACAGGGAAGAAGATACCCCCATGAGTTTAGCGGCGGGCAGCGGCAAAGAATAGGGATTGCAAGGGCGCTGGCCTTAAATCCTCAATTTATTATTGCTGACGAGCCTGTATCGGCCCTTGATGTCTCTATTCAGGCACAGATAATTAATCTACTGATAGACCTGCAGAGTGAATTTGACCTCTCTTATATGATTATAGCCCACGACCTTGCAGTGGTGGAACATATATGTGACAGGATTGCAGTTATGTATCTTGGCAATGTAATGGAGATGGCTTCTTATGAAAATATTTATTTAAACCCAATGCACCCTTACACCAAGGCGCTGCTTTCTGCCATCCCGGTCCCTGATCCAGGTGCAAAAAAAAACAGGGTTATTCTTAAGGGAGATGTGCCAAGCCCCATTAATCCTCCTAATGGCTGCCCTTTTCACCCGAGGTGTGCCAATAAATTGGAAATCTGCGATAAAGAAAAACCAGCCTTAAAGAATATTGGAGGGGATCATTATGTGGCATGTTTTTTATACTGATTTACTTGATTTATTACAATTTGTTTTTTAGAATCTGTTATTCCTTTTATTCTAAAAAATTCTCGTTAAGAATTGTTTTTACGTTAAGTAAAAAGAAGGACATAGGTGTTTAAATTAAAATATATATTAACCTTAAACAAGGAGGAAAAAATGAAAAAGGTATTATTTCTAATTTTAACAATCATGTTTTTGGGATCTGTGTCGGCCTTAACAGGGCAGGTAATGGCGGCATCATCTATAGTAGTGGCTGTAGATTCTCCGCCAAGGATGATGAACCCTCATGGTTCTGATGCAGATTCAAATCTTTCGGTAATGGCAAATTTCTTTGATGGTCTCATGCAGAGAAAGGGCTCTGACGGAACCCTTGCACCGGCCCTGGCGCTGAGATATGAGCATCCTGATCTCTTGACCTGGACATTCTATCTTAGAAAGGGCGTTAAATTTCACAATGGAAATCCCTTTAACGCTGAAGACGTGAAATTTTCCTTTGAGAGACTGTCAGACCCCAAGGTGTCGGAATTTATCAATACAGGCAAAACCATTGCCTCTATTGAGATAATCGACGACTATACTGTGTCAATAAAGACCAAAAATCCTATTCCATGGTTTGCCAACAATATGCACCAGGTCTATATGATGGATAAGGAGTCTACCGAGTCAAGGAGTGTTGGAGAGGTGCAACAGGTGCCTATTGGTACTGGAGCATATAAGTTTGTCGAATGGGTAAAGGGATCGTATGTAAAAATGATTGCCAATGAGGAGTATTGGGAAGGTGCCCCGGCCATTAAAAACGTAGAGCTGAAACCTATTAAAGAGGCATCTACAAGGTTTGCCGCTCTTGTTTCAGGTCAGGCTGAGCTGGTCTCCGGAGTTCCTGTTGAATTATATGACAAACTTGTCAAGAATCCAAAGCTCCAGGTAATAAATAAACCTGCAAGAAGGTCGATTTTCCTTGCGCTCGGCAATAAACCGGAAAGCCCATGGAGTGATATTCGTGTTAGAAAGGCCATGTACATGGCAATCAATGAGGGTGAGATTATAGAAAAAATCATGAGGGGTCATGCCTCCCCGGCTGCCCAGATTCCAGACCCTCCGACTATTGGTTACAATGAAGGGATAAAGCGCCTTCCATACAATCCTGAAATGTCAAAAAAGCTTTTAAAGGATGCCGGCTACGAGAATGGTTTTGAAATTACCCTTACAGGGCCTAATGATAGATACGTACAGGATGAAAAAATCGCCGAGGCCGTTGTTAAATACCTTGCCAAGGTGGGCATTAAGGCAAAGCTGGATGTAAAACCAAAGGCAATCTTTTTCCCGGAGGTTTTTCAGGGCAAACTGGATTTTTACCTTATAGGGTGGTTCGACGGCACCTTTGATATGGGCCGCACCTATTTCAAACTTATCCATACCAGAGACAAGGAAAAAGGGCTTGGGTCATTGAATGGAGCTCATTTTTCAAACCCTGATGTAGATACGGTTTTAGAGGCAACTGCCAGCATGGTAGATCAAGCAGCGCGAAAAAAGGTTCTTCAGTATATAAACAAGCTTGCAACAGCAGAAAGCATTGCATGTATACCGTTGCATTACCAGCAGGATATATATGCTATTCAAAAGAGTAAAGGAATCAAATTTCAGCCAAGACCTGACCGCTGGATGGTTTTTAAGGAAATATCCAAATAGAATTTATTGAAAGATTTGGGTGGGGTGAGGTTTAAGCCTGGCTCCACCCTTTATAACCTATGTTCACATACATTATAAAAAGGCTCATTCAGGGCGTGATTGTTCTACTGGCAGTATCCCTTATCTGCTACATAATATTCCGCTCTTCCGGAGATCCTGCAATATCAATGGCAGGCCAATACGCCACTTTCCAGGATATAGAGGAGGTGCGTAGGGTTTTTGGCCTGGATAAACCGTTTTATATTCAGTACGTTCGTTTTATCACTAATGCACTTAAAGGTAACTTTGGGAATTCCTTTGTCAATAAGGTTCCGGTTTTACCCCTTATCCTTGAGCGCCTTCCCGCCACTGTAGAACTTGCAATGTCTGCAATAGTTATTGCATTTGTTTTGGGTGTAGGGCTTGGCGTATTAGTTTCTTTAAAACCCTATGCGCTGAGAAATAGATTTATCATGGCAGGCTCTCTTGTTAATATATCTATGCCTACTTTTCTCACGGGAATTTTACTGATCATGGTGTTTGGGGTATACCTCAAGATTCTTCCCCCTTTTGGCAGAGGAGAGACCGTGACTATAGGATTTTGGCGCACCGGTTTTTTGACATTAAGTGGGGTAACCCATTTAATTTTGCCTGCCTTTACCTTGGGAATGTATCAGCTCGCTGTGCTTTTAAGATTAACCAGGGCAGGCATGCGAGAAGTTTTAACTGAAGACTATATAAAGACTGCATGGTCAAAGGGATTACCCCCCATGAAGGTTATATTCAAACATGCCCTTAGAAATGTCCTTATACCTGTGGTGACCATGACGGGACTACAGTTCGGGGAGCTTATCGCTTTTTCTTTTGTGACGGAACTTATCTTCCAGTGGCCGGGCTCGGGAAATCTTTTACTTACATCTATCTATGAACAGGACCAGCCTGTTATAGTCACATACATTATGCTGGCAGCTCTTGTAATTTTAAGCATTAACATCCTTGTAGATATTCTATATGCAATCTTAAACCCGAAAATTCGATATGACTGAGAGATTTTTCAAGTCCAAAATCATCCATGACTATTTCCACGATCCATCTGCCATTATCGGCAGTTTATTGATAGTGGTATCTGTCTTATCTGCCATCTTCGCACCTATGATTGCGCCTCAGAATCCCTATGACCTAAAAGAGGTAAGCCTTGAGCATTTTCTGACGCCCCCTGTGTGGATGGAAGGTGGGTCAGCCCAGTTTCCACTTGGGACGGATGACCAGGGCAGGTGTGTTCTCAGCACTATACTCTACGGCTTCAGGACCTCACTGATCGTAGGCTTTGGAGTAGTAATAATTGCCGGAATTTTTGGCGTATTCATGGGATTGTTTGCCGGTTACTATGGGGGGATCCTTGACTCGGTATCAATGCGTTTAGCTGATATATTTTTCTCTTTTTCAACCACACTGATTGCAATCCTCATGTTAGGACTTTTTAAGCAGAGAGGTGTTTTAATAGTAATTATTGCCATCTGTATTGCAGACTGGGTTAAGTATGCACGAACCATGCGCGGGAGTGTACTTGAGGTAAAAGAAGAGGCCTATATTACAGCGGCAAAGGCTACAGGGGCAAGTGACTTAAGGATTATTTTAAAACATCTTTTCCCTAATGCAATCCCTCCTATATTTGTAATTCTTGCCGTGGATTTAGCAGTAGCCATTATGCTTGAGGCAACTCTAAGCTTTCTTGGCGTTGGTGTTCCTCTTACAGAGCCATCACTTGGGATGATGATTGCCATTGGGAAAAACTATATGTATGCCGGTATGTGGTGGCTTGTCCTGTTTCCGGCGGCTGCCCTTTTTCTATTGGTGATAGGAATAAATCTTTTTGCAGACTGGCTGAGAGAGGAGT
>JAYEMW010000041.1:0-5508 GCA_034718555.1 Thermodesulfobacteriota bacterium
ATACTTATTTGAAAAACATTTATGATATCACAGTAATCGGTGGGGGAATTATTGGTTCAAGCATTGCCTATAATTTGGCAAATGACGGATTTGATGGAAAAATACTTGTTATAGAAAAAGACCCATCCTATGAATTTGCCTCTACATCCCTTAGTGCAGGGGGTATCAGGGAGCAATTCAGCCTTCCGGAAAATATAAAAATATCTCAGTATGGTTTAAGCATATTTGAGGATTTTGATGACATAATGGCCGTTGATGGCGAACCTGCCCATGCAGAATTCAAACAACATGGCTACCTGTTCCTTGCTGATGAAAAAAATTGGCCTTTAATAAAAAAGAATTACAACATACAAAAAAATTTAGGCGCCTCTGTATCGCTAATTTCCCCTGATGAAATAAAAAAATTAATTCCCCATATAAACATTGATGATATATCAGGAGGCTCCTTTGGCTCCCGGGATGGTTATCTCGACCCCTACAGCGCATTGCAGGGGAACATAAAAAAGGGCAAGAGTCTGGGGGTAGAATATCTTTATGAAGAGGTAACCGGAATTGAAGTCAAGGGCGAGAATTCATGGTGTAACTACAGACAAAGACACACATGTAAAATGCAGTATGGTTGTTAATGCCGCAGGGCCAAGCGCATCAATGATTGGACAAATGGCAGGAGTTAATATTCCGGTAGAACCTGTAAGAAAGATGGCCTTTGTATTTGACCCTAAGGTCAAATTTGATTATGATCTGCCCCTTGTAATTGACACCGATGGCCTGCTTTATTTTCGTCATGAAACGGGCAAGACTATTTTAACAGGTAAATCAATCCTCAATGAAAAGTCCGGGATTAACTTTGAGTAGGATCGTGATTTTTATATGAACATTGTCTGGCCCCAAGTAGCCAAAAGAATCCCGGTATTTGATACAGCCAAATTAATCAGGGGTTGGGCAGGTCTTTATGCTATGAATATAATAGATGGAAATGCAATTATTGGTAAATTAGGTGATATTGAAGGATTGTTCGGGGCAGTTGGTTTTAGCGGGCATGGGCTGCAACAGTCTCCTGCTATAGGAAAATGCATGTCATAGCTAATTCGCTTAGGAGAATATAAAACCATAGATTTATCATGTTTCTCCTTTGAGCGTTTCGAAACAGGTAAACTTGTGTTTGAAGAGGAGATGGTGTAAAAAACTTAAACGATTGATACTAATAAATAATATAACAAGGAGGTTAAAATGGACAGAAGGTCCCCTGGTAAAGATAATGCGACAGAGATAAAACGATTTGAATATACACTGAACCCAATTGAAAAGGGATACAATAACAAAACATTATATATTAATATCTCTGATAATACAATAATGAGTAAACCGGTGACAGATGAGATGAAAAAAACATTTACCGGTGGTCGTGGTTTTGGTTTGTGGTTGCTGTGGAATGCCAAAAAGGGAAAGATAAAATGGAATGAGCCGGATAATGAAATATGTATAGCCTGCGGTCCCCTTGGTGGCACAACCCTTTTTCCGGGTAGCGGAAAAAGCATAGTAGTCACTGTATCGCCTGAAACGGGATCTATCATAGACTCTAATGTAGGAGGGTATTTTGGCCCATATCTCAAATTTGCAGGCTGGGATGCACTGGAGATTCAGGGCAAGGCTGAAAAAGATATAGCCATAGTGATCGATGGAGACAATGGCATTGTATCCATAGAGGATGCGGAAGGGCTGCCAAGGGACTCACATCTTCTTGGCGCTGCCCTTGGCAAAAAATACAGCGAAGGAAACCTGAAGGCAATTTCATCCGTATCTGCAGGATCCGGAGCAGAACACACCCTGATAGGATGCCTCAACTTCTCCTGGTTTGATAATGCCCGTAAGTCCTTTCATTACAAGCAGGCCGGCCGTGGCGGCACTGGAACGGTTTTTCGCGACAAGAATATAAAGGCCGTTGTAGTCAAATTTTCTCACATGAGCGCAGACATAAATCACCCTGACGACTTTGAAAGGCTTAAAAACACTGGGAGGGCATATACAAAAGAGGTCAGGACACTTGACCCCAAACAGAATGAGATGGGAACAATAGGGACCAGCCATTTAGTAACCATTATGAATGACTATGATTTGTTGCCCACTAATAATTATAAGTTTGGAAACCACTTAGAGGCGCCTAACCTCGGAAAAGAAGTTTTTAGAAAGAAATTCGACCCTGGTTTTGATGGATGCTGGATGGGCTGTGCAGTTGCATGTTCACATACAGTAAAGGGCTTCACCTTGAAAACCGGATGTTATAAAGACCAGGTTGTGTGGGTAGACGGCCCTGAATATGAAACAATTGCAGGCTGCGGCTCTAACTGGGGGATATTTGACCCTGATTTTGTTATTGAGGTTAATTTCTACTGCGACACATACGGCTTAGATACCATATCCGTTGCTACCTCAATGGCATTTGCCATGGAATGTTATGAAATGGGGATTATAGATAAAAAGGTTACCGGTGGTCTTGATCTCAGATTTGGCAATAAAGAAGCCGCCCTGGAAGCGCTGCACCAGATGTCTGAGGGGGAAGGTTTTGGGAGTATAGTAGGGCAGGGCATCAGGAAAATGAAGGATATATTGGCAAGGGAGCATGGCGCTAATCCTGAAATACTCCAGGACATCGGCATGGAATCCAAAGGACTGGAGTTTTCCGAGTATATAACCAAAGAATCCCTTGCCCAACAAGGCGGATACGGCCTTGCTCTCAAAGGGCCACAGCATGACGAGGCGTGGCTTATATTCGTGGATATGGTCAATAATTTTATGCCTACATTTGAACAAAAGGCAGAGGCCCTTTACTGGTTTCCCATGTGGAGAACCTGGTTCGGGCTCAATGGGCTTTGCAAGCTTCCGTGGAATGATATAGTGCCGGAGGACAACAAATCTACCCTTGAGCCTGCAAAGGTAATGAAGCATGTTGAATGGTATGTTGATTATTTCTCTGCCGTAACAGGAATAAATGTGAATCCAGATGAATTAATAAAAATGAGCGAAAAGGTTTACAATTTTCAAAGGATATTTAACCTTCGACAGGGATTTGGAAGGAGAGAACACGATAATATTCCATACAGGGCAATGGGGCCTGTTACTGAAGAGGAATATGAATCACGCATAGATAGATATGATGGCCAGTTAGAGGAATTAAATATACTGACCCCGGAAGGTAAGAATACCGGGGAAAAGCTGAGGGCATTGAGAAAATACAGAGAGGATCGGTACGAAAAACTTAAAGACGCTGCATACAAAAGAAGGGGGTGGACACATGATGGTGTACCCACTGTTGAAAAGGCCAAAGAATTGGGAATAGATTTTCCTGATGTTATTGATTTGATTTCCCAACATCAGTAAGACATACGGGTAAGGCAAAAGAGCAGGGGCTAACTTTAATGGACTCGTAAAAAGTAAAAAAATCTCTTTTCCGTCATTCCGGCGGAAGCCGGAATCAAGTCTTTTCAAGCGGTTGCAGACCATCTGGACTCCGGCTTTACACGGAGTGACGACTTTTTACGGGACCATCAACTTTGGGAAATAAAATAATTTTATCACAAAACGGTTGAAGAAATCAAGAGGAGCATCAACATGTTAAAAGAAAAAAAGATTGGTATAATAGGCACTGGTAACATGGGCGAGGCCCTTATAGACGGACTGTTACATTCTCGATCCTCTGTTCCGGAAAATATAATATGTTCAGATGTTAAAAAGGAAAAGCTCAAATCAGTAAGGGAAAAATATGGCATAACAAGTAAAACAAACAATCCCGATGTGGTAAAGGCATCGGACATAATCATCTATGCCATAAAACCCCAGATAATGACCAGGATCCTTAAAGAGACTGCTGATTATTTAGATTCATCCAAAATTATTATATCTATAGCTGCCGGAGTTCCATTAAGCGCAATAGAATCATGTCTGAACAAAGAGTTGCGCCTTGTCAGGGTGATGCCCAACATCGCGGCCTTTGTCAGGGAAGGGGCATCGGCAATTGCCCCTGGGAGGCATACCAGCGAAGCAGACCTAAAGATAGCCAAGGCTGTTTTTGACTCTGTGGGCAAAAGTGTAATTATTGAAGAGTCGCTAATGGATGCCATTACAGGTTTAAGTGGCAGTGGCCCTGCCTACATATTTTTAATTGTTGATGCCCTGGCCGATGCTGGCGTAAAGATGGGAATCGCAAGAGACGATGCGCTTTTTCTTTCAAGTCAAACGGTTTTAGGGGCTGCAAAATTATTGATGGATACCAAAGAACACCCTGGTAAGCTAAAAGACAAGGTCACATCACCAGGGGGAACTGCCATAGCAGGATTGCATACCTTAGAGGAAGGCGGACTTAGAACCACCCTTATCAATGCTGTAGAGGCAGCTACAAACAGGGCAAAAGAATTAGGCGAGATGATGAAAAAAAACTTTTCAGAGAAATAGATGAAATTTTTTTGTAAAAGATAACATACAGTGATAGCTGATAGGAGGTAAGATTTGCCAATCTATGAATACGCTTGCAAATCATGCGGAATAACATTTCAGCGCTTGTTATTGGGGCAAGAAGAGGAAGAAGGCATTAGATGCCCACAATGCAAAGGAAAGGACCTGAAAAAATTGGTTTCAAGGGTTGCCTTTCATGTCTCAGAGCAGGACAGGATAGATGCATATAACCCGAGCTCTAAAAATGACGATGCCTTTTATAAGGATACCAGAAATATTGGCCTTCAAGCGAAAAAAAGGGCCCAGCAAATGGGCGTTGACTTAGGATCTGATTTTGAGTCCAAATTAGATGGGCTTCGCTCAGACCCAGGCAAGGTTTTTGATAATACGGAATAATGTGGACCAAAGTTATTTTTTCCTTGAATTAAAAAAAATAACCATTAAAAATAAAGTTATGCCCCCGTAGCTCAGGTGGATAGAGCAAGGGATTCCTAATCCCTGTGCCGGGTGTTCGAGTCGCCCCGGGGGCACCATAACTGTTAAGCGTTTAGCCATTATTGATTAATCTTTTTTATTTTTTGTGTGATAATCTGTGTGTGAATTTTCCCTAGCTTTTTCATACACAAGAATAGCATCACGCTCAACTTGACCAATACTGTGTAGATAAATTTCGGTAGTTTCCCTTTTTTCATGACCCAAGATTCTTTGGATGGCCCCAATTGGCACATTACTATTATCCATAATAGACGCACCAGCATGTCTCAGAGGATGGAATCTAAAATATTTGACTCCAGCCTTTTTGCACAAAGATCTCATAATTCTTTTCCGGTTTGCATATGGTCCTTCTTTCTTATCTCCAGTTTTGCTGCTCCAAAAAGTATGCCAAAATACCCAGGGTTTGCTTTTATTTCTCTTTGAATGTGTGAAAATAGTGAAAATAGGGTCAAACCTTAACTATTGATTAACTATTTACAAACTAAAATAACTTTGCTACTTAGTCTTTATGGTTAGACCTCTTCGTATAGAATACCCTGGTGCCTGGTATCATGTAACCAGCAG
>JAYEMW010000042.1:0-7212 GCA_034718555.1 Thermodesulfobacteriota bacterium
GTATCAGATACCTACTTTATGGTTCGAATTCTAACCCTTCCCGGTTCCAGGACCGCATACCGATTCCTCAGTTCTCTTCCATGCTCACTGACAAGTTCAGCCATCGCTTGAGTCATTTTTGACCGCAGGAAATCCAAGGGGAAATCCAAGGGGACGCCCATGATTTTATGCGTTTCTCTTTCCTTTTTGAATCTTGGGGGAATCTTGGGGACGTTCTTGAATTCGTTGAATTAATTTCCTTTTTTTTGAGCCCCGGTTAAATAGCCCTCCGGGATTGAACTGGGTAAACCGCAAAGGCGCCCCAGTACCATCTGCCGGAGCTACGGGGCAGGCGAAGCGCGCAAAGGTTGTTTTGTTGCTTTCTCCTGATCAGTGGACCTTGGGGACAATCCTACAATATTTGCATTATTACTTCATTTTTAAAAACACAGCTCCGCCCCTTGGGTTACATGCCCAGTGTATAATCATTGTCTGTTTTTATGATTAAAAAATGTATGATAAATGATAATTTTAGTTTTATTATGGATGTCAGAAGATGATGGTTATGTCCCTTATTTTGGTCATGATTTTAGGTAAATGTGAACTAAATAATTATATTCTATTTGACATCATTTACACTATTAGAATATAATTTTAGTAATGTCAAGATAATTGATTTTCATTTATCCAATGTATAAGAAGTAGCGAGGTTTTTCTAAATAACTCTCAAGGGTACTGAATTGAATTATCAACGATTTTTCTGTGTGTGAATTTGTGTGAGAAAAACTTTGTAATATCTGCAAAAAGATGATAATATATGAAAAAATGTGATAATAAGAAAGTTAATGATATCAGACAGTTGTAATAATTTGAGGAGGTTAGGGAGCCCAGAGTCCTTGATTCTAATCCCTGTGCCGGGTGTTCGAGTCGCCCCGGGGGCACCATAACTGGTAAGATTTTACATGTAAGTATCTAAAAATCACCGTGCTCCAAGAATTCTTTGCGTGTATTGTTCTCTTTAAGCATGTGATAAGAGGGAGTTGAATATAAAGGAGATTATCTCTGGTAGTCGTCGCCGGTTTGTTTCTAAGGCAAGGAGGGTTATTGCTTGCAGGTTGGTAAAGGATCATGAAATACCCTTATCGGAAGTTGCAAGGCATGTTGGAGTTTCTACCTCTGTTGGATCCAAAATGATTGGAAGTGAAGTAAATTAATTCAACAAATTCAAGAACCTAAGTTTACTACTCACTAAGCTTGTAGTTTCAGAAAATGGAAAAACTGTCTCAGCGCCCAGACACGGGCTTTTTTGGTGTGGATGGAGGGGGATTGAAAATCAGCGACAAAACACAAAAGGTGACGGTATGTTATTTTCTTAATGGACCTGACATGTATCTTATCTAAAAATATCTTGAATTTATTTAGATTTATTGATTATGATTCAATTGACTTATCTTTAAAGCACGACACTTTACAATAATCAATAAACCCATTAATTTATCTGTTTCTCAAGCATAGGGAAACTTCCTTTTTAACGATTTTAGTTTCTGTTTGGTTTCCTGATGCTTCTACAGTATTTACAATCCGTTACACTACAATATTCCCTCACTGCGGGGTTTACTATCAGGATTATTGCCCCATACAGTGACAAATGTTATAATAATGGTAAAGGAGTTATATCATGACAGCTATACCTGACAGAGTTATTGAAGAAGCCCTTTCACTTCCAGCAGACATCCGTATGAATTTGGTGGAGAAGCTCATAACAAGCCTCAATTTGCCAATAGATGAGGATATTGAGCGCCTTTGGGCAGAAGAGGCGGAGCATCGCATATCCAAAATCGAAGCTGGTGAGGATAGTCTTGTCCCCGGCGAGGAGGTTTTCTCCAAGATCCGAGCAAAGTACGGAAAATGAATTTTTATTTCCATGAGGATGCGGAAACGGAGTTTGATAGGGCCGTAGAATACTATGAAGACTCCCGATCCGGACTTGGTCTGGAGTTCGCCGAAGAGGTTTACGCTGCAATTACACGTATCATTAAATTCCCTGAGGCGTGGTCGCCTATGTCCAAGAATACACGCCGCTGTCTGGTCAGCCGATTCCCCTTTAGCATCATCTATCAGGTTAAATCTGATTACGTTCGCATTATCGCGGTTGCCGATCTTCGAAGACGTCCAAATTACTGGAAAGACAGAGTGTAAGCAGGGACGAAATTCCGGGGACGACGAAATTCCGGGGACACCTTACTTAATTTTTGACATCAATAATTGTCTGGGGATATATTTTTGTTTATGGCAAGAATAGCAAGAGTTGTAGCTGCCGGCATGCCTCACCATATTACTCAACGGGGCAACAGACGTCGGCAAGCCTTTTTTTCAGATAATGATTATGCCGCATATCTTGATCTAATGGCACAATGGTGCAGGAACTATGAGGTGGATATCTGGGCATATTGCCTGATGCCGAATCACCTCATAGCTGTTCCATCTGAAAAAGACAACCTTATGCTTGCAATTGGTGAAGCGCATCGCAGGTATAGCCGTCGAATAAATTTTCGGGAAGGCTGGAAAGGGCATCTCTGGCAGGGCCGTTTTGCATCGTACATATTGGATAAGGCCTATCTATTAGCATGTACCCGTTATATTGAGATGAATCCGGTACGGCCAAACTGGTAGACAATCCCAAGGAGTGGTTATGGAGCAGTGCTTCTGCTCATATTGATAATAAGAATTATACGCTGGTAAATGCAGAGCCGTTGATATCAATCGTCCAAAAAAATTGGACGGATTTTTTATTACAACAGGTTACATCCGAAGAGCAAAAAAATTTGCAGAAGCATGAGCGAACAGGCCGTCCTCTGGGAAGCCTGACATTTATTGAGCAATTGGAGAAAACGCTTGGCCTTGAATTAAAGCCCGGAAAGCCGGGGCCAAAACCTGAAAACAAGAATCAGGTTGCATAGTCTGGAATTAAGTAAGGTGTCCCCGGAATTGTGGAAGGTGTCCCCAGAATTGTGGGGGTGGCTCAATAAGGGCTCTCCTTTTGGGAGGCTTGAGCCGTGTGATGGGAAACTATCACGCACGGTTCTTAGGGGGCTTGGGGCTGGTAACAGCTCCCGGCTACGCGGTAGCTCCAAGTATTTCAATTTTAAGAATGATCCAATCTATTTACAGAGCATTTTTCTTAAAAACATGTTGCGTATTGCGCAATATAAATTATAGTATATAATGTGATTAAATTATTCAAGCATAAAGGTTTGGAAAAATTTTACAATACCGGCAGTGTTGCAGGAATTCAGTCTTATCACAAGCAAAAGCTCCGAATGCGCCTGACTGCTCTGGATACTGCAACTAACATTGAAGACATCAACTTGCCAGGCTTTCGCTTACATTCCTTGAAAGGTGATAGAAAGGGTTTGTGGGCAATAGATGTAAGCAAAAACTGGCGTATTACATTTAAATTCCAAGACGGCAACGTATATGTTGTCGATTATGAGGATTATCACTAATGGGTATGTACAATCCACCTCATCCTGGAGAGTTTATCCGGGAAGTTTATCTGAAGCCATTTAACATAAGCTATCGTAGCGTTGCTTTAAAGCTCAAGGTATCGCCATCCACCTTTTTGCGCCTGATTAAAGGTCAGAGTAACGTAAGCCCTGAAATGGCTTTGCGGCTTTCTAAAGGGCTGGGGCGCTCTCCTGAAAGTTGGCTGGTAATGCAGGATAGTTACAACCTCTGGCATATCAAACAAACCGTAAATCTCGATGAGATAGAGCCATTGGCAATTACAGTATAAGCTGTCTGTGGCTCTAACAATAGTTCCCACACGGATTGCCTACACGCTGACGCGTTCCGGCAACCGGTGAAACTCGCGTTGGGCCTCCAAAATTCTGCTTGACAAACAAGATAGACATAAGTACAATTGTACTTATGAAAATCATAGCAGATACCAATACGTTTTTAGCAGTCACTCTTTATGAAACAGAAAGAGATGAGATTATCAGACTTACTTTAGGTCATGATTTAGTTGCACCGGATATATTACCCTTTGAAATTGGAAATGCATTATCAGCAATGCTTAAAAGACATAGGCTTGAGCCTGATAATCTGTTATCTGTTTGGGATGCTACACAGCAAATACCTGTTGATTTGCGTAGCGTTGATATTCGTGAAGCACTGAAAATTGCATCTCAATTTAACATTTATGCATATGATGCATACTTTTTAGTGTGTGCTATTTCTTTACACAGCCCATTAATTACTCTTGACCGACGTATGAACAAGGTCGCTAAGAGTTTGGGCATTCATATTATGGTGGTGACCTGATGAAGGTCTATACATATTCAGAAGCCCGTCAAAAGTTTTCTACGATTCTCGACATTGCAAAACATGAAGATGTTATTATTAAGCGACGAGGCGGTGAAATCTTCAAAGTCATATTTACCAAATCATCAAAATCACCTTTTGATGTTGCAGGCATCAAAACAAAAGCAACAACTAAAGATATTCTTAATGCGGTAAAAGAATCTCGGGCAAGGGCTGCCGAACAAAGCTAATTCAGCCAACGCAAAAAGCCGCGCGGCTGATTTGCCCTGAACAACGCAGCTATTGCTGCTCAGGGCCATTGAGAAAACGGGAGAAAAAATGGAGTTACCTAAAATCCGCGATATTATAACCGCAAAAGAGGCATTGGAATTATGCCGATATTTCAGCCTGGATTATTTAATTGAACGACTTGAATCCGATCCGGAAAGCTATAAGAATTGGAAGTTCGATGGGTGTTCAGGCTTGCCGGATGAAGTAATGGGTTTGTTAACCGGCTGTAATTGGGAGAAGATTGCTTATAAATGCTGCTTGCCGCACGACCTTTGCTACGCTTATGGGGAGCGAGGAAATAAAATCGAGAGAAAGCGGGTAGACTTAAAATTTTACAGCGATTTGGTGACCAAGGCAGGTATGAGTGAATGGTGCGCTTCTGCTTTTCTTGCAGCGGTTCGGATAGGTGGGGCGGAAAAATTTGGTCTATCATTTTCATGGGGGTTCGCTCATAAATAAATAGCTAAAAGTTTAGATATGCGTCAAATCCTTGATAAAAAAAGGAAAGCCCTATTGACAAGACTTTCCCATTTATGTTAAAAAATATAAAAAAGGCTTCCTACTCCCTGTGCCGGGTTTTCGAGTCACCCCGGGCACCATAAAACTTAATAAATTAAGGAGGATGAAATGATCAAGAAGACTGTGTTTCATTGCTTAACTTTAGCAGTAGCGATTGTTTTTATGGCAGGTTGGGCTCAAGCTGAAACAGACACTTGTATTGACTGCCATAGCAAGATCTCTCAGGGCCAGGTCAAGGACTGGAAGGTCAGCAAGCATGCGGAAAATGACGTTAGTTGTGTTGAATGCCACGGTGATAAGCATAAAGACGGAAAAGATTACAAGCAGGCTGTTCTGCCCGATGAAAAACTTTGCGCAGAGTGCCACGAGGAACAATTTGACCAGTTTGCCAAGGGCAAGCATAATTTCGGCTGGACTTCTTTAAATGCACTGCCAGCTACCCATGCCGCCCCTGATGAGCTTATAGAAGGCGGTCGTGGTTGTGGCGGATGCCACAATATGGGTATAAAGACGGAGGCGCAGAAAAAAGAACTTCGCAACAAGGGCTACCGTTACCAGAATAATTCTTGTGACGAGTGCCATACAAGGCATGCCTTTTCCAAAAAAGAGGCCCTTAACCCGAGGGCATGTCAACAGTGTCATATGGGTTACGATCATCCCCAGTGGGAAATGTGGTCCAGCTCCAAGCATGGGAGCCGTTATTTTACCAAAAAGGCTGGCGATCTTCCAGATGGAGCTGCCGCACCAACTTGTCAGCATTGCCATATGCAGAATGGCAACCATGAAAATCGCACGGCCTGGGGCTTTCTTGGCGTACGGTTACCACTTCCTGAAGATAAACAAGCCGCTGCAGACCGGGTGACTATCCTTAAAGCCCTTGGAGTTCTACATCCTGAAACCGGTAAACCGACAGCCCTGCTTGACGTTGTTAAGGCTGCCGACCTTGCCCGTCTTGATCAGGAATCCTGGCAGAAGGAGCGTGACAAAATGATTAAAACCTGTTCTGAATGTCATTCCGAGGCCTATGCCAAAGAACAGTTGGCCATGGGTGATTCTATTTTGAGTAAGGCTGACCGTCTAATGGCAGAAGCCATTGAAACGGTTGGCGGTCTATATCGGGATGGTATTATTCAAAAGCCAGCCGGTTATCCTTATAACTATCCATTCCTGTTGACTTTCATGCATACCAATGGCGCCCAGTGGAATAAGGACATCGATAAGCTTTCCTATATAGATCAGGTTCTATGCCAGATGTACATGAAGCATAGGATGCGGACCTACCAGGGCTTCTTCCATATCAATCCTGACTATGCCTATTGGTATGGCTGGGAGGAAATGACCAAGGACCTTGGTGAAATCAAGGAGCTTGCAAAGACTATGAGAGCAACGCATAAAACCAAGTAGGCCTTATCTCGATGCCGTAAAATCAAAAAAAGCGTCTTCTATTCGGGAGACGCTTTTTTATGGTATAAGTATAACAATTATATTAGGAGAAAGTGTATGCGGAAAAATCTATTTCTTTTTTCGTTTTTTGCATTCTTGTCTTGTTTTCCCATGTCCATAGTATCTTATGCATCAACCTATGCATATATTTCCAATAATGGAGACGGTACTGTGTCTGTGATAGAAACATCCGACCATACGGTTTCTGCTACCATTACCGTGGGAAGCGAGCCTCTTGGTGTAGCGGCAAGCCCTGACGGTGAGTATGTATATGTGGCCAATAATGGAGATGGCACTGTGTCTGTGATAAGCACGGTTTTTAACACTGTAGTTGCTGTCATAGAGGCCGGGAACGAGCCTTGGGGCATATCAGCATCGCCTTTTGGCGGTTATGTATATACTACAAATAAATCAGAAGGCACTGTGTCTGTGATAAATGCATCAGAAATTTTTACTACCATTACCGTGGGAAGTGAGCCTCTTGGTGTAGCGGTAAGCCCTGACGGTGAGTATTTATATGTGGCCAATAATGGAGATGGCACTGTGTCTGTGATAAATGCATCAGAAATTTTTACTACCATTACCGTGGGAAGTGAGCCTCTTGGTGTAGCGGTAAGCCCTGACGGTGAGTATTTATATGTGGCCAATAATGGAGATGGCACTGTGTCTGTGATA
>JAYEMW010000042.1:7312-25792 GCA_034718555.1 Thermodesulfobacteriota bacterium
CTACCATTACCGTGGGAAGTGAGCCTCTTGGTGTAGCGGTAAGCCCTGACGGTGAGTATTTATATGTGGCCAATAATGGAGATGGCACTGTGTCTGTGATAGAAACATCCGACCATACGGTTTCTGCTACGGTTGCAGTGGGTAATCTACCAGCAAGCCCCGGTCTATTCATTGGAGGGAAAACCCCGTTTGCCCCAAGCGGCCTCAAGGCAACTACATTATCAGATACCGAGATAGCCCTTGTTTGGACTGATAATTCCACTGATGAATACGGATTTAAGATTGAGAGAAAGCAAGGATCTACAGGTACATTTTCTCAAGTTCATACGACAGATGCAAATGTTACAGCTTATAACGATTCAGGACTTGATCCTTATAGAACACATTATTACCGCGTAATTGCATATAATGGAGCCGGTGATTCTCCTTGCTCTTCCGAGGCATATGCAACCACGGAGGAAGAGAATAAGAAGAGTTGTTTTATTGCTACAGCCGCCTTTGGTTCACCTTTAGAGCCACATGTCAAGCTATTGAGAAAATTTCGAGACCGCTTTTTGCTCAATAGCTACATTGGCAGGTCTTTTGTAGGCATCTACTATAAATATTCTCCACCCCTTGCTGACTTTATTGCCGGGCATGACATTCTGCGTCTTATGGTTCGATGGGGACTGATTCCCATTGTAGGGCTTAGTTGGTTTTCTCTGAATACCCCTGGTACATTAGCAATAGTCTTAATTGTTTTATTATTAATAAGCCCTGCCATTATATTGTCGATCAAGAAAAAATGGATAATAAATGAACGTTTTTAATATTACTTTTCGCCACTTCTCAATTTTTTAACACGTTCTTTGACAAATTCGTATTCAATCCAGTTGTCCATATATGATCCAAGGGCCTCTTTATAATGCTTGATAGCCTTTTGTTTGTCTTCCGATCCTTCTGCCTGGAAGCCGAGTGATGCATAGGCTGTAAGAAGTTTTTCAGGGCTATCTCCGATTTTCTCTACAAGGGACTGTTCCGTTAGCCTTAATAAAAGGCACTCACTTAGATTCCTATACCACTGTTCTTTAGTTCGCCGGCAGTAATTCTTGAGACAGGTATTTGCCTTATCCTGTTGCCCCATAGTGTAGTAAATTTGCGCCTTCAAGAGCCCTAATTTTAGTCGGCCGGCGTTTTCTCTGCCGTCAATAGCAAGATAGGCCCTAATATTTTCTAAGGCCTGATCCCATTTTCCATCCATTGCGTTAAGGTAAGAGAGCTTTACAAGGCTATCACCTTTTCTATAGTTCATTTCAAGCATATGTTTCAAAATATCTATTTTATCTAAAAGGGCAGCAGAGCTATGCTCAAATCGGGCAGTTAGAGATTTAATTTCGGTGAGACGCTCTTTTTTTTCTTTGTAATTTTTATTAATTTTTTTGGCGAGGTTACCAATTTTATTTTGATATTCTTGCTTGTCAGCGCCCTTTAAAAAAGTCAACATCTCCTTTTTGGTCTTCTCTAATCCTGAAAGAGGTAAAAAATATACAAAGCCATCAATATCTGCATTCAAGACCGCCTTTTTGAATAGTTTTTGAGCACCTGTAAAATCCCCCTGTTTAAACCTAATGAGACCGGCAATATAGTTAAGCCAACTCTTTTCTTTTTCGTCATAGCCTCCAGCAAGGGCATTTTTTTCCTCCATGGCCCCTTCGAGTACCTTAGCAGCATAGCCTAAAAATTCATCCGGTGAACGCCACTCAAGTGACGACAAAACTTCAAAATGAGGTCCTATAATCGTCTTATCAGCCATATAGTCGGCAACACAAATCATGAACCTTGCCATATTGTTTTCACTATCCATTGAGAGCGCCTGTTCAAAAAGACGCTTTGCCCCTAAATTATCTCCGGCGCAGAGGTGCACCAAGCCTGCTGTCATTATTAGTGATGGGTCAAGGCTTAGCCTTAGTTTTTCATCTGCCAGGGCTTGCGCCTCTTTCCAGCGGCCGAGTCCGGCCATATCCATAATTTGTTTCAATTTTATATCTACGGACAGGTCCAGGATCCCATTCCACTTAGCCTTTCCATTTTTCAGATCTTGAAGAAAGGAAACAGCCATTGTTATTGGAAGGACCATTCCTATATCTGAAAGAGGTGTAGCAACTGGAAAAGGGCTCTCCATCCAATCCATTGCAACGGCTGAGGCAATGCCAATAACCTTTTTTCGGGCATCTATAATAGGCCCGCCGCTGTTACCCCTGTATATAGATGTATCAACTTGAAACATATTTTCAAATGTCCTGCGTACATGCCCCCACGTTACACTGCCGTTTATTGTATTGGCCTGGGTGCTGCTGCCAAGGGGAAACCCTAAGGTAATAACGGTGGACAATTTCTTAATCTTATTGACATCCATTTTCAAATCCAAGGGCAGCGGATCGAGGCCGTTGGGGACAGAGTCAATTTTCAGAACAGCAAAATCATCTTTAAGGGGAGATTTAACAATTTTATAGGTTGATACAGGTGGTCGGGCAACACCTGAAATAACGACGTATGGCGCCTTTTCCGTGCTAAATGAAGATTCTATATAATAGATATCTTCCAAATCGGGATTATTTGATAATTCGGGCAATCGGTTAAAGGCCCTTTCTCCCTCAAACCACAGAAACATGCGGTAGTCTAAGGAAACCGATTTTTCGCTTGTCTGATAACTGCTTAAAACAAAAAAAAGCCTTCTATCTTCGAGCCACGGACAGGCTACGTGGCGGTTGGTTATGAGGTAGCCATCCTTATCCACAAGGAAAGCAGTGCCTTCGGCCCGGTTATGATACAAAATATCCTCTTTAGACTTAAGCCAGTAATCAACCATTACAAATGCAACCGACCCTGCATACTGGTTAGCGAATCCAATAAGGGCAGCCTCAGTGTCTTCCTTTTTAAAACCGAAGTAATACCATGTAAGGCCTCCAAAAATAACCAGGGCCACCATCGCTAATACTAACAGGTTAATCCATTTTCTCAGTCCTTTAATTTTTTTCACAGGTGCAGGGGCCGATTCAATTTTTTCAAGTTTTGCTGTCTTGATATCCTTATCTTTTACCCTTGAAAGGGCCTCAGCTACCTCTGCCATTGATTGGGGCCTGAGACCAGGGTCTTCTGCCAGCATAACCTTTATTAATGTCCGTACTTCAGCAGGCAGGGGTATTTCTTCTACCTTGGCCGAAAAATCAGTAACGTCTGGGTCAGCGGAAAGAAGCTCTACAAAAATCTTACCTAAAGACCAGATATCGCTCCTGATATCCAAAGGTCTTCGATTAATTATATCCGGGTGGCAGTTTAGCAGTTTTTTCAGCATTGGGCTTGGCCGGTCCATCTTTGGGTTGAGAAAGCGGGAAATCTTGTAGTCTATCTTTACCTTTAAATCTCCCTGTTCATCTTTCATGACAAGGATATCATCTAAAATAAGGTGAGGAATTATCCGGCCAATCTGATGTAGGCCCTCAAGTATAGATGCAATCCTATGGAAAAGACCAAAGGCAGTTCTATAATCCTGGAATATGCCTGAGACGAGCAAGGTCCCCCATTTTTCCGCATCAATCCACTCACTCACCCTGTACCATAATCCTTCGGAAGACCGTTTAATTTCATGATGCCTTACAAAATATTCTTCTGGAAGTGCCTGGATTTCCTCTAATTCCTGTTTAAGGCGATCCGCTATTTTTTCGTCAATCTTTGCGTTAGCCGTGAAAATCCGCAGCATTTTCGCCTCTTCCTCCTTCTCTTTGTAAGCGCGGCACAGTATGCTTGAATAGCCCTCGTGAATGACCTCGATTATCTTGTAATCGTCTATATACTTTATCCCTTCCTTAATCTGGCTTCCACAATTGGGGCAGACAGTGACCTCTTCAGCCACGGACTGGCCGCAAACCTGACAAATTTTCATATCTTACTCCCGACTATACCCAGGAAGGCCACAAATTGCGTTTTTTCAATGGCCCTGAGCATCAATAGCTGCGTTGTTCAGGCTCGCAATAGCGAGCTATTACGAGCCTTCACGCCTTGCTTTTGATGCTCATTGCTCACCGAAAAAAGCGCAATTTATAACCTTCCGGGGTATAATCATTAATATTATTAATAAAAAATAATAGGGTTCGCTTTTACTCCAAGATTCTGTCTGTCTTCAGGGGACGGCGCATCTTTTTGGTTTTTCCGTGACTTCGCTTGCCTTTGATTCTACGTTCTACGGAAGCCACTGTAGGCCGGGTCTTCCGTCTTTCCTTGGGATTTTGAGCGGCGCGAAGGATCAACCCCATGAGTCGCTCCCTGGCATTCAGGCGATTGCGCTCCTGGGTGCGAAAACGCTTTGCCTCGATAACAAGCACTCCTTTTTCATTGATTCGCTTCCCACCCAAACGGATAAGCCTTGCTTTCACACCCTCCGGCAAAGAGGACGAGTGATGCACGTCAAAACGCAATTGAACGGCTGTTGCCACCTTGTTAACGTTTTGACCGCCTGGTCCGGATGCTCGGACAAATACTTCCTTGATTTCCTCTTCATTAATGGATAAATGGGGTGTTATTCGGATCATTTCAATCACGTAATACTTCCGCGAGGATACAAGGAGGCTGTCCGAGAATGTCCTTTTTCCTCAACTCTTTGTCATGCTCAAAAAATTATCCTCGGAATATCAACCATATACCTGCGGTAATTTTTTTCGCATTCCTCGATTTGAGAAAAAATTACTATTCTCGGACAGCCTCCAAGGAATCCAAATATGAATCTTTCTATGGAACCTCGCGAGTTTATCTATTCAATTAATAAGTCAATAATATAATACTATACATTTTTTTTGAATAGATTTAATCATTAGATAATTATTTATGCACTCGTAAAAAGCCGTCACTCCGGTGAAAACCGGAGTCCAGATGGTCTGCAACTACTTGAAAAGACTGGATTCCGGCTTTCGCCGGAATGACGGAAAACGGTATTTTTGGACTTTTTACGAGACTTTAAATATTCATTTTTTATATTATTATTTTTATTTTTACGTTTTGGTGGTATTTAAACTATTTTATTTTAAGGTGTTTATGTCAAACTCATTCCCTTCTGATGAATTTAATCGGAAGATGCCCAGTCAGTTACTGAAGGTAAGCAGTGTTGCCGCCTTCAGCAGATTTCTTCTAAACACTGCCAAACGGTTTCCCTATCCATTCGCTCCAGTGCTGAGCTGCGGGTTAGGAGTACCGATTACTGCAATCACATCTCTAATTGCCCTGAATCAGGCAGCATCTATCTTGGGGGTAATCCTTGCCCCGCTGGGAGATCGACTTGGTTACCGGCGAATGATGTTAGCTGGAATGGCCATGCTGATTACAGGTATGCTTATAGCAGGATTTTTACCCCTATATGGAATTGTGCTAATTGCTCTTTTTTTAACCGGGCTTGCAAAGAATACGTTTGACCCTGCTATTCAGGCCTACGTGGGGGAAAGAATTCCCTATTCCAAACGTGGCCTTGCAATAGGCATACTTGAATTTAGCTGGGCCAGCAGCACGCTTATCGGAATTCCAATCATTGGTTTTCTGATCAATGGTTTAGGGTGGAGATCGCCCTTCTTTTTTATCGGTGGCATGGGTTTGATCTGCCTTGCCCTTCTCATAATCTTCATTAAAAAAGATGACAAACTTCCCCGCAGGTCATTTTCTCTGTTATTTTTTTGGGAGGCCTTGAACCAATTAGTTCGACATCGTTCGTCTTTCGGTGTTTTGCTCTTTGCCTTTCTATCCGGTGTTGCAAACGATAATTTGTTCGTGGTCTACGGGGTCTGGCTTGAGGGACAGTTTCATCTGAGCACGGTTGCCATTGGACTGAGTGCAATCGTTATCGGGGTTGCTGAACTATTAGGTGAAGGACTGACTGCCACATTGTCCGACCGTTTAGGGTTAAAGCGATCGCTGTTTTTTGCTATTTTGTTTTCCATGCTCAGCTATGTTCTACTGCCAATATTCGGGCAATCCCTAACATTGGCGTTCACAGGTCTGTTTTTTGTTTTTCTTTTCTTTGAGTTTGCAATTGTTACGTGCCTTTCCCTGTCTACAGAATTGATTCCTGCTTCACGGGCAACCATGATGGAAGGTTTCTTTACCGCCGCAGGTATCGGCCGCGTAATAGGGGCGCTCATCGGTGGGCCGCTCTGGTTGACAGGGGGGGTTTGGGCAACAGGTCTTGTTTCAGCTTCCATCACTTGCCTGACCTTGCTTGCTACCATGTGGGGGCTACGGGAATGGCAGTAATGGACGGTGAGCTATTACTATCCGTACCAGTTCAGCCTACCGCACGCTGAGGGCGCAGAGTTTTAATTATTATTATAATTCCAAAAACAGATAAAGTTTATTAGTCGTAAACCTTGAGCCGAGAAAGCCTGCGGTTACACATCAACAATTGTGTAAACCTTAGATAGGGCATTCTTTAATTCAGATTCCTTTGTCCCGCCACCTTCTGCCATATCTTTTCTGCCTCCTCCTTTTCCGCCAACAAGCCCTGTCAGCTCTTTGATAATATTCCCGGCGTGGAATCTATCGGTCAGGTCAGGCGTAACCCGGCACAACAAAAACACTTTTCCATTACCCCTGGCTCCAAGCACGATTATCCCAGATTTAAGCTTATCCCTTAAATAGTCCCCGAACTCCCTCATGTCCTTTGGGCTGGACGTATTAACCTCCTGGCTGATAACCTTTATATCGTTTACAGCCCTGGCAGTGTTAAGTAATTCTTCAGATTGTTTGGCTGCCAGCTTTGCCTTAAGGGATTCTATCTCTCGTTCCTTTTCCTTTTGATCCTTAATAATTTGCTCAGCCTTAATCAGCAGGTTGTCAGGAGATGTTTTCAGAAAATTGGATACATTCTTAAGCCTGGACACCTCTTTTTGCATTTCCTTTATAGCACCTTCTCCAGTGAATGCCTCAATCCTTCTGATTCCGGATGACACAGCGCCTTCACTTGCAAGCATGAAAAGTCCTATATCTCCTGTTAAACTAACGTGTGTGCCTCCGCAGAGTTCCCTGCTAACATTATCCCCAATAGACACAACACGGACATTGTCGCCATATCTCTCTTCAAACAGGGCAATGGCCTCAAGCTTAAAGGCATCGTCCCTGGACATTATCTCTGTTGTTATTGAATAGTTTTTTTGGATATTACGATTCACAAGCATTTCAATCTCTTTTAGTCTATCAGGAGATATATGGGCAAAATGAGTAAAATCGAACCTCATCCTTTCAGGGCCAACGTAAGAGCCGGCTTGTTTGATATGCTCACCGAGAATTTCTCTTAATGCCGCCTGAAGAAGATGTGTCGCTGTGTGGTTGTGGGCGGTATTTTTTCTTCTTGCCTCATCTACAGATGCAAAAACACTATCACCTATAGATACATCTCCCTCAACAATCTTCCCAGTGTGAACGATCAAGTTTGCCGGGTATCTGAGTGTGTTAACAATCTCAATTCTAACGTTTTCATTGCTTATCCATCCGGTATCTCCAGCCTGGCCTCCGGATTCCCCATAAAAAGGGCTCTGATCAAGGATAATTTCTATTTTGTCTCCTTCATGGGCCGAATTTACTTCCTTGATTTCTCCTTGATTTATTCCTTCCGCCTTCAGGATGCCTGCAATTGTTGCCTCTGTGCTCAATGTTTCGTATCCCAGGAACTTACATTCTATGCCCTGAGAATCCAGCCTTCTATAGATCTCAGGTATTTCTTCTTCTCCACTGCCTTTCCAGCTTTTTTGTGATATTGCCCTTTGTTCGGCCATGGCCTTGTTAAAGCCGTGTATATCCACAGTAATCCCTTCCTCCCGGGCTATATCTTCGACCAGGTCTGAGGGAAAACCAAAGGTATCATAGAGCCTGAAAACCAGTTCTCCGGGGATAATAGATTTATTCTTTCCGTGCAATTCCCCTATCTCTTCCCTCAAAAGGGAAATGCCGTGGAAAAGTGTGTCGGCAAATCTTTTTTCCTCATTAATTACCACCTCATCAATAAATCTCCTTGACTGGCTTAGTTCTTGATAGTCTGATCCCATCACATCAATAACCTTATCAGTCAAACGATGAAGAAAAGGACCCTTCATGCCGAGGATTTGCCCATACCGTACGGCGCGCCTTATTATTCTCCTTAGCACATATCCCCTGCCCTCGTTTGAGGGAATAATTCCGTCTACTATTAAAAATGCAGCAGCCCGACTGTGATCTGCAACTACCTTAAAGGAAGTATCAAGTTTTTTATCCTGTCCGTATTTTATTTCCGCCAGTTCCTCTGTAAGATTTATAATATCGGAGAAAAGGTCTGAATCATAGTTTGAGTAAACCCCCTGGAGAATTGCAGATAGTCTCTCCAGACCCATGCCTGTATCTATGTTTGGCTTTGGCAGTGGGATAAGGCTACCGTCCTGCTGTCTATCATACTGGGTAAATACCAGGTTCCATATCTCTAAGTATCTGTCACATTCACAACCTACCTTGCAGGTTGGTTCGCCGCAACCTACATCAGGTCCCTGGTCTATGTAAATCTCCGAGCATGGGCCGCATGGGCCGGTTTCACCCATAGACCAAAAATTATCCTTTTCCCCAAGCCTGACTATTCTATTATCAGCCACTCCAATGTTTCCGTTCCATATTTCATATGCATCGTTATCATCTTTATAGATGGATACCCAAAGTTTTTCAGGTGACAAGCCATAACCATCGGTCAACAGCTCCCACGCCATTTCAATGGCCTCTTTCTTAAAGTAATCGCCGAATGAAAAATTACCGAGCATTTCAAAAAAGGTGTGATGCCGATTGGTAAACCCTACCTGTTCAAGATCATTATGTTTTCCCCCTGCCCTGACACATTTCTGTGAGCTTACCGCCCTTGTGTATGCCCTTTTTTCAATGCCAAGATATAGGTTCTTAAACGGAACCATGCCGGCATTTGTAAATAGGAGAGACGGGTCATCCTTTGGAATCAAAGATGAGCTTTTTACTACTTCATGACCACGGTCTTTAAAGTACTTTATAAATTCCTTCCTTATTGATCTGCTATCCATATACAAACATATCCTCGTTTAATTTATTTAATTTAAGATTTTTCTTCTAATTGAATGTCTTCTTTTTTATCAATGCCAAGTTTCTCCTTGACCCTGATAGATATATCTTCCATTATATCATTGTTTTGCGCCAGAAATCTCCTAACTTTTTCCCTGCCCTGGCCAATTCTTTCATCATTAAATGAATACCATGAGCCACTTTTTTCAATTATATCCAAGGAAACTCCAAGGTCTAAAAGGTCTCCCTCCTTCGAAATTCCCGTGCCATACATAATATCAAATTCCGCAGTCCTGAAGGGGGCGGCAATCTTATTTTTAACCACCTTAACCCTTGTTCTATTGCCTACTGCCTTATCTCCCTCATTTATGGATGCTATCCTACGAATTTCAAGGCGTTGAGTAGCATAAAACTTCAATGCGTTTCCGCCGGTGGTAGTCTCCGGGTTTCCAAACATTACCCCTATCTTCATCCTTATTTGATTAATAAATATAACGCTTGTCATGGACTTATTGATTGTGCCTGTTAATTTCCTCAATGCCTTGGACATCAATCTCGCCTGTAATCCTACTTGCTGATCACCCATTTCACCTTCTATCTCCGCCCTTGGCACAAGGGCCGCAACTGAATCAATGACCAGGACATCTATTGCGCTACTTCTAACAAGTATCTCAGTTATATCCAGGGCCTGCTCTCCTGTATCCGGTTGGGACACAAGAAGCTTATCCACGTTAACCCCAAGTCGCTTGGCATAAACAACGTCAAGGGCATGTTCGGCATCTACAAATGCCGCAATTCCATCTTTGGCCTGGGCCTCTGCAATTATATGAAGTGCCAGGGTAGTCTTTCCGGATGATTCCGGTCCATAAATTTCCACAACCCTTCCCCTTGGAACGCCACCAACACCAAGGGCATAATCCAGGGAGAGTGAGCCCGTTGATATTACAGGGATATCTATTATAGCCCCTTTCTGTCCCATCTTTATTATAGCGCCCTTTCCATACTGTTTTTCAATCTGAGAAATAGCAAGGTCTACTGACCTGTCTTTTTCTAATTCTTTTGTCATAAAATTCTCCTAACCCGGGCAGGCCGGTTGGAGCGTAGCAGACTTGTCCGCCTGTGCTGTATGGCGGAAATCCCGATTCATCGGGGAACCAAATTGAATATTGACTATTTGTTGAAGTCGCTTCGCTCCATCTTTTTTATAAAATAGCAAAAATCCTTAACTTTAGGCACTTTAGTTCACTTTAGTCACTTCACACTTTTTTGAATTCTGATTTTAGTTTTAAATTTTCTGCGCATTTTGAGCGCAAATTTATCTTTAAGGTACTAATGTCCATGTGAAAATTTTTGTATATTCTGCGCCGTTAGGTTTAAGGTCGCTTTTAAAAAGGATAAACTCTTTAAGGCAGGAAATATCACTTTTAGTCTCATAATATCTTTCAAGGATATTCTTTAGCCCATTTTCCCCTTTTGTTCGTCCCTTAAATCTGCCAAGGGTCAAGTGTGGTTTAAAAGGTCTTCTTTCAGGAATAAAACCCAGCGCATTTAATTTCGATTGGAGATTATCCCTTAAATCCGACAACCTGTCAATATCTCCGCCAAGTCCCACCCAGACTACCCGTGGTCTTTTTAGGCCGGGAAATACCCCTGCACCCTTGAGCCTGATCTTAAATGACTCCATTTCCCTGACTACCTCGTTGACCTTTGCCTTGATATCTTCTATTAAATTTTCCTCTACATCGCCAAGAAAGATTAGAGTAAGGTGGATATTTTCCGGTTTAACCCACCTTACAGGGAGATTTGATTTTCTTAATTCCTTGGATATTGTTTCTATTTGCTTTTTAATGTCAGGGGCAAGCTCAAATGCCAGGAATGAACGGATACCCATATACATATCTCCTTATCCAGTCGAGGGCCATCTCAGAGGTATTAGTTTTTACCCTTTCCCTTGTCCCTGAAAACAGATATTGGCTGGACAATATTTCGTCGCCTACAGACAGTCCAATAAAGACAGTTCCAACGGGTTTATTCCTTTCCCCGCCAGATGGTCCGGCGATCCCTGTTACAGAAAGTCCCATATCCGTTTTCGAAATACTTCTCACGCCTTCAGCCATTTCCCTTGCCGTTTGATAGCTGACAGCACCATATGTGTCAATGGTATTTTGCCTTACACCAAGCATTTCTATCTTAGACCGGTTGCTGTATACAATTACGCCCCTTTCAAAATAAAGAGAGCTTCCCGGAACTGACGTAAGTCTGTGGCCAATAAGGCCTCCTGTGCATGATTCAGCAATAGATAAAGTCTGTTTACGCCCTTTTAATAATTCTCCAACTACGGCCTCCATTGACTTATCATTAGATGCAAAGATATAAGATCCCAAAATGTCTTTAATCTTTCTCTCCGCACTGTTTAGCATATTTTCAGTTTCTATATCTTTATTTCCACGGGCAGTGATATTTATGTGGTTTTCAGGGAATGACGGATAAAATCCAAACATTATCCCAGGACATTCCTCGCTAAGACCCTTTAAGGCATCGGCAATATCGGCCTCCCGTAATCCGTAAACCTTGATTAACCGGTGTTGAAGTAAATTTTTAGGAGTAAATACACGGAAAATATCTGGAATGACGGATTTATCCAATAATTCTCTCATCTGTTCGGGCACACCGGGCAAAAAATAGAGGAGGCTTTTGCCCTCAGTTAATGAAAACCCGCACATCTCCTTTTTTTGATCTAAAATTTTGGCGCCTTCCGGCAGCCATGCCAGTTTTTCTAAAGAAGGAGAGGAGTTCAGACCTGATTTTCTTGTAAATTCCCTTATATTATCTAAGATATCATTATACAGGATAAGAGGCCTTTCAAATACCTTAGACGCTGTTTCAGTAGTTAAATCATCTTCTGTCGGCCCCAGCCCACCAGTAACAATAATGAAGTTAGATCTCTCCGTTGCCGCCTTCAAAACAGAAGATAGACTCTTATAATTATCTCCTACGGTCCTAATCTCGCTTACCTCAATGCCATTGGACAAAAGACGGCCTGAGGCATACCATCCATTAAGGTCTCTGGTTTTACCTGAGATTAATTCATTGCCTATTACTATAATTTCCGTCTTCATTTTTTAAGCATCTTATATAATACTTATAATAAATATAAACGCATTGTTAAACCTGATATCCTATGGATTTTAACAGATAAATTATTAAAAGCAAGGAGAGATGCGCATATACACCTGCGAGGAGATCGTCAAACACAATTCCGAATCCACCTCTAAGCTTCTCAATCTTTTTTATCGGATATGGTTTAATAATATCAAAAAGCCTGAAAAGAAAAAGGCCTGCCAAAAGATTTAACAAGGTGAGGGGAATAAATAAAACGGTCAGCAAAAATCCTGAAACCTCGTCAATCACAATAAGGCCTGGATCATTGCTGCACAATAATTTTTCGCCTCTATGGGAGGACCATATTGCCACAATGGTTGTTATAAAAACAAAAATGCCTTGAAATTTAGCCCCAAAAAGGGACATCAGCAGATATAACGGCACCGCCCCGATTGATCCTATGGTGCCTGGGATTCCGGGAAAAAGCCCTGTTCCGAACCATACGGCAAAGATAAGGGCGATTTTATCTAAAAAACCTCCAGACTTAAAGGTCCTTTTAAAATCCAAACTGCCGGTTTTATTTATGGGCATCTTGAAAGCACATAATATAATCGAAGGTATAAAATATTAATCCAAGATCTCACGAACCACTCTTAACATCTGGTTAATATCATAGGGTTTATTTATAAAGCCCTTTGCCCCTGCCTTAAAGATCTCTTTAGTATGTCCATTGCTTGAATAACCGCTGGAAATAATCACCCTTGTATTTGGGTCTATTTTGAGAATCTTTTCTAAACACTTTTTTCCGCCCATACCAGGCATAATAAGATCCATGATGATCAAGTCTATTTCATCTTTTCTCTTACGGTAAATCTTCAGGGCACCCTCTCCATCCGGGGCAGTAAGGGTTGTATAGCCAACTTTGGTCAGCATTTCCATTCCGATTTCCCTAAGATTTTCCTCATCATCCACTATCAAAATTGTTTCATTGCCACCCTTAATATCCATTATTCTTTCTTTATGCTGGAGTCCTCCGGTTTCTATTTCCATAACAGGAAAATATATCTTGAATGTAGTGCCTTCACCCTCTTCACTGTAACACATTATATATCCATTATGGCTTTTAACAATTCCGTAGACCATTGCCAAGCCAAGACCAGTTCCCTTACCCCTTTCTTTTGTGGTATAGAAGGGTTCAAATATATGCTCGACTGACTCTTTATCTATTCCATGGCCTGTGTCTGAAACGCTGAGAAGCACATAGTTGCCGGGAACTGCCCCCAAGTGGGTGTTCATGTACCCCTCATCAATGGATACATTCATCGTCTCAAAGATCACCTTGCCACCGTCCGGCATAGCATCCCTGGCATTAATCGCAAGATTCATGATAATCTGTTCAATCTGGGTCTTGTCTGCATTTATGATTTCTATATCCTTTCCAAGATTTAATTCAATGGCAATCATCTTTGGGATTGTATGCCCAAGCATTTCTGCTACCTGCATTAGCTCCTGGTTAAGATCTACCGGCCTGAGTTTAGTTTCCACTTTCCTGCTGAATATCAAGAGTTGCGAGGTAAGATCGCTGGCCCGGAATGCGGATTTTTCAATGGCCTTTAATTTCTTATAGTCAGGATTATCCGGCTCTTTCCCCATCATTAGAATCTGGGTATAACCGGAAATTGCCTGGAGGATATTGTTAAAGTCGTGGGCAATTCCACCGGAAAGGGTGCCGATAGCCTCCATCTTTTGGGCATGGAGGAGCTGGCTTTCGAGTTGTTCCTTTTCTTCCTCCGCCCTTTTTTTCTCTGTAATATCTCGAATCACTCCCTGGTACCCGATAACAGCTCCATTATCATCCCTCCTTACCGAGGCAGTGATCAGGCAGTCAATTTCTTCTCCATCCTTCTTGACAAGCTTAACGGAAAAACCCGTGACAGAACCATTTTTTTCTATTTCTTTCTTATATCTACCGCGGTCATCCGGATTAGCATAAAAATCCCTTACGCTTATTTTTGTTATTTCTTCCAGGTTGTAGCCAAACAGTTTCAGAAAGGATGGATTTGCATCAATAAATTCGCCCTCTCTTTTAGTAATAAATATTGCATCTATAGAGTCTTCAAACAGTGTTCGATACTTCCCCTCACTCTCAAATAGGGACTTTTTCATAATTTTCTCATCAGTAATATCACGGGTCAGCTCAATAGCCTGATATAAATTCCCCTTACTATCAAACATAGGAAAAGAGGAGACCTCAAAATAGTGTACAGTTCCATCCTCCAGAGGCAAGGTCCTCTCTGTTACAAATGGCTTGCCTGCCTTAAATGTCTCATTTACCCCGCATCCATCACAAAGCGAGCTTAGTCCCTGGTAGACATCATAACAATGTTTGCCTTTTATTTCCTCCTGGGTATATCCCTTTAAATCAAGGAGGTACTTATTCGCTAACACTACCCGAAAGTCTCTGTCAACAATATGAATAGGATCTGTAATACTGTTGAACATAGTATTTAAAAGGCTCTCACTCTCCTTTAGCGCTTTTTCCGCCTGCTTTCGTTCTGTAATGTCCCTTATCCATACCTGAATGCCTGGCTCATGGTTAAGATTAATGACCTTGGCATTTATCCCCCCATAAAACCATGACTTGTTCTTCCGCTGCAGTCTCACCTCATATTTGGAAATCACCTTTTCTCCAAGCATACGATCCCGGGCCCGCTGTCTTGTTAGGCCTTGGTCTTCCGGATGGTATACAACCCAGTGTTTTTTACCTAATAGCTCGCCCTCTTCGTAACCAAGCATTTCATTTAAACGCCTGTTGGTAAAAATTATCCTGTCGCTTTTCTGAACGAATATACCATCAAAGCCTTCATCTACGAGTGATCGATACAATTCTTGATTTTCCTCATGTTCTCCTGGGGTAATTCCCATGATTTGTTGATTCTGGGCATCCTCTAATTCGGCAACCCTTTGGCGCAGCTTTGCTACCTCATTCATAAGCCCTTGCTCTGTATTATTTATATTTTGCTCCATTACTACCTCACCTGACATAATTGTTGAGGATTATAATCCAATTTTTACAAAAAGAAAAAGAGAAAATATTTTTCCTGTTTTATTCCTTCGTAAGGATTTAGCCACTAAGGCACTAAGTCACGAAGATTATGAAAATATCTTTTGTTGGCTTTGTGGTTACCTGAACAGTCACCTTTTTCTTTCAAAATACCTCTTCACTGAATTTAGGGATACTATCTTAGGGGGTAAAAGAAATTTATTTTTGTATTTGCCAATCCTTTTTAGTGACATTCTTAGTTTTTCGTATGAAATATCACCTTTTATCAACCTGTCTTTTATAATCCCAACACTCTCAATGAGATAGTCTTGTCTGCTGCAAATAAGCAAAAGATCAATGCCTGACTCAAAGGCATTTGCTGCACCTTCAGGCACGCCTGTCAACCTTGCGATTGAACCCATTTCCAGGTCATCAGATATAATCAAGCCGCTGAATCCCATTTTTTCTCTCAAGAGTGTTGACATAATATTTGCCGAAAGTGTTGCGGGCAAACTTTGGTCCAAAGAGGGATAAACCGCATGGGAGCTCATTATCGCCGAGACATCGGCCTCTATGGCGCCTGTAAAAGGGGGCAAATGAACGGACTCCATTTCATCTTGATTTGCTGCTATTATTGGAAGCTGCAAGTGCGGATCGAGATCGGCCTTTCCAAGGCCTGGAAAATGCTTTGCTACAGACATTATACCGCCTTGCTGAAGTTCATTAATCACTATCTTTCCCAGCATTGTCACCACTTGGGGGTTTTCAGAAAAACATCTGCCTTCAAGGTGAGGGTCTATTTTTGGCCGGGCAACATCCAAAACCGGGGCCATGTCCATATTAAGCCCAACCAGGGTCATTTCAACAGCCGTAGTCCCGGCAAAGTCAGCAGCCATGTCTTCCGGTCTTTGATCTCTCCCTATAGCTGAATTTCCCGGGAATTGGGTAAAGGGTTTCGTTAGTCTTGCCACCCTTCCGCCCTCTTGATCAATTGATAGAAATAGGGGTATACCGATATACTCCATGGATAGATTCTGAATATCCCTGCATAGGCATGCAAGCTGAACTGGGTCTATGATATTTCTTTTGAATAAAATAATACCGCCAAGATTGTAGTCTTTTATTAATTTAATGGTATTATAATCCAATTCCGGGCCAGGCATACCTCCGATAAATAGTTGGCCTATCTTTTTATCTAATTCTGATGGATTTATCACGGGGTTCATGATTCAGGGTTTTTTCAAGCTCCTATTATGGACTTCAGGCCTCGTCATTCACATTATACAAATGACTGGAGACCTTTCTTATTCAGCGGGATTGCAAATTAATTGGACATCAGGTCGGTCTGGGTTATAGGGTTCAAGGTTCAGGGTTCAGGGTTCAGGGTTCAGGGTTAATCGCTTCTCGCCTTCTCTCTTAGGGTTCACGGAAAAATACGTTCGCAATTTCAGGTGTTGAGACGCCCGTCCGGCAAGGGGTGGAAACGCAGGAATATCAGGCATATTCCGAGTTTTCACAACGCAGTCAGGCGGGATGTATTGGCGCCTGAAATGTGAAGTTATTTTTGAGTGAGCCCTTAGCCGTTGATTCCATTGGGTTAAAACCACGGGAGCTCAACCTTTGAACCTCTGAATCCCGCTGCAAGCGGGAAACTTTTTAACCCAACTCCTGGGCTGGAAACGGAGGTTATTGTCCAAAATATTATACTATGCTACGTTATAAATTACGATGTTTGCAGTTAGAGAAAGATGCCATATATAGCCTATAATAGATAACTTAAATCAACAAGGAAAAATTATGAAGGCAATGATATTGGCGGCTGGGGAAGGGACAAGGTTAAGGCCTCTAACTTATATTTACCCTAAGGTCCTGGCGCCGGTTGTCAACATCCCTGTAATAGATAGAACCATAGAATACCTAAGGTCTTATGGGGTGAATGAAATAATAATGAATGCCTATCATCTTCACCGGAAGATAATCGATTATCTTAAATACATGAATAACAGTTGCAGCAAGATTGAAATCAGAATCGAAAAGCATATCCTTGGCACAGGAGGAGGTATCAAGAATACGGAGGGTTTTTGGAAAAAAGAACCATTTATCGTTATCAATGGTGATATCTTGACTAATATTGATCTAAAAAAGGTCTATGAATTCCATAAAAAGGAAAACAATCTTGTAACCATGGTTCTTCATGATCATCCAAGGTATAATCAAATAGAAGTTGATAGGTATATGAATATTCTATCCATAAGACCAAGTGTGCCATTAGAAAGCGCCCTGGCCTTTACCGGTATTCATATAATAAGCCCTGATGCAATAGATTATATCCCTAAAAACAGGAAATATGACATTTTAGAGTGCTACAAAGAGCTAATAAACCAAAAGATATCTGTCAGTGGTTATCTTGCCACTGGTCACAGATGGATTGATATAGGCACTATACAAGATTACATTAAGGCTAATTTCAATTTTTTACCCCCTAATAAAAAGGCAATCGGCCCTAATTGCCATATAGATTTGGCTACCATTGAAGATGATTGGGTGGTTATTGGGAAGGAATGTTTTATTGAAAAGGGCGTTACAGTGAAAAGATCTGTTTTATGGGACAATGTGACAGTTAAAGGGGGAGTAAAGGTAATTGACAGCGTTGTCACGTCCGGGGTCATTGTGAAAAAAGATCTCATTGGTGATGTGGCAATTAAGTGACCGCAAAACAACCTGGACGGTTAATGTAGAGCTACTGACATAACATGAACATCATAGAATTTGTAAAATCTTATATAGATAACAATACGATAGGTGATAAAACATTTTATTGGAGAAGGCTGCCTGCAGATGGCTCAAGAAGGATATTTTATCGCCTTATAAGCAATAAGGTATCGTTTGTAGTCATGATCAATCCCCCTGCAGTTGAAAATGCTGAAAGAGAAAATCTCTCTTTTTTGAAAATAGGAAATCATCTATTTGAGAGGGGGATACCTGTTCCCCGTATTTATAAATATGACCTACCCCAAGGATGGTTTCTTATGGAAGATTTAGGCATGGATAGCCTACAGGAGATTTCAGCAGATTCAAATGATATTATACCCCTGTATAAAAACGTTATTGAGCTCTTGATAAACATGCAGTTTAAGGGTAGAAAATATTTTAACCTTAGTTGGTGTTATCATACCAAAAAATATGATAGATTTATTATGGAAAGGTTTGAGTCAGGGTATTTTCTCACCTATTTTATTAAAGGATCTGTAGGCCTTGAGCAAGGGGTAGGC
>JAYEMW010000043.1:0-15937 GCA_034718555.1 Thermodesulfobacteriota bacterium
TTTGCCAAGAATAATGAGTGTGAAGTGAAGAAAATGTTTGAAGAAAGGCTCAAGAAAGAGCCCTGATCATGCTTTCTTCCAGGAGATAGAATTTCATCTACAAAGATCTGCTGTTTGTTACTCAAACATCAAACTTGAAATGTCTTGTTGCGCCCTATTTATAGGCCGCGGATAAACGCAGGCTTTGCACACGGATAAAAAAATAACTGTAATAGTTCACCGCCCGTCGAAGCATCGCGGAGATCCCGCCAAGCGGGGCTTCGCTCAAGACGCAAAGGTCGCAGAGGTTCTTTTTCATTTGCCGCTGACCCTCCACAAAGAAGGCGGGCAGGGGGGGGGGCGGCAAATAAAAACCATTCAGCCCTGCGGGCACACCAGGAACTGTTGCAGCGAAGCTGCTGAGCGTTCCCCCTTTGCCGGTCTCTCACCGGCAAAGGGGGATCATCTATCTCTGCGCTCTCTCTGTGGTGAGAAACTAATATATATTCTCTGTTCCTGTCTGTGTCTGTCTGCGTGTGTCTGCGGCTAATTTATTCTCTGCGCCCTCTGCGCACTTTTCGGAAACATCGTCAATGGGTGTTAGTGCTTAAAAAACAAGGAATTAATCCAATGAATATACGTCTAACTGAAGAAATATGGAAAGAGGGCAATATGTATGTCTCCTATTGCCCTGAGGTGGACATTTCCTCTTGCGGCGAGAATGTCTCGCAGGCAAAAAGGAATCTAATTGATGCTATAATCATCAATATTGAAGAAACAAAAAAAATGGGCACATTCGAGCAGTTCCTTGAAGATTGCGGGTTAGAGGAAATTACAACGGACGTATTGAGCGTTCGCAAAGAACTAATTGAGTTTACGCCTATCGAAGTCTCTGTCTAATGAAAATAAGTCCGACTGAATATCAAGTCCAGGTTAAGATATTCGAAATGGCTGGATGCGTTTACATCCGAACAAAAGGTGACCATCTCATTTATCACCATCCTGAAGCTGTTAGACCCGTGGTCATACCGAAATATAGAGAAGTACCGGCGTTTGTAATAAAAAACAACATGCGCATAATTGGTATGAGCAGAGAGAAATACCTTGAACTTCTTCAAAAAATATGATCGGTTTGTATTCCCATAGCAAATGACTATTGAATATTTAGGGGCTAAACATTCTGTAAATTCAGGCAAGTTGACTTCTTTCTGGCGTGCCCCATTAACAGGCTGCGGATAAACGCAGGCTTCGTATACGGATAAAAAAATTCTGCGCCCTCTGCGCCTGCCCGCCAATCTTTATGGCGGGCCTGCCCGCCAATCTTTATGGCGGGGCTAAAAATTATATTTATATTTTCCTGTCTGTGTGTGTCTGCGTGTGTCTGTGGCTAAAATCTCTTAGACAGGATGGACAGGATAAAAAAACATTGCTTTTTTAAGAAAAGTTTTTTAGTATTAATTATGGCTAGAATACCTTTTAATACAACAATAGATGAAGATCTTCTCCCTGAAATGAAGAAGGTGGTGATTGATTATAAAACTCATTTGAATGAATTAATAGAGGAGTGCTGGCGCTGTTTTGCAAAGAATAATGAGTGTGAAGTGAAGAAAATGTTTGAAGAAAGGCTCAAGAAAAAGCCCTGATAAGACTTTCCTGCCAAATTTCTATTTTCCAATTTCCCAGCTTGGAGGAATCATCAACCCCGAGGAGCGGGATCTACGCTCCGCCTCGACAAGTTTCAAATTATTTCTTCACGGGTTTGATATATTTCCAATCCACCAAACGCTGGTATGCATGCTGTGCCTGTTTGCTTCGTGTATCCAATTTTAAGTAGCGGTGATATTCACGGGCGGATTTATTTTTACTTCCCATTCCCTCCAGCGACAATCCTCTCAGAAATATTGTATTTGGGTTTCCCGGCAACATTTTTTCGTAATCCCTGAACTCCTCATAGGCGGAATCAAAATCCTTTTTTTGCAGGGCAGACATACCCTTTACATGATATGCCTGGGCCTCATTTGAATTCACCTGCTTAGCTCTTTGCGCATAGCGCTCTGCCTCTCTATTCTTATCCTGAGCAAGCATGCATTTTGCCATCATCACCAACCCTGCATAGTCATTCGGCGCTTGTTTCAATGCAAGATGGAATTGTTTTTCCGCATCCTTAAATTTCCTTTTGGTCATCGCCTTTTCACCATTTTGCATCTTCTCAATGGCGCCCTTAATTTTGCGGAGTCTTGCCGTATTATCCATATAACGATCCCTGTTTAGGGAAAGCTTTTGCCTGGAACCATATTTTGTTCTGGACTTGTTCGCGGCGGTTCTATACCTCTCCTTGCTCATGGGGTGGGTGGCAAACATCTTTTCAATGGCGCCGGGTTTGTGCTTTGAGATACCCACAAGCACGTCCATTAGCCCTACCATCCCCTTTGGGTTTTGGCCTGCACGTACCATATATTCCATCCCGAGAGAATCTGCCTCCCGCTCATCATCTCTGCTGTAGCTGGCAAGGAGCATACCTACCCCTACAGCCCCGAGGCCTGCAGCAAGAGGGGCAAGGTCTTTGTTTTCCGACTCAACATAGGCTGCCACCCCTGCAAGAACTAATGAAGTCAGCATCCTTTTAGACATTCGCTCAGCCGTATGACGGGCGTTTACATGGCCTATTTCATGACCCAATAGGGCCGATAGCTCTGCCTCATTTTCCAGAGTAATAAGAATTCCCCTCGTTGCGGCAATACTTCCCCCAGGGAAGGCATATGCATTTATATATGTAGCGTTTACAGCGCGAAATGAATACGGCATTTTTGGGCGGTGACTCAATGAGCCCATTTTTTTGCCGACTTTTTGTATATAGTTATTAAGGGTTTTATCTGTCGTAGCGCCATAATCTGAGGAAAACTGGTGTGGTGAATTTTGTTTGTCAAGTTCAATCTCCTGGCTTTCCGACATCAACATCAACTGTTTTTGTCCGGTAACAGGATTAATTGCACATCCCACGACAACACCGGCTACAGACATGGACGATATCCACAAAAAATTTCTCCGTGTTATACCCTGTTTTTCAACATATTCTCCCATACCTGATTTCATAATTTCTCTCCTTATATTACTGGGGATTGGGTAAAGAATCCCTAAATACAGACCTCATTATTTATAGCGTATAATGGTGAAATATTTTGGACACAAACCTCTATTTACAACCCAGGAGCCGGGTTAAAAGGTTCACGGTTCAGAGGTTCAGAGGTTCAGAGGTTGAGCTCCCTTTGCATTAAACCAATGGAATCAATAACTAAGAGAAACATCGCAAAGCAGTTAACCCTGAACTTTGAACGCTGAACCCTAAACCCAGACCGAGCTGATGTCAAATTAATTTGCAATCCCGTGGGATATACAGATCTACAGTCATTTGTATAATGTGAATGACGAGGTCTGAAATAATAGAAACTGCCCCCATTTTAAAATTCGCCGTCAAAGGTTATCTTTTTGGATGCAATGGTCCAAGGGCAAGCCGACATAATCATTTATTAGTGTTCGGGCGGGAGCATTCCATAAATGATTATTCATTTACTAACTTGACACATTATAAAAGATACCTTAAAATCATTTCTTATGTCAATGGAACAGCTAAAAAAAACACGGAATATTGGTATAATAGCCCATATAGATGCAGGCAAGACTACCATAACAGAGAGGATGCTTTTCTACACCGGCAGATCCCATAAAATGGGAGAAGTTCATGACGGGGAAGCAGTAATGGACTGGATGCCTGAGGAGCAAGAGAGGGGCATTACAATAACCTCTGCTGTAACTACCTGTAAGTGGCTTGGGCATACAATTAACATTATAGATACACCAGGCCATGTGGACTTTACTATCGAAGTTGAAAGATCATTGAGGGTCCTGGATGGGGCCATTGGAGTTTTTTGCGCAGTTGGCGGCGTAGAGCCCCAGTCTGAAACCGTATGGCATCAGGCAGATAGATACAAGGTTCCGAAGATTGCATTTATAAACAAAATAGACAGGATTGGAGCCAATTTTGAAAATTCTGTACAGATGATAAGGGAGAGGCTTGGAGCCAAACCTCTTGTCCTTCAAATGCCATGGGGATTGGAAGAAGAATTTCAGGGTGTAATTGACATAATCAAGATGAAGGCAATCGTATGGAATGAGGATGCCTTAGGGACAGCATTTGAGGAAGTGACTATCCCTGAACAATACCAGAAAAAGGCAGTTGAGCACCGGGAGAAAATGATCGAGCTATTAGCGGACCATGATGATACCTTGATGGAGAAGTACCTCTCTGAAGAGGAGATTGATATTAAGTTAGTTAAAAAGGTTATCAGGCAGGCCACAATTGATTTAAAACTTGTTCCCATATTCTGCGGCGCAGCACTGAGAAATAAGGGAATTCAACCACTTTTGGATAGCATTGTTGAGTTTCTCCCTTCCCCAATAGATATCCCACCGGTTACCGGCATTAACCCTGACACACAGAAAATTGAGACAAGATCTGCATCCCTAAAAGAATCCTTCTCATCCCTGGCCTTTAAGGTTGCCATGGATCAGGGAAGAAGAATGACGTATCTCAGGGTTTATTCCGGAACCTTGCAGGCAGGCACTACAGTGTTTAACAGCACAAGAAATGTATCGGAAAGAGTTGCCAGGGCATTGAAGATGCATGCAAACAAGCGGGAAAGAATCGACCAGGTTATCAGCGGTGATATTATTGCCGTTATGGGCTTAAAAAAAACATCGACTGGTGACACGCTCTGCGAAAAAAGCAAACCCATACTGCTTGAGTCAATTGAGTTTGACCAGCCTGTTATATCTGTAGCTGTTGAACCAAAACAGGTAAAGGACCAGGATAAATTACCAGACGTTTTAGCCAAGGTAGCAGATGAAGATCCTACCTTTAAGTTCGCAATAGACAAAGATACCGGCCAGATGATCATTTCCGGCATGGGAGAACTCCATCTGGATGTTTTAGT
Organism: Thermodesulfobacteriota bacterium; assembly: GCA_034718555.1. Taxonomy (GTDB): domain Bacteria; phylum Desulfobacterota; class DSM-4660; order Desulfatiglandales; family B25-G16; genus M55B121. The sequence goes on from JAYEMW010000043.1 coordinate 4,971, forward strand.
GCAGAGGTTAAAACGGGAATTTTCTCTGGATATAAACACCGGGAAACCACAAGTTGTTTACAGGGAAACAATAACCGAGAAGGCCGAGGCAGAGGCGGTTTTTGACAGAGAATGGGGAGGTGAAATTCACTTTGCCGGCATTAAGCTCGCTATTTCCCCTTTAAAGAGGGGGGCGGGAAAGAGTTTTGCAAATAAGGCTTCAAACCCCTTAATTACGGAAGAGATTATAAAATCTATAGAAGAGGGCATAACAGAGGCCATGGAAAGCGGCGTCTTGATGGGCTATCGTGTTATTGATGTAAGCACTACAATCTTGGACATTGATATTAAAGAACTCCTGTCTACTGCACTTTCTTTTAAGATTGCTACATCAATGGCCTTTAAAAAGGCATGTGAACAAGCCAAGTCGATACTCCTTGAACCTATAATGAAGGTGGAAATAATTGTCCCGGAGGAGTTTCTTGGAGACGTAATAGGTGATGCAAATTCCAGGAATGGAAGAATTGAACAGATTACAACAAAAGGGACAATTAAGATTTTAACGGCCATTGTGCCCCTTTCTAAGATGTTTGGTTATTCAACGGCGATCCGATCCGTTTCTCAGGGAAGGGCCACATTTACAATGCAGTTTTCCCACTATGATAATGCCTAATCCTTGAGGTCCCTCTAATTTCTCCTAAAACCTTCAGGTCTTCAATATATCTGAAATATGAACGAGGGAGTCTTCCAATTCGGTAAATCCCTTAAAGAACTTACCCATAGCCCTAACAGTCTCAATATGAGGGTGCCCAATGCCTATTGCGCTGCCATATTTCCAGGCGTGCCGCTTAAGTTTTTCTAACTGACGGATAATAGCCGACTCATCTCTGCTATTGTCTAAAAAGATATTTCTAAATGCCGTAATCATATGTAGTTTTTTTGCTGTACTATAGGCTATGGAATGGTTTGTAGTAAGGCTGTCTATAAAAAAAAGGTCTTTTTTTCGAATTACGTTAAGGGCTTGGTTCATCTCTTGCTCGCACTCTGTAAACCTTGATCCCATGTGATTGTTTACCCCTGCTGCAAAAGGGATACTCGATATATTTTCCTCCAGGATTTTTGCAACCCTTTCTTTCTTATCCCCCACATAAAGCGCTCCGGGCCCAGGGTCTATCATAGAATTGTAAGGCTCCATCGGCTGGTGTAACATTATATCATGGCCTTCTTTATTTATATATAATGCCAGGTCATTAGAGTATCTAAGCCTTGGGAGTATGGAAAATGTGATAGGCAATCCAAGATCTAAAAAACGTTGCGCACGGGATGGACTAAACCCTATATCATCAATAATCAAGGCAATTCGTGGTTGAAAAAGGAATTCATTTTTGTGGTTTTCTGATGCAAGGGCCTTTGAAAAACTATTTAAACCAAAAAGGCTGCCAAAGAAAAAATAATTTGCCGTAAATAAAAATTGTCTCCGGTCCATCTTCCTGTTTCTATGCACGATCATACCTCGATATGAAATAGTTAATTTTCTATCTAATACAACCTATTGTGATTTATGTCAAGAAAAAAACTATATATAGTATAATTTATTTTATAATTCTTGAAATGGAAGAGAAACGCACTCCCTCAATCGAAGACTTTGTCTTGGTAGTTTTATTATAGGTCATCCTGGTCTAATTGATCGGGCCTTAGCTCAGCAGTAGGGGCTTTACGAATAATCCTTAAGGGAATTATCTCTGCTTCTTTATTTTATTGTTGACAATATGAATAATATGAATATTATGTCATATAATGAATGATTATTCTAAAACTAAAATTTATATTTACTAAAATGTTTGAGTCAAGGAATTTCCACTAAAGCCCTTTTTTTGGAGAAATATAATGAAACAGAATATTTTATCCAGGAAGGAACGAGAATACCGAAAGCACCGTCATGAGATCCTCGATGCTTCCCTTGAGCTCTTTTCAGCGAAGGGCTTTCACAATGTCTCCATGAATGAGATTGCCCAAAAAGCAGAGTTTGCCGTCGGGACTATGTACAAGTTTTTTGAAAACAAAGAAGACCTTTATAAGGCCCTTGTGCTGGAACAGGCCGAGAAATTCCATAGTGCACTCGCGGAGGCAATCGAAGGGCCTGGGGATGAGATTAAAAAAATCCGGAATTACACCAGGGCCAAGGGCGAAGTTTTCATAGCCAACGTTCAAATGGTACGTCTCTATTTTTCAGAGACCAGGGGGGCGAGCTTCAACATCAAAGCAGGTCTTGATTCTGAGATCCGGGATCGATACGGTCACTTCCTGAAAACGCTTACTTCTGTTTTTGCAAGCGGTATGGAAAAGAAACGGTTTAAAAAGATCGCCGACCCCTACCATTTGGCAGTGGCCATAGAGAGTTTTACCAACGCTTTTCTTTTGCTTTGGCTTGAAGCGCCTGATCAGCACCCTTATCCAGAGGATCCCGACGTTATCCTGGATATTCTCTTCAAAGGTTTGGTTGATCCTTGATTATCCGTTGGATTTTGGAAATTTATTGTATATCATTTTTTTAGGAGAAGTTTAATGCAACTCAATAGAACAGTTTATAAACCTCTTAGATATATTGTGGTTCTTGCGGCTTTTTTAGGCGGCCTTTTGCTTGGAGGTTGCGACCGGTCTACCCAATCCCAGCCGCCTCCAACTGTCCCTGAAGTCGCCACGGTGACGGTCCAGCCGCAGAAGGTGGTACTGACCACTGAACTTCCGGGCCGCACGGCTTCTTTCCGTGTCGCGGAGATCCGGCCCCAGGCCAGCGGCCTTATACAGAAACGCCTGTTTACGGAAGGTTCCAATGTCAAAGCAGGCCAGGTCCTTTATCAAATCGACCCCGCTCCTTTTCAGGCGTCGGTCGACAATGCAACGGCAAACCTCGCTGTTATGAGGAAGTCAGCCGACCGGGCGCGGGCCGCACTGGAAGCTGGCATCGCCGGCGTCGCTCGGCAGCGGACCACCCTGGAGCTTGCGCGGACAAATCGCCGCAGATTTGAGGATGCGTTCAAAGACAGAGCTGTCTCCGCCAGTCAGCGAGACCAGGCAGTAACTAACGCAAATGTAGCAGAGGCTACGTTGCAGGCAGCCGAGGCACAACTGAAGAGCGACCGGGCTGCAGTGGCTGTAGCCGAGGCAGCCATCCAGCAGGCAGTAGCGGCGCTGGAGACGGCCCGTATCAATTTGGGCTACACAAAGATCACCGCGCCTATCTCCGGCCGCATCGGCATATCCAGCGTGACAGAGGGCGCCATCGTGACGGCCTATCAGCCCGTCCCTCTCGCCGTCATCCAACAAATGAACCCCATTTACGTGGATGTGCCACAATCCACCGCCGATATGTTGCGATTGAAGAGCCGTCTGGAAAACGGACGCCTCAGCTGCAATGGCAAAGACCGGAGAAAAGTCAGGCTGCTCCTGGAAGACGGAACATCCTATCCTTTAAAAGGCACGCTTCAATTCCGCGATGTCACTGTGGATCCGACGACCGGGTCTGTGATCCTGCGCATTGTATTCCCAAATCCGGACCACGTCCTCCTGCCAAACATGTTCATCTGGGCCGTTGTGCACGAATGCATTGCCGAACAGGCCATCCTTGTCCCGCAGCAAGGGGTTGCCCGCGACCGCAAGGGGAATCCCTTCGCACTAATTGTGGATGCAGAGAGTAAGGTCGGTCAGAGGATGCTGACGTTGGACCGTGCTATCAACGACAAATGGCTGGTTTCGGCAGGACTTGCCATGGGCGACCGGGTGATCGTCGAGGGGATGCAAAGGGTGAGGCCCGGTACGGTCGTGAAGGTTGTCCCTTTTAAAGAGGGTGGAAAAACACACACGGCGCCTGAAAAAGTGGCCCAACCGATTAAGAAAGCCAATTAAGTGAGGTAAGACATGTTATCGAGATTCTTTCTGGACCGCCCGGTCTTCGCCTGGGTCATCGCCATTTTCATCATGCTGCTGGGCGGACTGGCCATCTACAACCTGCCGATTGCCCAGTATCCTCCCATCGCTCCACCGGCCATCGCCATCAGTTCTTTCTATCCTGGGGCATCGGCGCAAACGGTGGAAAACAGTGTGACCCAGATCATCGAGCAGAAGATGACCGGCTTTGAGGACATGTTGTATCTCTCCGGTACGAGTGATTCAGCAGGGGCCTCGCGTATCGAATTGACCTTTAAACCTGGGACTGATCCGGACCTGGCTTGGGCCAAGGTTCAGAACAAGCTCCAACTCGCCATGGCCAGTCTGCCTGAGGTGGTCCAACGCGCAGGGGTCATGGTCAGCAAATCCACGCGGAACTATTTGCTTATTGTAGGACTTGTCTCTGAAGACGGCAGTATGGAAGGTAACGACCTGCGCGACTATGCCAAGTCCAATCTCGAGAAGGTCATAGCGCGCGTGCCCGGGGTCGGGGAGGTTGAAGTATTCGGCTCGCAGTATGCCATGCGCATTTGGCTGGACCCAGACAAGCTCACCAATTATCATCTAACAGTGGGAGACGTGATCTTGGGGCTGCGGGCCTACAATGTGGAGGTCTCCGCCGGGCAGTTCGGCGGGATTCCAGCGGTGGAAGGCCAGCGTCTGAACGCCTCGATCGTCGTCCAGAACCTGCTCCAGACCCCGGAGGAGTTCGCCGCCATTCCACTGCTCACAAACCCGGATGGATCCATCGCGCGAGTCAAGGATGTGGGACGGACCGAGCTGGGGACCGAATTCTATGATATCGAGGGTTTTTACAACGGCAAACCTTCTGCCGCTATGGCCATCCGACAGGCGCCCGGCGCCAACGCGCTGGATACGGCCAATGCCATTAAGTCAAAACTCAAAGAAATGAGCAGGTACTTCCCGCCTGGGATGAAGGTCGTATATCCCTACGACACCACCCCTTTTGTTCGGGTGGCTATTGGCGAGGCGGTCAAGGCCCTGCTCCAGGCGATTGTGCTGGTCTTCCTGGTCATGTGGCTGTTCATGGGGAACATGCGGGCCACGCTGATTCCCACCATCTCGGTGCCGGTGGTGCTCCTCGGCACCTGTGCCGCACTGGGGGCTTTCGGTTATTCCATCAACATGCTGACTATGTTCGCCATGGTGCTCGCCATCGGGCTGTTGGTGGACGATACCATCGTGGTGGTGGAGAACGTAGAACGGCTCATGAGCGAAGAGGGGCTTTCGCCCCGGGATGCCACCGCCAAATCCATGCGTCAGGTCACCAGCGCCCTGATCGGCTTCTTCCTGGTGCTCGCTGCCTTGTTCGGTCCCATGGCGTTCTTCGGCGGCTCGACCGGGGTTATTTACCGCCAGTTTTCCGTGACCATCGTCACGTCAATGCTGTTGTCGGTGACGGTGGCCCTGATCCTGACGCCGGTGTTGTGCGCGAACATCCTCAAGCCTGTGCCCAAAGGGCACGAGCCAGCGGAAAGCGCGATCTGGTTCCTGCGCCCGTTCTTCATATTGTTCGACCGCAGCTTTTTCTGGTTCCGGGATGGTTTTGTGAAACTGGTCGGCCATGCACTTGCCCGGAAGCTGCGATATGTGCTTGTGTACGTCGTAATTGTGGCCGGTCTGGGATTCCTTTTCATGCGCATGCCGACCAGCTACCTCCCTGACGAAGACCAGGGGATTCTCCTGTGCCAGATCATCATGCCCACGGGCTCGACCTTGGAGCAGACACAGGTGGTCGCGGACAACGTCCAGCGCTATTTTCTGGAGCACGAGAAGGAGGCCGTGGATTCGTGTATGACTATTGCCGGCATGGGTTTTTCCGGCAGGGCCCAGAACAACGGGATGGTGTTTGCCAAGTTGAAGGATTGGAATCTGCGCAACCGGCCGGATTTGAGGGTCAAGGCCGTTGCGGGCCGCGCCATGGCGGAGTTCTCAAAAATACGTAATGCCATGGTGTTTGCCTTTCCACCTCCCCCGGTTATCGAATTGGGCAATGCCATAGGGTTCGACTTCCAGTTGATGGACCGCGGAGGCGTTGGGCACGATGCCTTGATGAACGCCCGCAACCAACTCCTCGGCATGGCGGCGCAGGATTCGAGAGTGGTGAAAGTCCGTTCCAACGGCATGGAGGATGTGCCTGAATACCGGGTTGACGTGGATTGGGAAAAGGCAGGAGCTCTGGGTCTACCAATCAACTCCATCCACAACACCATCTCTGCCGCATTCGGTAGCGCCTACGTCAACGACTTTATTCAGGCCGGGCGCGTCAAGCGGGTCTATGTCCAGGCAGACGCCCCCTACCGCATGCTGCCAAAGGACCTGAAAAAGCTATACGTACGTAATATGGCAGGGAAGATGGTGCCCTTTGCCTCGTTTGCATCCGGCCACTGGAGGAGCGGGTCTCCCCGCTTAGAGCGCTTCAATGGCTTTCCATCCCTGAACATCTGGGGCGAACCGGCGCAGGGCAGGAGTTCCGGTGAGGCCATGCAGGCTATGGAAATACTCACCACAAAACTGTCCAAGGGAATCGGCTATGACTGGACCGGGCTTTCCTTTCAGGAGAGGCAAGGTGCTGCCCAGACAGGTCTGCTCTATACCTTTTCCATCCTCATCGTTTTTCTTTTTCTGGCGGCCCTGTACGGGAAATGGGACATCCCAATCGCAGTCCTGCTGATCCTGCCTCTGGGGGTCATTGGCGGTTTTGCCGCTTCGTCGCTACGCGGGTTGCCGAGCGACGTCTATTTCCAGATCGGGATGTTGAACACCCTCGGTCTGGCCACCAAGAACGCCATCCTGATCGTCCAGTTCGCCAAGGCCGGGGCGGAACAAGGAATGGGCATTATTGCGGCCGCGCTCCAGGCGGTGAGGCTGCGGCTCCGGCCGATCCTCATGACGTCGACTACGACCGGTCTAGCTGTGCTGCCCCTGGCCTTGAGCACGGGCGCGGGAGCAGGAGCCATGGTTGCTATCGGAACCGTGGTATTGGGCGGGATGATCACCGGCACGATTCTCGTGGTCCTGTTTGCACCGCTGTTTTATGTGCTGATCGAGAAGACCTTTGGTAAACACAGAAAGAGCATAACGGTAAAGCATGACAAAATAAATCCATCAGGGGGTCAATAATATGAACAGACAATTGTTATTTTTACTGGTTGGAATAGCACTGCTCCTGGGAGGTTGCTCTTTTGCCCCTAAATACACACAACCCAAAGCGCCGATTCCGGTTGAGTGGCCACAAGGCATGGCCTATAAGAACGTCCAGGCGGCTCCCGGAGCAGAGAAAATCCCTGTGCTGAAGTGGCGAGATTTCTTCACCGACCTACGACTGCAAAAGCTCATTGAGACGGCTTTGAACAACAACCGTGATCTGCGACTTGCTGCCCTGAATGTGGAAAGGGCGCGTGCGCTCTATGGTGTTCAACGGGCAGAGTTGTTTCCATCGGTAAGTGCGGTTGGTACTGGGAGCAAACAACAAAGCTCCTCCAATCTTACGCGACCCGGAGAGCCGAGGACAACCAAGCAATTCAATGTTGATCTGGGCATCACCTCGTGGGAGATTGATTTCTTCGGCCGTATCCGCAGCCTGAAGGAACAGGCGCTGCAGGAGTACATGGCCACGGAAGAGGCCCGCCGCAGCGCACAGATCGCGCTGGTATCCGGGGTTGCCAGGGCATACCTGACATTTACCGCAGATCGGGGGAACCTTAAACTGGCCCTATCCACCCTTGAGACGCAGCAGGGTGTTTACGGTTTAATCCGGCGGCAATACGAGGTTGGGCTCGCAAACGAATTGGACCTGCGCCGGGCGCAAACTCAGGTGGATGCAGCCCGGGGAGATGTTGCCCGCTTTATGCAACTGGTGGCGCAGGACCAAAATGCGTTAAATCTCCTGGCCGGCTCTTCGGTGCCGGAAGATCTCCTGCCGGCGGACCTGAGCAGTGTTTCCGCTCCCAGAGAAATTTCTCCAGGCCTGTCCTCCGAGGCGCTTCTGAACCGGCCGGACATTATGGCGGCGGAACATCAGCTAAAAGCTGCCTATGCCTTTATCGGCGTGGCCCGGGCAGCCTTGTTTCCCCGCATTGCACTGACGACCTCTATAGGAACAGCAAGCGACGAGCTGTCTGGCCTCTTCAACTCTGGTTCGGGAACCTGGAGCTTTGCGCCGCAAATCACTATGCCGATTTTTGATGCCCGCACCTGGGCCGCTCTGCGAGTCAGCAAAACAGTGCGGAAAATAGCCTTAACGCAGTATGAGAAGGTCATCCAAACGGCTTTCAGGGAAGTGGCCGATTCTCTGGCAGTGAAGGGCACAGTGGACCGGCAGGTAGAGGCGCAAAAATCTCTGGTCAATGCTTTAGCAAAAACGTACCGTCTTTCGGTAAACCGCTATAAAAATGGGATAGACAGCTACCTGGGCGTCCTTGATGCACAGCGATCCCTTTATGCGGTGCAGCAGGGGCTTATTGCGCTCCGCCTGGCCAAAATCGCTAATCGGGTGAGCCTTTATGCGGTATTGGGCGGGGGCGGCGACCACCCCAGTGCACATCAAGGTGGATCATAGCGGGAGACTTGGCTGGACTTACGGCCATGATTTATCTTGACATACTACCTTTGACTTACCCATAATGAATAAATATTTTATGTCGAATAATCCTACTTTTGCCCTATACGCCTTATTGCACAAAAGTCAGACAAGAATTCCCTTCTGGAAAAGAAGGTTGCATTAGGAAATTAAATAAAATTTTTCTGCTGAATCGATTTTCAGGTAGAGTTTGCAAACCTAAAGAAGAGGAGGTAAATCCAATGGTTACACATTTGCATGTAGGATTCAAGGTCGAGGATTACGAACGGTGGAAGGAAGGCTATGACGCAAGCATGGAGCAGCGAAAGGCGTCCGGTGAGGTCTCTTTTCAGGTGTTCAGTAACGTGGATGATCCTAACACTGTGACAGTGATTTCGTTGCAGGAAAGCGCGGAGAAGGTGCAGGCATTCCTGGACTCGCCTGACCTCAAGGCGCGTATGAAGGCGTCAGGCATCACAGAGATGGGCCAGATGCTCATCATGGAGGAGATGGACAGCGGCAAACACTGATTCAGAGGGGCAGTTGGTGACATATTAACGGGTCGTCGGCGCACAGAACGCCGGTTGGAATTTCCAGGTTTTTATAATTTTCCAAGCTGTGCGATCAGGCTGATGACCATACAGATTTAAAGTACGTTGTTCACCGCAGAGCCGCAGAGAGCACAGAGATTAATTAACTTTTTTTAAAGGGGAATAGTTTTTTGAATCGACTGGTGGCATTATGGGTCTGCGGAAGTCAAAATTCCAGGTATTTACTGGCAATAGGATATCTTCTTCCGTAACCAAAGGCCCTGGTCGTGACCTTTAGCCCGGGAGGCGCCTGCTGTCTTTTGTATTCATTTCTTTTAATGCGACTTATGATATCTCTTACAACTGACGAATCAAACCCCATTTTTATAATCTCCTCTGCTGTCCTGTTTTCTTCTACATAGGCCTTTAGTATGTCGTCAAGTGTTTCGTAAGGGGGCAAATCGTCCTGGTCTAATTGATCGGGCCTAAGCTCAGCAGTTGGAGCTTTGCTAATGATTCTTAAGGGAATTACCTCTGTTTCTTTATTTATCAGCCTGGAGATTCGGTACACCATGGTCTTTGGCACATCTGAGAGAACCGCCAAACCGCCGCTCATATCCCCATACAATGTGCAGTAACCTACTGCCATCTCGGATTTGTTGCCTGTTGAAAGCAGTAAGTAACCTAATTTATTGCTAATCGCCATAAGGAATACCCCACGTATCCTTGCCTGAATATTTTGGCCTGTGACCTCAGTGGCCACATCTTTAAAAACAGGGGATAGATCTTGAAGGAATTTGCTGAAAAGATCCTTTATTGGTATAGTAACAAGTTTTATGCCTAAATTATCTGTTAATTGCCTTGAATCCTCAAAATTATCATCAGATGTATACTCAGAAGGCATAAAGACTGCAGTAACATTCTCCTTTCCCAGGGCTTTGACCGCAATACACAATGTGAGGGCGGAATCAATGCCCCCACTCAAACCTACCACTGCCTTTGAAAACCCACATTTCTTTATATAATCTCCGGTTCCTATTATAAGGGCATTAAGGGTAGAATCCGTATCTGTTTCAGAAACAGGATGAATATCACCTGTAGAATCGTCAGTATCAAAGACAACCATGTCCTCCTCAAAGTCCCTGGCCATTGCAGCGATTTCCCCTTTATCATTAAACACAAGGCTGATGCCATCAAAAAGCACGCTGTCGTTTCCGCCGACTTGATTTACGTGGACAAGAGGTATCTTGTATTTTTTAGCCATGGCGCTAAACATATCCCATTTGAACTCTCTTTTAGACATATGATAGGGAGAGGCCGAGATGTTTATCAGTATGGTGGTACCGTTCTCTATCAATTTCTCGGCCGGGTCTATCGGATAGTGCTGCTCAACAAAAAAATCCTTATCATTCCATATATCTTCACAAACAGTTAATCCAATTCGGTGTCCTTTGTAGGAAAAGGATATGCATTCTTTGCCGGGCTCAAAATATCTGCTTTCGTCAAACACATCATAAACAGGCAGAAGTCTTTTGTACGCCTTATGAATTATCTTGCCATTCTCAAAAAGCACAGCAGAGTTAAAGAGAGACTTGCCTCTTTTATCGGAATTTTTATCTACAAAGCCGCATATAACGCCAATTTCATTGATAGAGTTAACAAGTTTTTGCAGATGTACAAGATTGGATTCAACAAAGTCTTTCTTTTCCAGGAAATCCAGAGGTGGGTAACCTGAGATTACAAGCTCGGAAAATATCACAAGATCACAGGAACGATTCTTCGCCTTTTGTGCCAACGCAATTATTTTATCTGTATTGCCTTTAAAATCCCCAATAGTTGGGTTAATCTGTGCTAATGCTATTTTCATTTTTATTCTTCCTATTAAATCTTTTTATCCGATATGCTGTTTGTATATTATAGATTTAGCC
>JAYEMW010000043.1:15947-25759 GCA_034718555.1 Thermodesulfobacteriota bacterium
CAACTCAATGGCAAACGGGTCGTTATCCTTTAATGCCTCTTCAATTGCTGATAGTGTATCATAATAAAGATCCCATCCCATATGCTCTTTTTCAAAATGTTGCTTTAATATGCTTTTTTCATTGTAGGCAAAATTTAGGGACTTCATGATTTTCCTTGACCCTCTTTTCAAAAAATCAAGCCCTTGTTCATCTTTCCCCTGGTCAAATAACGATGCCGTCCTCAAACAAAAACGAAGAAAAACAATGGTTACAGGTATTTTAGACATAAAACAGCCTGTAAACGGATCAATGGTATCTTTCAGCTTTGTAATATAGGAAGTATAACTGCAAATTGGCGTTATCTTAAATTCGGAAAGGCCATCTGGGAATCAGATGTTGGTCACATTTATTAGAGGGTTTCTATTTTTTTGTATTTTCTATCTATTATAAAAAAATAAACAATTATCAATAATAAACATAGTAAATCTATAAAGATCAATGTCGTCTCTATCCATTTTTTTTGATCCACAATTTTAATCATAAAGTACCCAATAACCGATACAGGAATTGGAGCTATAAAAATTAATCGCATTATAATTGCCTTAGTTTTCCATAAAAATCCATTTCTAAACTCAGATAAAAACTTGTTCATTCCGAATAAATCTTCTTTGTGAAATATACTATTAATTTTGAGTCTAACCTCTTTCTGAAAATAAGAACTAAGAGCTACAATCATCTCGTCATGCCAATTGTGTATAAAGCTTAAAAGTAGTGAAATAAAGGGAATGATAAATAAAAGAACAATCATTAAAAAAGTCTGATCAAGGTTGCTATTAACTTTCCAAATTCCTGCAATAACAGCACTGATAAGTAGAATCATATACCTAACTATTGTATTTTTTTCTTTTAAACGAAGGAGTATTTCACTTCTAATCGTTTCGTATTCTTTCATATAAACATTTAATAATTCGGATTCTCCTATCGCCATTTTTACCTCCTTTGGTAATTTATTTTCATTATAGGTTGATTGTAAAGAATTTTCCAGGAGTTCACCCAAACATTAATAACAATAATTTCCTGATTTATTAAAAAAGTATAAGATAAAGGATGTTTTGTGTCAATTTAAAAGGCATTTCAAAGATATCGAAGTTGTTGGTGGGACATTTGGAAGGCTTATAGAAGAGTTTATTGATATAAGCTAGCGGGTTAACAGCAGCTGAATTTGCCTATGAATAAATTTCTGGATAAACATTCCATTTTATGAATTAAAGATTGTCAATTAAACTTCAAACTGCGCTCCCCAAAGGGGTGTTTTTAAATGCTCAAAGGCGGTGGCCCCTGTTTGTTCCAACAATTCCTTTTGTGGAAAAACCTGGTCCAGATCAATTTTAAATGTGGCTTTAATTTCCGGCTGTACAAGTACGTTCCAAAATGCTGCTATAGCCTTTAGAAAGCTGTAGTGCCTGCCATATTCTCCATCCACTCCAAATACACTAAGGTCTTCTTTTGCATCACCACGTTTGAGATAGCGCAATGCAGCAGGAGAGAGTATCTCTTTTATTATTTTTTCCGTGTCGTCCTCGGTAAACACATAAACATCAATGTTTCTAAGGGCGCCTGAATGAATGAATATTTCTTTTAGATATGTTTTTGCTATTTCCCGAAGGCCAGGGTGTGTTACGGATACAGACAATAGGCAAGTGCCTTTCTCACCCTTCCGGATAGAAAGCATTTCTTTTTCAAATTCAATAGCTTCTTCCAGGCCCTTTAGCCCGTAGAGTATCTCATTTTTCTCAAGCTCAATACCGATTTGGTTAGGGTGGTCAAAAAAGAAAATCTGATGTTCGTGTATAGTCTTTTTTAGGTTTTCTTTAATAGCCCTGCTTAGAGAAAGCTCTTCTATTGGTTTTGATTTAGGGGGAACGGTAAGGAGCACATTTGAGGTAAATAATACCTGCCTCATTGGATTTTCTATAGGGGCATCATTAAGCCTTAATATAGTTATCGTCCGTTTTTCTCTTAACTTATTTATATATTCATTTTTATGTGCTGCTATTCCGTTTGCCTCCGGGAAAAAAACTGACCATATCTTTTCTTTTGTCTCTTCGATATTCTCTGCATTTTCTTTATGAGACATCCAGTTATTGAGGGATTTCATGGGGTTAGAAAAATCAGGATCATCCTCGCATACCTTTTTTATCTCCTTATGGACAAGGTCTAATCCAATGGTGAAAAATTTTGCTATGTCCCCCCATAGGGATGAATCCGTCATCTGGGCAAGAAAATCTCTTGCGTGCTTCTCCTCAGGGTTCATTTGGCCTGACAGGGCAATAAGAAATGAGGCATTCAGTGATTGAGCAATGCCGGCATCATCTGTTCGTTTTTCATTGAACTGTTTTACCGGGTCAAATATAGAGAAATTCATTTTTTCTTCTGCAGGTTTAATTAATCTATATATAATTGATCTAAACTCTTCAGTCATAGTCTTTCTTTAAATGTAACGTTCAAGTTTATTGAGACACTGTCGCATCTTTTATTGTAACAATTTCTTCGCTTTTCATTAACTGAAACATACTCTATAATACATCATCATGTAACTGTTTATTTCAGTTTTATGGAAAATGCCCTTATGTAACTTATAAGTTTCTTCCATTAATAACACAGAAGCGAAGGGTCTGGTACCATCAATTTTTACATTTTTATAACTTTTAGCTTGATTATGACCGGTCAGGCTATTAACCTGAGCATTATAAAGAAACATTAACCCGGAAAGAGGAAATAATGATGAGTGATGAAAGATATGATAAGGCAAAGAAAAGGGTAGAAGAACTAAAGAAGTTTTACAGCAATTTAGTTACATACATAGTTGTAAACCTTGTTCTCATAATCATAAACCTTGTGACGAGTCCCGGATCCTTGTGGTTTTACTGGGTAACAATTTTTTGGGGAATTGCGATTTTACTTCATGCCTCAAGGGTTTTTATCTTCAAAGGTAAATTTCTTGGCGAAGAGTGGGAGAAAAAGAAGATAAAAGAAATTTTGGAAAAAGAAGATGGATTTAAGGGATAACGATTGTCACCGAATAAAATATTGAAATTTCTGCACCAAATAGTGCATGTTTGCCAAGCTAACTATTAGGGGAGATCAACTATGTACAAAGATAATCCTTTGCTGAAAATTTCCTGGCATGACTTTAAAAAATTGAAATTAGGAGAAAAGGGACCTTATTTCCAGAATAAAGGAAGGCCCTACCATGTACTCACTGCACAGCAGTTTGATCGCCCTATGCTTGAAAGAATTTGTAATCTTACAACAGAAATTCGCACAATCGGGAAGACAAAGGGCGGCATTAATTTTCTTCAAGGCCTTCTTTCAGAAAAAAGGGGCATGCTTTATTTTGTCCAGCCTTCAACGCGAACATTTCTCTCCTTTTTTGCAGCCTGTCAAATTGTGGGAATTAATCCGGCTGAGGTCAGGGATACTAATACATCAAGTGAGGTTAAGGGGGAATCCCCTGAGGATACTGTAAGGACATTCAGCTCATATTTCGACTTTATTATCATGCGCCACCCTGTAGGCGGCTTTGCAGAAAGAATTGCCTGGATGCTCTCTAATTCCAACAGACCTGTTCCTGTATTGAATGCAGGCTCTGGAATGGACCAGCACCCAACTCAAGCCCTGCTGGATATATATACCTTGCAGAGAAGTTTTGAGGATAGAGGGGGTATAGAGGGAAAGAAGATCGCCTTTGTGGGGGATTTGGCACGAGGAAGAACAGTTCGATCCCTATCTACACTTCTTGTTTTGTATCCCGGGGTCAAACTATATTTCGTTGCACCTGAGGTGCTGCAAATTGAACAGGATGTTATAAATTTGCTTGAAAAAGGCGGCACAGAGTTTGAAATATGTAACGATTTTGAGCAGATCATTCCGGAAATGGATGCAATCTACATGACACGTATCCAGGATGAGTGGGATAAATCAAATGAAAGCAGATCGATAGATACGGGCAAGTATCATTTTACCGCCAAACACCTTAAAATACTTAAATCCGATGCAGTATTGCTTCATCCCCTGCCAAGACGGAAGGAAATAGCAATTGAGGTTGACTCTGACCCAAGGGCTATTTACTGGAGACAGGTTAGAAACGGAATGTGGGTTAGGGCTGCCCTACTACTTACAATATTTGATAGGGGCGGTGAAATAGACAGATATTATGAAGATTTAGTGGGTGAATAAGGGTAAAAACCATGAACCATTTAATTACTTTAAGAGACTGGACCAAAGAGCAGATCGATGAGGTTATAGATTTAGCCGTTAAGATTAAAAAATCACCGGAAAATTTTTATGACACGATGCACCGCAAGGTCTTGGTGATGATATTTGAGAAACCAAGTCTTCGAACACGTGTCTCCTTTGAAACCGGTATGTGCCAGATGGGAGGGCATGCAATTTATTATGACATGGCAAACTCTCCCCTTGGGTCCGGTAAGGAGACAATACATGATACTGTTAAGACACTGAGCCGCTATTCAGACCTTATTATGGCAAGACTTTTTGCGCATAAAAATATAGAAGAAATGGCAAGATATGCCGATATTCCGGTTATTAACGGTCTGACAGATTTTAACCATCCATGTCAGATATTGTCTGATCTAATGACTATCAAGGAAAAGAAGGGGGAAGTTGAAGGCCTTACCCTTGCCTATTTAGGCGATGCAAAAAATAATGTGACTCATTCCCTGTTGTACGGATGCTCAAAAATGGGTATTAATATTAATGTAGGATGTCCAGAGGGGGAGGATTTTAGCCCACTGCCGGTGGTGATGAACGATTGCCGTGCTATATGTGATAGGTCAGGGGCAGTTGTGAAGTTAACCAATGACCCTTTTGAGGCAGTTAAGGGGGCGGATATTATTTATACGGATTCTTGGATGAGCTATCATGTGCCTTCAGAAAAGCTTGAAAACAGGGTCAAGGCCTTGAAGCCTTATCAGGTAGATGTAAAAAAAATGCAATTAGGCACCCCTGATGTTATATTTATGAACTGCTTGCCAGCCATGAGGGGCTACGAACAGACGACTGAAGCAATAGATGGCCCCAATTCTGTTGTATTTGACCAGGCAGAAAACAGGCTCCATTGCCAGAAGGCAATCATGGTTACATTGTATCAGCTTAATAAATAGAGGTAACCATCCCTTCAGCCCTATTTTCATGAAAGAAGAAAATATCAACAAAAATCTCTGTGAACATATTACCGGTGTAATACTGGCAGGCGGATCGAGCAGGCGCTATGGGAAAAGCAAGGCATTTCTGGAGATTAACGGCATTCCATTGATAGAGCGCATAGCTGAAAAGATGGCAGGTATTTTTCAAGAGGTAACCCTGATTGCCAACGAAAAGGAACGTTTTGCTTATTTAGGGCTGCCTGTAGTTGAGGATATTAAAAAGGGATTAGGTCCCTTAGGGGGCATATATACAGGTCTTTTAAGTATATCAAATGAAGCAGGTTTTTTTGTTGCATGCGATATGCCCTTTATTGATGAAGGGCTTATCAGGCATATGGTTGCCTCAACAGATAATTACGATGCATCAATTCCCTCAATAGGCGATGAAATAGAGCCTCTCCATGCCATCTACTCCAAATCATGTTTAGGTGATATAAAAGACCTTATTGATTCAGAAATTTATCAGGTCAGGCGTTTTTATAGCCGGATAAATGTACGATATGTAAAAGAGGGTGAGATTAGAAAATTTATCGCCCCGGAAATTGCATTTCTAAACATCAACACACCTGATGAATATACAAGGATTCAATCTCTTCTGAAAACATCAAGTTTATTGGTAAAGAAATGATAGTATCCACTTACCAGCCATTTTTTGCACCGTTTCCAGGATTTTTTCAAAAGGCGCATCTTTCTGATGTGATGGTTATTTTAGATAACGTACAATTCCCCCAAAGAACAACCTGGCTGACAAGAAACCGCTTTAAAAACGAACAAGGAGTCCTGTGGGTTTCTGTCCCTGTGTGGAGAAAAGGATTAGGCCTGCAATCTATAAATAAAGTCAAAATATGCTGGGAAGGGCGGTGGAGGAGAAAGCATTTGGAAAGCCTTAAATCTTCCTACGCAAATGCCCCGTACTTTGAGGACCTTGTGGGATTCATTGAAAGGATGTTTTCAGGGCAGTTTGAAAACCTTATAGACTTAACTATGGCTATAATAATGTACCTTAAAGAACAACTGATGATTGACACCCAATTAGTTTTACTGTCTGCTTTAGATGTAAAAGGCAAGGGCAATGAACTCCTCGTTAATATCTGCAGGAAACTGAAATCATTTGATTATCTTGCACAAAGCAGCGCAAAAAAATATATTAATCAGGAGTTATTCTCTTCCTCAGGCATAAGACTTCATTTTTTTTCTCCACATTCCCCAGTCTACCCACAGCTCTGGGGTGAATTTATCCATAATTTATCTGCATTTGATCTTCTCTTCAACTGTGGGGAAAAGAGTCACGAAATCTTGTTTTTGAGATGAACATCGAGCCCATTGCTTATCATAGAATGCACATAACATGGCAAGGCTATTTCCCTTTTGCAAGGGCAAGCTTTTTATATGCAGGGGCCTCAGGATCTATCTCTTTTTTAAGCTGGATAATGATAATACTGACAATCACCAATAATCCTCCAAATATCTGCCATGGCGTTAATAACTCCCCTAACAGAATAAAGGAAAAAATCCCCGCAGAAATTGGCTCAAGTGTAGCCACAACAGAGGCCCTTGTGCTCCTCAAATACTCTATACCCATGTAATAAAAGCTGAAAGGAACCAAGGTTCCAATGGTGACAACATATATAACGGTTAGCGCCGATCTAAATTCTATGTCAGACAATAACAAATTACTTGGAGGCAGCCCAATATTATAATAGAGGGTAGAAAAGGCAAATGCATAGAAGACAACTGTCCAGGGATGGTACCGTCTCATCATTCTTTCGCCCAGGATGGTATAAAAGCTAAAAAATATGGCTGATAATAATCCTGCAAACAGTCCTTGCCTGTTTAACGCAAGAATCGATACATTATAGGCCTCTACAGCAAAAAAACATCCGATAAAGGCCATAAGAATCGACAATGCTTTCCACCTATTCATGGTTTCATTAAAGAACAGAGAGCTGTATATGGCAACAAAAAACGGGGCCAGATATTCAAGCAAGATGGCTATGGCAACATTGATTTTGGAAATGGCAAAAAGATAGGCAATCTGCACACCCCCCATCCCCACTCCTAATGCAACAAAATACCATAAATCTCGAATTTTGATTTTCAGGAAATGTGGCTTAAATAAAAGGAGATAAATCCCTATGATTATAGCTGAAAAGCTTACCCTGTATTGAACCAGGACATAGGGACTCATGCCGCCGTTAAATAGATACTTAGATGCAGTTCCAGAGGAGGCCCATAAAACAGCAGCATATACAATGAATAGGTAAGATTTTATCTGGCTTTGACTTTTTTTATCTTTATGCATTATATTTATTTGTATGTATTAAAAAATTAACGGTAAATTGCTGAATTTTAATAACAGTCAATGAAGGTCTTTTCATATGTATTGTCAAGGAAAATCTTATTCTACGCCTTATCTCTAAAAATATTTCGCATGCATGTAAAGGCAATCTTAAAAGGGAATTTTTATTGACATGCAGCGCTTCCCTTATATATCCTTAAGAAGCCTTAACGATTCAGGCAGCCTAAATAACCTGATTGTTTATCAAAAAAGTTTATATTCTCAGACCTCGTCATTCACATTATACAAATGACTGTAGATCTGTATATCCCACGGGATTGCAAATTAATTTGATATCAGCTCGGTCTGGGTTCAGGGTTTCCCGCTGAAAGCGGGATTCAAAGTTCAGGGTTAACTGCTTCGCGATGTTTCCCTTAGTTATTGATTCCATTGGCTTAATACCAAGGGAGCTCAACCTCTGAACCTCTGAATCCCGCTGTAAGCGGGAAACCTTTTAACCCAACTCCTGGGTTGGAAACAGAGGTTTGTGTCCAAAATATTTCGGTTTTATAGCTACAACAATGAAGAGAATAGGACAAAAAATAATTTTCAAAAGAAAGGCCAACGAGTGAAACCACAAAAATTTCTATATTTATCAAAACAGGATGTTGAAAAGGTAGATTTGCCTATGAAGGAAATCATTGAAACGCTGGACCAAGCATTTATAGAAAAGGGTCATGATAAAATCGAGATGCCACCTAAGCCGGGTATTCATACCGCGCCTGATGCCTTTATTCACGCAATGCCCGCTTATGTTCCATCACTTGGGGCGGCAGGAATTAAATGGGTGAGCGGATACCCGGAAAATTATAAGCAAGATTTGCCTTATATAAACGGATTGCTTATTCTAAATGACCCTGAAACAGGAATAACTTTATCTGTAATGGATTGTGTTTGGATTACAGCGATGAGGACAGGCGCAGCTACAGCAGTGGCGGCAAAATATCTTGCAAATTTAGACTCAAAGACCATTGGCATCCTTGGATGCGGAGTTCAGGGAAGGACAAACCTGAAGGCGCTTACAATCATGGTGCCTGGCCTTAAAAACCTTGTTGCTTATGACATTTCACAGGACATAGCCGTAAAATATACTGAAGATATGAAAAAGGAAACAGGTTTAAACATAAAGATTGCCGAAAACCCACAGGAGGCAGTTGAAGATTCCGATATTATAGTCACTGCCGGACCGATACTAAAAGAACCTGATCCTGTCATAGAAGATGATTGGCTAAAATCAGGCGTTTTTGCCTCTCCAGTAGATTTTGATTCCTACTTTAAGAAATCCGCATTTGAGAACTGTGACAAGTTTGTCACAGATGACAAAAACCAGTGCCTCTATTATAAATCTCTTGGATATTTTAAACATATACCAGAAATTTACGCAGATCTTGGCGAAATTGCTGCAGGTATAAAACCTGGTAGAAAAGACCGAAACGAGAAAATAATTTGCGCAAACCTTGGCCTGGCCATGGATGACATGGCAGTGGCTATAAAAATATACAAGATGGCGAAAGAAAATAATATTGGAACATGGCTAGACCTGTGATGCGCTAACCTATCGCCAACCTGATTTTTAAATCATTCTACTCGGAAAATCAATATTGTAATGAACCCCACTACTAACGTAACGAGATCTACCCGAATTACTGTATAGTTTTTATCGATGGTTTCTACGGCGTCGTGCCACCGTCTTTGACAGGTTGGTTACAACTTGCAACGCTATCCGAATGCCTACATTATAGCAACTTTTTGCTGACCTGAGTGGATAATTCTAATATTTTAACAATTCAAACCCGTATTTAAATGGGTCCTCCTCATCAATAACGAATTGCTGAATGCCAATAATGTAAGCGCTTCCAGTAATCTCTGGCACTATTGCCTTATAACTTCCAACACTTGTCTCTTTTGCTATTTTGCCATAAAACTCTGTACCTATGATACTCCTGTATTTATATTGCTGTCCAACTTTCAGCATGTTGTGTGCGTGTAGCATTGCCATCTTGGCACATGTACCTGTTCCACAGGGAGACCTGTCTACTTGTCCTGAGCCAAATATTACTATATTTCTTGGTGGTGATGTCTCTTCAAATATCTCCACTAAATCCACTTCTTTTCTTTTTCTTGTAGCTGGATGGAATATATCTATCTCATTATTTACCGTTTCCCGATTATCAAGTCCAACTTCTATCAGTTCCCTAATCCTCTTACGTTCTATTTTGGTATTCAAACTTTTCGCATTTATCAGAGCAAAAAAATTACCTCCATA
>JAYEMW010000044.1:0-5488 GCA_034718555.1 Thermodesulfobacteriota bacterium
CAGAAAAACTTGTTCCATCGGAAGGGTAGAAAATTTAACGAGGTGAATAACACACCGATGCCATAAAGGAGAGTTTTTTTGCTTAAGTTTGCAAAGAATCGGTGAAGATGGCTTCAGTGGCTCTTTGAAGCCAAGAAACGTTACGGTTTGACAATATTGAATTTCTACCTCGAACCATGTTCACCTACTTGTAATGGGTAACAACCCGGTGATCGCAATGCTATCCCCAAGTCGATGAAGCTGGATGAGTGGAAAGTAAGGTATTTATTGAGACAACTATAAAAAGGTTTGGAATTAAGGCGAAAGGTCGTAAGATTGTTGGAAGCCAAAAAAGCTACAAATTTCGTGAACTATCCGTTCCTTACGGGGCAATTTTACCCATGAAAATGGCCCTTTAAGACAGCAAAACACTCATTTTTGGGATGATATTATTTAAATATCAATAGGGTGGTTTGTTCCGACTCCAAGAGATAAGAGAGTACTACCACTCTATGCTTATCAGCCAAAAGTGGTTTCATTTTAACGGATATTCAGAGGAGGCAATTTAATCTTGTTTTATTTCCACATTTTTTTTATAATTATATAAAATTTAAAAATAAATTTAGGTGGCGATATGAAGACTACTGAAATATATTTTAAAATACCCGAAGATATACTTTTATTCGTTAAATCAGAATAAAGAGGAATTTACAAAACAATCAAGACTTTTTACAGCCATACAATTATTTAAAAATCATAAATTATCTTCCGGTCAAGCCGCAGCACTTGCAGGTATGGATAAATTTCAGTTTTGGATGGAACTTGGAAAATTAAAAATCCCTGTAATAGATTATGACCCTTCTGAATTAAAAAATGAATTGAAGAGATTTAATCAATGATTATTGTAGCTGATTCGTCGCCACTTATACCCCGGAAGGTTATAAACCGTTAGGGCTCCAGAGAATATGAGGTGATCATATGAAACGAGATGAATTAATTGAGCAAATAAGGCAAGCTGTGCATGAGGTGGAACTTGAGGCAGAGATCATCCTTTACGGTTCACGCTCCCGTGGGGATGCTCTCTCGGAATCAGACTGGGACTTACTCATCCTGGTTGATGGCCCTATAAGCGATGAACGTACAGATCGAATTCGGCACAGGCTCTATGAAATAGAATGGGAATATGGAGAAGTCATCTCCTCGATTGTTCGGACCCGTGAAGAATGGAATAGTAACCTTTATCAGGCTATGCCATTTCACCAGCGAGTACAGCAGGAAGGAATCAGACTGTGACAGAATGGAGCAAGGATCTGGTGTTGTATCGTATGGCCCGAGCACGAGAGACTCTGGAAGATGCTCATATTCTTTCCAATGCAGGGCGGTGGAATGCTTGTGTGAACCGGCTCTACTATGCCTGCTTCTATGCGGTCTCTGCTCTTCTTGTACGTCACGGCCTTTCATCATCCAAGCATACGGGCGTGCGTAGCCTCTTCAATAGGCAGTATGTGAAGACGGGTAAGATCCCGAAGGATTTGGCACGGATCTACAATGATCTTTTTGAGAGACGCCAAGAGGGTGACTACATCGATTTCGTAATGTTTCAAGAATCGCAGGTGCTGCCATGGATCTCAAAGGCAGAACAACTCATTGGGTGTATCACCAGCTTGGTTGAAAAAGAGATAAGTTGACTTACTTGCTCTCTTTATCCGGTTCGGGAAAACTCTGCCCTAACCAGGCGGCTGCACTTGATCGCCAAAAAGACGGCGGCTAGTGACCCGCGCCTGTCGGCAATTAAAAAAGACTGCTTATCGGCAATTCCATTGTAAATCTTATCGTATAACCTTGAGTAACATGACAACAAAGTAATGAGCTATACCCTGGAAAGCCACAAATTATGCTTTACAGATGAAATGAGAAATTCTTGATAAGTTACCTGGCAGAACTGAAAATATATCTCTTTCCTATCATGCAATCGAAGAATTTTTTCCGGATCTATTTGACAAGCTCGTTGACGATTTGCTAACGAGCAAGGATAGTATATGGCATATCAAGAGATAATAGATCATTTGCATAGTTTGGCTAATCCGGAAATAGCTGAACACTCTCAGCGTTTTTTCAAAACCGCAAAGGGTGAATATGGTTTTGGAGATAAATTCCTTGGTATCCGAGTTCCAGTTATCCGTCAAGCAGTCAAAAAGTTTAGAACTACTCCATTGAGTGTCGCAGAAAAACTCTTAAAGTCTAAGTATCACGAAGTTCGGCTATTTGCTTTGCTCCTTTTAGTTTTTCGCTTTTCCAAATCCAGCGTGGATAAGCAAGAAGAAATCTATCGTCTGTATTTGAGTAACACCCAGTATATAAATAACTGGGACTTAGTTGATAGCTCGGCCCATAACATTATAGGCGCTTATTTAGAAAACAAAAATAGATCCGTGTTGTATGATTTATCAAAATCGGATTCACTCTGGGAACGCCGGATAGCGATTATGTCCACTTTTTACTTCATTAAGAAAAACCAATTTGGCGATACATTGCACATTTCAAAACAATTGCTCAGCGACAAAGAAGACTTAATTCATAAGGCAGTGGGCTGGATGCTTAGAGAAGTTGGAAAACGAGACTTAGCTATAGAAGTAGCGTTTTTAAAAGCTCATTATCAAAAAATGCCAAGAACAATGCTAAGGTACGCAATCGAAAAATTCAGCAAAGAAGATCGGCGAAAATATTTAAGCAGAAATTTACAAACTTAAAAAATCCCTTTTACAAAAAGGAAACATTTGACAGGATAACAGGATAGACATGATATAAATCCAGTTAATCAAAACCATATGCTACAATCCCGCCGAGGGATAATATGGAAATATAGAAGTCACAGGAAAAATTATTGGCTGCGCTTATCTTGTTTATACAGAGATCGTAAAGCAGTTGAATCGTTGAGCTATGAAATAAGTCCCGCCAAAAAGCGGGATTAAATAAGCATACAAGAGCTCCAATCGTATTAAGCGTCCGGTTTAACAACTCACCTGCTCACTTAACGAGGTCTGGATCAAGCGTAAGGTCAAAGATCTAAACTAAGAGATTAACTAAATGCCTGTCTGCATAGCGACGCACAGGCAGGAAAAACTATCATGTTAATCCTGTTAATCCTGTCAAAAAATAGCTGAATATGAGTTTGCAAATTTCTGTTAAGTGGCAAAGTGTGACAGGCACCTAAACAAGCGGGGCAACTTGACCGTCTAACTCTGTACGGTTTTCCGGCTCTACGACTTCATTCAAATTCGTCATTTAATCGATTCCTGTGTTTTTAATTCAGCTACAAATTGCCCTTGTCGTTAGGTGCATCGTGCAAAGAGAAAGAAGTGATATGCATTGCGCATCTTATTGCTTTGGCTTTTCGATATTAATTAGAAGGTAAATCAGAATATGGAAATACCGCTACTAAATGACATTGTCGTTATATTTGGACTTGCTATTGCGGTCCTCTTTCTTTGCCATCGGCTTCGCGTGCCGGCAGTTGTGGGGTTTTTACTCACGGGGATATTAGTCGGTCCTTACGGTTTTGGGCTGGTAAAGGCAGTTCATGAAGTTGAAATTTTTGCTGAAATCGGTATTGTTTTATTGCTTTTTACCATCGGAATCGAGTTCTCACTTGAAAGGCTGCTGCAAATCAGGAAGTCCGTCCTGATGGGCGGCTCGCTTCAGGTGTTGCTGACCTTTTTGGCTACTTTTTTCATAGCCAGGTGGTTTGGCCAAGCTTTTGGTGAGGCGATCTTCATCGGATTTCTCGTAGCCCTGAGCAGCACGGCGATTGTACTCAAACTAATCCAGGAAAGAGCCGAAGTTGATACTCCACACGGGCGTACGACTCTTGGCATCCTGATCTTTCAGGACATTATTATTGTTCCTATGATCCTGGTCACTCCGCTACTGGCTGGTGCAACAGGGAATTTAGGTGAATCCGTCCTCGTTCTTCTGGCCAAGGGAATAGGTATAATCCTTTTGGTGATGGTCAGCGCTAAATGGATTGTGCCCCAAGTATTGTATCAAATCGCAAAAACACGCAATCAAGAAATTTTTTTATTAAGCGTGATTGTAATATGCCTTGGTGTTGCGTGGCTAACTTCCAAGGCAGGGCTATCCCTTGCCCTGGGTGCGTTTTTAGCGGGATTGATCATTTCCGAATCTGAATACAGCCATCAGGCACTTGGGAATATTTCACCCTTTCGGGATGTCTTTACAAGCTTCTTTTTTGTTTCCATTGGTATGCTGCTGGATGTAGGTTTCCTTTTCCAGCAACCGGGAACTATTGCGCTGATCGCTTTGGGAGTTTTGGTTTTAAAATCTATCATTGCCTGTTTTGTAACAGTTTTATTAGGATTTCCTTTTCGCATTTCGATCCTGGTTGGCCTTGCACTCAGTCAGGTTGGTGAATTTTCTTTCATTCTATCCAGGGCCGGCGTTGAACATGGTTTGCTTGCCGGAAATAATTATCAGATGTTTCTGGCTTTCTCTATACTTAGCATGGCGGCGACACCATTCATTATAACACTGGCGCCACGCGCAGCAGATATGATCCTGCGGTTGCCGCTGCCAAAAAGGTTAATATCGGGTTTTTATCCTGTTTCAGAGATAAAGGTTAAGGGTAAGAAAGACCACCTCATTATAATCGGCTTCGGAGTCAATGGTAGAAATGTAGCACGAGCCGCACGGTTATCGGGTATCCCCTATAACGTCATTGAAATGAACCCGGAAACGGTAAGAAACGAACAGGCAGAGGGTGAGCCGATTCATTATGGCGACGCAACCCAGGAGGCGGTGCTTCAGCACGCAGACATTAGAGATGCAATGGTGGTAATTGTAGCCATCGCCGACTGCGCCGCAACACGTAGAATTACCGAAATCGCCCGGAGGCTCAACCCAAAGGCTCATATAATCATACGAACACGCTATCTCCAGGAAATGAAGCCCTTATATGAATTGGGGGCAAACGAAGTCATCCCGGAGGAGCTTGAAACTTCAGTAGAAATCTTTTCTCGCGTTTTGGCGAAATATCTTATACCCAGAGATGAAATCGAAAAGCTCGTTGCTGAAGTGCGATCAGATGGCTACGAGATGTTTCGAAGTCTTTCCATGGATTCGCTATCTTTTTCCGATTTAAACCTTCAGCTTCCTGATGTTGAAATCAGTACGTTGAGGATTACTGAAAGATCACCTTTAGTTGGAAAAAATTTAGCTGAAATTGAGCTGAGAAAGAAATATGGAGTTACAGTATTGGCAGTACGTCGAAACTCACAAATAATATCCAATCCAAACGTAAACATGCCATTTTGTGCTAACGATGTGCTTTTTGTCCTTGGACAACCGGAAAGGGTCGCCGAGGTCTCTGGGTTATCCCAAAATCCGGAAGAAGGGGATGCAAGTAATGAATCCGACATTTCAGACAGTGATTAGCACAATTTTTCGCCTTAAGCTGACATGCCCTAAATGCAAGAGAGACCAAGTTATCCCT
>JAYEMW010000045.1:0-5483 GCA_034718555.1 Thermodesulfobacteriota bacterium
ACGTTCACAGATTGAAACTTGAAATTGGAAAATAGAAATTTGGGAGACCTGTCTGCGCCTGCCTGTGCGTCGCACGCAGACAGGCAGGAATGACAGACACGTAAACTCAATCGTCATTTCCGCGGAGGCGGTAATCCGTAGCTATTATCCGAACTTTTTGAGAAGTTACCAAATTTCCAATCCCGCCCTGCGGGACTATTTTCTAATTTCAAAGTTCCGTGAACGGGTAAGATTATATGTATGTCAGATAAAATTAATACAATAAAGAGGGAAATAAAAAATAAAACAAGCCTCATAGAGGTAATTGGTATTTCCGGTTCTGCCGCGAGTTACCTCTTAGCTCAAGCACTTACGGAAGTAAGCCATCCCTTTCTTGTAATTTTGCCCAGCCCTGAGGAGACAAAGGAATTCTACAGAGACCTAATATTTTTTCTTCCTGAACAGGCCAAAAAAATATTTCTTTTTCCTGCATATGATATTTCTCCCCTTGCAGGTTTAAGCCCTCCAAAGGAATTGATCAGCCAAAGAGTGGGGGCGCTTTATGCCCTGTCAACCTCACAAGATGCCATTGTTGTCACTTCTATAAATGCCATTATGGTCAATCTTATCCCAAAGGATATTCTCTTAAAATCAGTTGAATACATAGCGGTTAATGAGGATATTAACAGGGAAGATTTTATAAAAAAATTGTTGCTGTTCGGCTATTTTCGAGCATCCCTGGTAGAGGAAAGAGGTGATTTTTCCGTTAGAGGAGGGGTGATTGACCTGTATCCACCACTTTATGATTCCGCAATAAGGATTGAATTCTGGGGGGATACTGTTGAGTCAATAAGGATTTTTAATCCAATAAACCAGAGATCAATGGGTGATTTAAAGGAACTCACCGTCTTGCCTGTAAATGAAATAATTTTAACACCTGTAAATATTAAAAGGGCAAGATCAATGGGTAGACTTCCTGGAAGTTTAGATATAGGAGGGAGTTTTCCCGGGCAAGAGGCCTGGTCGAAACATTTTTATCCCTATCTTGATAATATTTTTCGTTACCTTCCCGAGGGTGGACAGATCTCCGTTGTTAATTCCGATAGTTTTACAAGTAGCGCTAAATCTATTTTGGAAAAATTTAATAAAGAGGTGAATAAATTTCAAAATGATGCCCTGGAAAATGGCAAGCCATTCCCCCAAACAGATGGGTTTTTCCTTGGGATGGAGGAGTTAGAAGAGGCCATTGCTTTATTCCCAAAGATTAATTTTTTTAATTTTACTGTAAGAACTAATAAGGGAGGGGATGGCTTAACGGTTGATATGAGCGGATTATTAGAGGGGGATCTATTGCGAGGTTACCATGATGTAGCTCGCAAACAGATTTCAATCGAACCTCTTGCAGGAAAAATCGAAGAATGGATAGAACAAGGAAAACAGATCATACTTTTATGCAGGACTGAGCAACAGGCAACACGCCTCCAGGAAATATTGCTCAACTACAAGCTTGTAGTCAAAGAATTGCTTCAAGATTGGTCAAACGCAAAAAAAAGTAAAGGGTTGTATATTTGTTTAGGCCATCTTTCCCAGGGTTTTGGATACCCTGAGTCAGCCCTTATTATAATCACTGAGGATGAAATATTTGGGAAAAAAACCGGGGGAGAAAGAAAGGCAAAACGTGACGGTGTGCAGGCTATTCCTTGGACAGACCTGAGTCAGTTGCAGGAAAACAACCTAATAGTGCATCAGGATCACGGGATTGGTCGCTACAAAGGGCTTTCAAGAATGAAAGTAGGCGAGAAGATAAGGGATTTCGTAATTATTGAGTATGTTGATAATGACAGGCTTTATATTCCCGCAGAACGGATAAATATTATCCAGAAATATGTAGGCATGGAGGATGAGAATCCTCAATTGGATAGGTTGGGAGGAAAATCTTGGTCAATTGCTAAAAAAAAGGCCAAAAAATCAATAGAAAAAATAGCCAAGGAACTGCTCAAGATTTATGCCATGAGAAAACTCCACAAGGGCTTTGCTTTTTCAAAACCAGATAACTACTACAGGGAGTTTGAGGCAACCTTTGACCATGAAGAGACAAGGGATCAGGCAAAGGCTATCGATGATGTTCTCTTAGATATGGAATCTGAAAGGCCGATGGACCGTCTTATATGCGGTGATGTAGGCTTTGGAAAAACAGAGATAGCTATACGGGCATCCTTTAAGGCCGTTATGGATGGTAAACAAGTGGCAATACTCTCTCCGACCACTGTTTTAGCCGAGCAGCATTACCAGACATTTGTCCGTCGCTTTAATTCTTATCCTGTGAAGATTGATGTATTAAGCCGCTTTGTTCCTAAATCTATGCAAAAGAAAACAGTCGCTGAATTGGCCCGTGGCAAAATTGACATTATCATTGGCACACACAGGCTATTATCTGATGATATTATATTTAAAGACTTTGGATTGCTGATTATTGATGAGGAACAACGCTTTGGCGTAAAGGCAAAAGAAAAGTTAAAGAAATATCGTAAATCAATAGATGTACTTGCCATAACCGCGACACCTATCCCAAGGACCTTTCATATGACCTTGATGGGCGTGAGGGATTTCAGCATTATTCAAACTCCACCTGTTGAAAGATTAGCCATTCAAACATATGTATCTAAATATGATGAGGATATAATATCACAAGCTATAGAAAGAGAATTAGATAGGGGAGGGCAAATATTTTTTGTCCATAATCGTGTCCAAAATATAGACTTGATAGCGGATAGAATAGCCATGTTAGCCCCAAGGGCAAAAATTGACATTGCCCATGGCCAGATGAGAGATAAGGAACTTGAAGGCGCAATGATAAGATTTCTGAACAAAGAGACTGATATCCTTGTATGTACTACCATAATAGACTCAGGACTCGATATCTCCTCAGCTAACACTATAATTATCAACCAGGTAGATCGTTTTGGTCTATCTGAAATTTACCAGCTCAGAGGCAGGGTAGGAAGATCCGGCACTAAAGCCTATGCGTATCTTTTGATTTCAGAAAATTCTAAAATAACGAATGAGGCCCAAAAGAGGCTAAAGGTTTTAATGGATTTTTCTCAATTAGGTTCAGGCGTCAACATTGCCCTGAATGATTTAAGGATAAGAGGAGGAGGAAATATACTTGGTTTCTCTCAGTCAGGCCATATTAAGACTATTGGATATGAGCTTTATCTAAAGCTTATAGGGAAGACTATGGCGGAGCTTAAGGGTGAGGTTTTTCAAGAGGAAATTTTCCCTGAGATAAATATTGATTTACCGGTTTCTATTCCCCACGATTATATAGTGGAGAGTGATGTCAGGCTTGACATATATAGGCGATTATCTTCTAATAAGGACGAAGATGAAATAGCAGAAATGGAAACGGAAATTGAGGACAGATTTGGTCCTTTGCCAAGGGAGGCATCCAATCTTATCTCTGTAATCAAGGTAAGTCTCGGTCTTAAAAAAATCCGCTCAAGAAAATTAGACATCAATGATAGCTCAATGGTTTTCTCCTTTTCTAAAGACACACCCCTGTCAACTGAAAGACTTGCAAAATTAGTCACTGATCATCCAAATAATTTCAGTTTTTTGTCGGACCATAAATTAAAGGTTACTATTAAAAAAAATTCACACCTTAATAACCTTGAAGAGGCAGAAAATATAATTACAGGGTTAAAAAATTATGCTTTCAGCTATTAACAAATGGTAACCCTTTCCAAGGTATTATCTGCTAATATATTCATATCTTTCCCATATGCTGTAGAAATGCATGAAAAACTATGATATAAGAAATAATTAAAATTAATATTACCAATCATTTCCCGCACGTCAGGAAATAGCTATGAATACCAAAATGGGTATTATAAGGGAGCGAAAGAACTTTTTACGGGACCATCAATCTTAATATGGTAAAATACTTTAAATTTAAATTCATTTATCTTTTTATTTTCCTTTATTTATTTGCCTGTGTTCCTGATACATTTATGAACAGTAATACAGTGATTAAGGTGGGAGGCAGATCAGTTACTACTGAGGATTTTAATAGAATAGTGAACATTGTATCGTTTGAAAACGGGGTCCCTAAAAAAACTGTATGGGCCTCAATAAATAGCCTTATAGATAGAATTGTAGATGGTTCCCTTATCCTTGAATATGGAAAGGATATGGGAATTGCCTTGAGTGAATTTGAATTAAGAAGTGCAATTAAAGATATTACAAGGGATTATCCGTTAAACAGCTTTAAGGAAACACTGATATCAAGATGCATAGACTACAAGGAATGGATTGAAAGATTAAAAGAGCAAAAACTTATCAAGAAGATAATAGAGAAGAAGACCGAGATGCTGCCACCTATTTCTCATATCTCTATTGAATCTTACTATAAGGGACACATAATGGAATTTAGGCATTCATTAAGAGCCAATGTGACTCAAGTAGTATCTAAAAATAGGGAGGATGCCGAGGTAATAATGGCCAGTATTAGAGCCGGAGAAAAACTAAATGATTTGGTTAAGCAAGAGTCTATTTATTCAACTCCGCAGGATGGTTATGGTATTAACTGGATAACTAAAGATACATTACCTGCACCACTCTCTGATGTAATTTTTTCTGTTCCAATAGGCAAAATAAGCGATATTATTGAAACAACATATGGCTATCATATTATAAAAGTGTTACAAAGAGAGCCTGAAGGCCAAAAAGGAATATTAGAAGTAAAGGATGAAATAAAAAATATACTTCTCGAAAAGGCAAGGGAAGTGCACTATCAGAAATGGTTAGGGGAATTACGAAACAATTACCATGTTAAAATAAATCACTCTCTTTTAGATAAAATGATGCTTAACAATGAAAAAAATTAAAAACCTTTATATATCGTATGTGTTGATTGTGTTAGTTTTATTAATACCTTCTCATTTTTGTGCTGAAGTGACTGACAAAATTGTGGCAATAGTGAATGGTGATATCATTACACTCTATGAACTTAATATATCAATCAAAAACCTAACCGGACTACATGTTGGGGAATTAAAACTTAAAGTTGAGGATGATTTCAATAAGGTTAGGCAAGCAGTCCTGAACAGCATGATTAATGAGCTAATAGCAGAACAACATATAAATAAATTAGGTATAACGGTAGCAGCAAAGGATGTGGAGGATGCAATCGAGAGGGTAAAAATCGACAATAAACTAACACAGGATGATCTGATTTATAGCCTTAAAGCTGAGGGCATTACACTGCAGGACTATAAAGAAAGGATAAAAAAAGAAATTAAACAGGCCCGTTTAGTAAACCATGAGGTAAAATCAAAAATAGTTGTCACTGAAGCAGAGATGAAAGATTACTATAATAAACACATTAAAGATTATGTAGAGGAAGATACTGTCCTCCTTGCAAGAATTTTTTTGCCGGTGAAAGACCCTGATGATAATGATGAAATTGCCAAAGTTAGAGCATTAGGAAACGATATAATAAGGAA
>JAYEMW010000046.1:0-5438 GCA_034718555.1 Thermodesulfobacteriota bacterium
CCAGTACATGATGGATAAACAAGGAGAAGGCGTGCCGATTATCATTCAAAAAAGCAATGCCCTTTCAGGGGAAAAACCCATTTATCGGCTCATCGACGAATCTGAGCTTTTATTGACGATTTACGCTGCTGATCCACATCGCACCGAAAAGATTCAAGCTGTACGGTTAGGCTGATGATCATGCATGTTTAAAGTACGCTATTCACCGCAGACGCAGAAAACGGGCAGAGGGCGCAGAGACATACTCAGTATGAGTAATATTGATTTTTTATCCGCTCAACAGTAGAAGCATGTACCTCAAATGGATTTTCAGGTTTTACTGGAATACTAAGACTCTCTAATTTAAAGGGAATATCTCTTAGTTTACGGTTGTATGCTTCTATCATCAAGTATTCGAGATTTAAAACATCCTCAATATTGTATGAAAGAAGAGTTTCTAATGATTTTTCATTTCTTTTGCTCTTATAATCATTCCACAATAAGACAGCAAAAAAGCCATCAACATCTGCAAGGCTACCAGCCCTTCCAATTCCTAATTGCCTTTCACATGATTTTAACCCCCCGGAATAACCAAGGCTATGCAGGATGTATCTTAAATCAAGGTGGGAATGGGGTATGCTAATTCCAAAATATCTTTCAATAAATGGAATATCAAATGTTTTTCCATTGTATGTAATTATCACTTTGTATTGTTTGATGTCCTTTTTGAAATCGTCTAAATTCTTTCCATATATGTAGTAGTTGATATTTTTTCCATCATATAGTGCAATCGTTGTGATTATATCTCCTGACGTACATAATCCTGTTGTTTCAATATCAATGTAGGCTGTTTCGCCTTGATATTCTTTGAAAAGTCGCCAATGCTCTTTTGATGGTAAATTATCATAAAAATATCGTGCATCTTTACTTCGTATTTTTTCTTTTGATAAATGAATATGGTCCACAATTTTCTTTCGTTTATTTAATGAAAAATATTCTGTAGGGGTATTGAGAAAATCATCCATTGTTCTTATCCCACTGCTCCATATTCTCCTTTCAGTCACTCCACCTACGGAAGGGATATGTGAAAAACTACTATTCAACATGAGACGTTCCTTTGAATAACAGGACAGGTTTAGACCCTTAACATAAGACATTTATATCAAGGTCTGGCTCCAATCCTATATTAATTATGCGTGACTAAAAATCAACAAGCCCCAATGCCTTCCTCAATATCACCAGGGCATCGCCCACATTAATCACCCCATCGGGGTTAGGTTGCCCTTGAGCATCCAGAGGAGCTACATCTCCGTGTGCTGTGTCCTTCCTGTGTAGGGGTCTCAAGGGTAAGAGCAAATCGGAGGGCTACCAGAGCATCTCCTACATTGACAATGCCGTCCCTGTTTCCAAAGGGGGCTACATCGCCGTCTGCCTTTGATGTGGGATCAGTGCCTGCCTGATATTCCACTAAGTTGGTTATTCCATCTCCATCATAATCACCGTTAGCACCCTGGCTGAGATCGCCGAAAGAACTCCCTTTTTATTGAAGGGAGCATAGAAAATTTATTATTGTGTGTCAAACACAACTTTGATTTCACTCTTTGAAAAAGTTCGTTTTTATCTTTTTCGCTGTTTTACTAAGACTGCGTTTGATTAAAAAATCAATACAGTTCTTTTCTATCTACCGATTTTGGGAAAGAAAACATCGAAAGAAAAAAAATTGACTGACGATGTTGTTCAACTTTGAAGTGGTGCTATACTTCTTGTAGATGATGAGTATATGATAATTGATGTTGGTGAAAAAATGCTTACACGATTAGGATATCATGCATTAGTCGCCGGGAGAGGAAAAGAAACTGTTGAAATTTATCAAACGAACAATTATGATATCAGAAATTTACAAACTCATATTCAGCTATTTTTTGACAGGATTAACATGATAGTTTTTCCTGCCTGTGCGTCGCACGCAGACAGGCATTTAGTTAATCTCTTGACCTTACGCTTGATCCAGACCTCTTTATATGAGCAGGTGAGTTGTTAAACCGGACGCTTAATGCTATTGGAGCTTATTTAATCCCGCTTTTTGGCGGGACTTATTTCATAGCTCAACGATTCAACTGCTTTACGATCTTTGTATAAACACGATAAGCACAGCCAATAATTTTTTCCGTGACTTCTTTATATTCCATGTTATCCCTCGGCTATAGTGTAAATGGCAAAGCAACTAAAATTTTAGAAAAAAGGTAATAGTTCACCGCTGAGTTCGCAGAGAACGCAGAGATAAGAGCTTTATAAAAATATTTCTAAAAAAAATAATTAAAACTCTGCGCCCTCAGCGTGCTCTGCGGTAGGCTGAACTGGTACGAAAAAGATTGTCAAGGTTTCATGCAAAAACCGTATAAGTTGATAGACATTTCTCAAGAGATAAGAGAGGTGTTGGACAAGAAAAAGAGTGGGAAGGCCTTTCCAGCAAAAAAACTTAGAAAATAGGGAAAAAGAACTGAATATTAACAAATAAGTTATTAGTAGGAGGTTAAAAATGAAAAAGATAATTACTGTTTTCTCAGGGATAATTTACTTGCTTTTGTTTTTTTCCATTTCTTCTTATTCTTCTCTCCGGACTGAAAAAACCCAAGCAGCAGCGCACATTAAAATTAAAGAACTTTATGGAAGGCGCCCTCTTTCATTTATTGAAAACCAGGGCCAGGTTGATAGAAATGTCTTATGCTATGTCAGAGGCAGTCAAGGGGCTATTTATTTTACAAAAAACGGCATTGTCTATGACCTTATATCCAGACTTAGTTCCCCTATTTTAAAAGAAACTAATTCTGAAGCGATCAGGCGTTTTTCCTTTACCATTAAACCCTTGGATACAAATAAGGATGTAAGGCTTTTTTTACAAACTGAACTGCCTGGAAAATTTAATTATCTTACTGGTAAGGACCCGAAAAAATGGCACACAGGTGTCTCTATATACAAGGAGGTTATATATAAAGATCTTTATAAAGGTATAGACCTTAAAATATATGGCGCTGATCTTCAGATGGAATACGATTTTATTGTCTCTCCTGGGGCGGATCCATTGATTATTGCAATGGCATGTATAGGGGTGGATGCCTTGAAGGTGGACAAAAAAGGGGATCTTCTTATTGAGACTCCCCTTGGTGAGATAAGACACTTGAAACCCTTAATCTATCAGGAGATAGACGGTGTGCGCCAAATTATAAAGGGCCAATTTGTTGTGGCTGAAAACACTTTTTCTTTTTTAGTCGGCAACTATAATAAAGAGTATCCCCTCATAATAGATCCTGTTACCCTTTCCTATTCTACATACCTCGGTGGAAACGCAATTGAATACGCAAATTGTATTGCTGTAAACGCATCAGGAAATTCATATGTAACTGGAACTGTATGGTCAACTGATTTCCCTACTGCAAATGCCTACCAGAATATAAAGGGGGGTAATTATGACGCTTTTGTCACAAAATTCAACTCCGCTGGAAATGCCCTTTCCTATTCTACATATCTGGGCGGGAGCAAGCTGGACTATGGTCAAAGCATTGCAGTCGATTCATCAGGAAATGTATACGTAACCGGTCACACCACATCATCGGACTTTCCCACAAAAAATGCATACCAGGGAACCTATGCAGGAGGAGAAAACGATGGAGACGCCTTTGTAACAGTACTCAACTCCGCTGGAAATGCAATTGCCTATTCTACCTATCTGGGTGGAACTAAAGGTGAGTATGGCTATGGCATTGCTGTTGATACATCAGCAAATGCATATATAACAGGATATACCATCTCAACAGACTTTCCCAGGGTAAATGCATATCAGCAGACCCATGGAGGTTATCAGGATGCCTTTGCCACCAAGATTAATTCCACCGGAAGCATCTTATACTCTACCTACCTGGGAGGAAATAGTGCTGATATTGGACACAGCATTGCAGTCGATGCATCAGGAAATGCCTATGTAACGGGTGAGACCTCCTCAGATGATTTTCCCATGAAGAACCCATATCAAGCGACACGAGGGGGAATCTATGATGCTTTTGTCACCAAGTTTAGCCAGGATGGAAAAACTTTTGTCTACTCTACATATATTGGCGGGAGCGTTTCAGAAGGAGGAGAGGATATTGCTGTTGATGCATCAGGAAATGCCTTTGTGACAGGAGATACCTTCTCAACAGACTTTCCCACGGTTAATGCATACCAGGGAACCTATGGAGGAGAGGAAAACGATGGAGATGCCTTTGTAACAGTACTCAATTCCACTGGAAGCACCCTTTCCTATTCTACATATCTTGGAGGGAGTAGCAGTGATTGCGGTAAAAGCATTGCTGTCGATTCATCAGCAAATGCATACGTAACCGGCCAGACCAAATCATCGGATTTTCCCACGGTTAATGCATACCAGCAAACCTATGGAGGAGAGGAAAACGATGGAGATGCCTTTGTAACAGTACTCAATTCCACTGGAAGCACCCTTTCCTATTCTACATATCTTGGAGGGAGTAGCTTTGAAAAGAGCTATGGCATTGCTGTTGATACATTAGGCAATACATACGTAACAGGGAAAACTTGCTCTGATGACTTTCCCACAAAGGATGCTTACCAGGATATTTATGGAGGAGTTAGTGATGTATTTGTCAGCAAATTTATTTTTGATGATTCTAAAATTTATTATTATGTAGATGGAACAAATGGAGATGATATTCTTGGCAATGGAACATCAGCATTACCCTGGCAAACAATAAAGAAAGGCGTTGCAAGTCTTCAACCAGGGGAGACATTGATTGTAAGGGATGGAATTTATTCCGGGGAGGAGAATAATATTAGTGGAGAATATGGCGGCTATGACAACATGCCGTCCGGCTCACCCGGCAAATATATTACAATAATGGCCGAACATTATTTAGGCGCTGTTATTGATGGAGGAAACCTTTATCGACCTGTGTTTATCTGGAACAACTCATATATAATATTTAAAAACTTTCACTTTAGAAACGCAGGCACGGATAATGGGGGGGCTAATTTTCGGGCGCAGGATTGTGATCACATAAAGGTATTAAACTGTGTGTCTGAAGAGTCCTATTTTGGGCACTTTTGGTTTTATAACTCAAAATACTGTCTTGTGGAAGATTGTGCTTCATGGGGGAGAAGCGCTTACAGCTATGTATTTGTCGGAGAATATGATGATTATACAAGATCAAGATATAATGTGGTGAGACGCTGTCTGGCACGGCGTGATGTACATTATTATCCGGATCATCAAGCAAACCATTTTGCCTCTTTTGTTGCATACTGGGCAGACCATACCTACTTCCAGAACTGTGTATCCATTGATGGCATTCATATAGAAGATGAAGATAATGTTCCAGATGATGATTGGATTGCCACTACTATATTCTTTACAACTAACGGGGCATCAAACTACTTTGCAAACGGTTGCA
>JAYEMW010000047.1:0-5430 GCA_034718555.1 Thermodesulfobacteriota bacterium
TTTTTTCTTCCACAGGTGCAGGCCAACCGCTTTCCCAGTCATCAATATCCTGCTTTCCGGTGTAGACAAAATTGAGATTTGCGGACAACCCATCAAAATCAGATACTGCAATGCCCCAGGATATGTTAAGATCAGATGTATATTTCAGATCTTCACCTGTTTCACTGTCTTTGTACTTGTTTAGATATGTAAAATCAACATAGGGTTTTACCTGCAGATCCCAGGAGAACAGAGAGCCTATATCATAAGACAAATTGGCCTCTACACCTTCTACCTCTGCCTCTCCAAGGTTCTCCCACGTAGTATCACCCTCTGGAGTAGATATGGTTTGAATCTTGTCCTTAAAATCTGTGTGAAAAAAAGTAACCCCTGCATTAAAAGATGCATAATAAAAATCCACGCCCCCTTCGTAAGTTTTACTCTTTTCCGGATTTAATTCCGGGTTACCAATATAGTTGCCGAACCATCCGGGGTAATTCCCTGCAAGCTCATTGGCAGAGGGCATCCTGAATGCCTCTCCATAATTGGCTCTTAGTTTCAGGTTATTTTTTATAAGATAGGCTATGCCGACACTGGGAGAAAAATTATTGTCGCTTTCATTTCCCCCTTCACCTTTCTTAACCTCTACCTCATAATCGTCATATCTTAACCCGCCTGTAAGGATAAGTCTGTTATTAAAACCCTTTGTCTTGGCCAGAACATAATACGCAGGGTTGTCATATTTGGTCTCCTTTGGGCTGTATGTATCGTCCGCTGTTTTGTAACTAACCCAATCAATCCCTGAGGTAACAAGAAAATTTTCTTTATTCAAGGAAATCTGGGCCTGTGCCCCCTGATGGTCCACTACGGATTTGTTTGGAATATCATCATCCCAGAAATCAGGGTTGCTTCCAGCCGGGTCGAACCACATTCCCTCGTCTTTTCCATTAAAATACCTCGCCTTCCATATAAAGGTTTCATTATTTGTAGCGCCGTCGTAGATGAAATCAATAGCTTTATTGCTTGCATCCTTATAATCGTCAAGGTCATTCTGGCTTAAATAGCCTGGTAACCCCATGTTATTTGCATCAAAATAATTATAAATAATTCCTATTCTATGTCTCGGTAAAAACTCAAACCCAAGATTAAGGCTTATGTTTTCTTTGCGATTATAACCGGTATTGTAATATTTTTCATCCTCTGCAGTATAGTAATCATCCATAGAATCCCTTGTAAAGCTACCGGAAAAGTCTATCCCTGATATTTTTCCAAAAAACCCTGCACTTGCATCCCTATAACCAAAGCTTCCAATTGCCCCTTCTACAAATAATTTAGGTTTGCCGTCCCCCTTTCTGGTGATAACATTCACTACTCCTCCCATGGCTGCCGAGCCATACTGAACAGACGCCGGCCCCCTTATTATCTCCACCCTTTCTATGTTTTTCGTCATAATCTTGGCAACATTTCCAGTGCCTGCCCGTCTCCCGTTCAGCAAAATCAGCACATGCCCCATCAGGTCATTGCCATGAGTTTCAGTCCTAAAACTTCGTATGCCGATGGAAGTTAGTGCGCCGGGATATTTCTGAATATGCCCAATCCCTTTTTCAGCAAGCAATTCTCCAAGATCACTTGCTGAGGAGGCCATGATTCCTTCTTCATCAATTACAGTTATATTAGTGGTAATATCTTTTTTCTCTTCTTCCACCCGCCCGGCAGTCACTACTACCTCTTCTAATGTTGTAACTTCTTTTGTACCCTCCTGGGCCGTACCAAATACAGGCAGCATTAATCCAACCAAAATAATGGTTGCCATAGATATTTTTTTCATTGCCTTCCTCCAGTTTATTTTTATCGTCATTGAGTGTTGTTGTCAGTTTTCCCTATTAAAACTACTACATAACTACACTTAACCAATTCTTTTCAAGTTATTAAGGGTCGTCTTTAACACACAGAATTCCGGACAGTTCTTGATTTAATTCAGTCCTCGTTTTGTTATCCGCACAATCTCATCTCCTTTCCGGTAAGTTCAAGCTGAGAATGGTTCACAACCTCAGCAGTCATACAAACAATCTTTTTCATTCCCTTAATCGTTAAAAACCACCAGGCGTGCATTAAATCAAAATTTTCATCCATAGATGAAACAACCTCAATCCTGTCCGCCTCTATATTTAACCTTTTTCCAGCCTCTTCCAAATCTGCCTCATGATTAAGTCCCTCTTTGCCTGCAACATAAACAATTACCCCGGTTTTCATATATTATTACCTCCATTTAAAATTAAATAAGCCCGCCATCAGTCAAAAGATGGCGGGCTTATAAATTGCATTATATGCTCCCATTCTCAGACCGGAGAATACAAGAGGAATATTCCTTACAGGTTTTCTGGCTCTCCCGCCCTTTTAGCTGCCTTCCCATCCGATGTAATCGAACAGTGGCAAATAATTGCAAAAAGGCTTTCTTCTCCTTTTAAAGAAAAAAGCAGGATCACAGCAGCAGTCTTCTGCAGCGGTTTTTCACCGCTTTCCCTGATTCAGCAAAGGAATACTCTAATAATAAAAAACCGATTTCCCTGATTCTTTAGGAAAATCGGCATTTAATCATAAACTTTGGCTTCGATTTCCAGATCAAGAAATAAAAAGCATGCCTCAATAGGTTTTCTGGCTCTCCCGGCTCACGAGCTTGCCTTCCCATCCCCCTTGCAAAGAGACAGTGACTTTAACCCTTAAAAAGGGTATGCTTGTGAGATATTTTCCCCGCTTATATGATCGGGGCCGGAATTACAGCAGTAATCTTCTGCAGCGGTTTTTCACCGCTTTCCCTTAGGATTCACGAAAAATAGATTCGCAATTTCAGGTGTTGAGGCGCCCGTCTGACAAGGCATGGAAACGCAGGAATATTATTCATATTCCGAGTTTTCACAACGCAGTCAGGCGTGATGTATCGACAGCTAAAATATGAAGTTATTTTTGAGTGAGCCCTTAGCTTGAAGCGCTAAATTACTAATAATTAATATCAAATAATTTTTACGGTGTCAATGGACTTTCTTTGTTTATTGAAAAAATTTGTAACTATTCAGGTTTTTAGGTTGAAGACTGAAGGCTGAAGTATTTCAACCAACCCGTAATGATTTAATCAAACCATTCAAAACCTTCTCCGTTTCGATTACCGCAGGTTCAATCAGAGATAAGTCAACTACTATCGGCTAAAGCCGATAGCTTGAGGGTCAGAGGCACAAAGGAACATAGGACAGTCAATTGGGGTCGCCACGCTAACTTATTCAATATTATAGCTTTACGTTCCAAAAATAGGTGTTTTCAGGCCCTATATCGCCCTTTTTTACCCTCAAAATGGGTGCTATAAGGAATAGAAGGCTCTCGAAGTTGATAGGATTCTCCTGCTTCGATACTTTTTCTCCCTAAGGCCAGTGCCCCCAGTATGGCTTTTACGCTATCAACAAAGCCTCTACTACCAACAGCAATACTCCGTGTCCATTTTTCATCTCTGACATTTTTTTCATTTCCCAAATAATCCTCTACCCACCTTTTGTGATACGTTATCACCATGTCATAGGAATCAAAACCAAGTAATTTTCTGAGCCTTTGATAATCTATAAGAATGTTTTTAATTTAAAGGGTTGATTGGTTCTTTGTGTTCACATCAATATTTTCCATCCATTTTTTGCGCCTAACTTTATATCTCATTGCGGGGTTCGCCCAAAATCAGCGGCGGAGCGATTAGCGGAGTCCGCTGCATTTTGATGGTTAGACGGCATTTAGACCGTTTTTCGTTTTTTTGCAGCAGGTGTTACCCTTTTTTCGGCACCAAAGAAATAAGAGTTCGCAATGCATTATTTACGGCATCCGAAGAAGAAAAATACTCCCAAACATCTGGATCAAGAACAACTGTTTTTTCTCCTAAAACACGCCTTTCTGAATAAGTTCCGTCGGAATGATGAATTCGTATCGTATATCCGTTTTCCTTTAATCTTTTCGCATATTTTCCGCGAACGCCGTTTGAAAAATCATATTCGGGTTGCATTTCTTCCCCCGATTGTTTTTTTAAATTAGTCTTCTTCATATTGTTTTCGCTCATTTCGTGTAGCCTTTCTTCCGCTAATAATTCGAATATTATCCCAACGCTCAGTATAACTGACAACAAGGACACGGTTTTTGTTTGAAGTCCCGATTATAATTAATCTTTCTTCTGAAACAGAATGTTCTACATCAGGTTTCATGATAGAAAAATCGTCAATAAACACAGTTTGTGCTTCATCAAAGCTGACTTTGTGAATTCTTTTGTTTTTCTCAGCTTTATTTTCATCCCATTCAAAAACAAAATTCATGTTTAATTCCACTATTATTTTTTTCTTGGGCTATCAATTTTCAACCAAAACTGCTTATCCCGTCCGACTGAGCTTTTTTATCATTTCTCCTATGTCAGCGGCGTAGCTTGGTAGCTTGGTACGTCCGCTGGATTTTATTGTTTGGCGATCATTGATTGTCGAGATCTTGATTTTTAATTGCTCTGTCAACTTCATCAAGTTGGTCATCAATATTTTGCAAATCCTGCAAAGTTATTTTCGGATTACATTCATGCATTATTTGTCCCAAAAAGGATTCAAATTCCTGTAGGCTCAATACATCATCCGTGTAAGTTCTATTATTACCGTAAACAAGTCTCAAAGATTCAATTTGTTGTGGTTCTAATCCCGATTTCACATGCTGCATTATCTCTTCTCTGACACTTGGCCGAAACATTTTAATCCAATTTGATAAAGTATCAAAATGTTCTTGGGATGCTTTGTGACGAAGCATTGATCGATGAATGCCTCGAATAGCGGCAAATGTCATATGAAACTTCTCTTTACGTTCGTGTCCATAGCAGCTTACAATGGCATCTTTCGCAAGATCAAAAAATTTTGGAATCATTTCAATTCCACATATTATTCCCAATGTGTTAAATGAATGTTCGAGTAAATCTTGATTTGTGTCTATGTTTAAATTCATCCATTTTTCTTTTGCTATTGAAATAATGGTTTCATCAAGACATATTATTCTTAAAGAACTAATGATGTCAAGAATCACACATTTTTTATTCCATGACAAATCGGAATTAGCCAATCTTTCTGCCAAATGTGCTGGTGTTTCTGAACCAATGAGTTCATATTTTGTTAAAAAATTCTCTGTAGATTCTTCCAAACGTCCAATACTTTCGGGTGTATCAAAAGATTTTTGATCATTTACAGGGTTTCTTGGGTTTCTTGGGGTCGGGCCGCGCAAAGTTCTTGATATCTATAGATTAACGTTCCAAAAATAGGTGTTTTCAGGCCCTATATCGCCCTTTTTGACCCCAAAATGGGCACTATAAGGAATAGAAGGCTCTCGAAGTTGATAGGCTTCTCCTGCTTCGATACTTTTTCTTCCTAAGGCCAGTGCTCCCAGTATGGATTTTAC
>JAYEMW010000048.1:0-25477 GCA_034718555.1 Thermodesulfobacteriota bacterium
CCTTAAATTTTAAAGGGTCAGAGACGTTTAGACAGATTCGTTTTTCAAAACCCTCTACCATGAGTTTCTTGTCCTTTGATCTCACTATATCGTGCCTCAATAACACTGTTTTATCAGAAAGATTTTCAATATAAGTAATAATTTCAATTTGATCGTGGTACCTGCCTGGTGAATGGTATTTACATCCTGTCTCTAAAAGGGCAAAAATAATAGAATTTTCCTTTATTAAATTACCTAAGTTTAACTGAATAGATTGAAAAAATAAATGACCACTTCCGTCTATCCATTCATAGTAGCGGGGATAAAAAACAACACCAAGAGAATCAAGGTCTCCCCACATTATTTGTCGTTTAATGCGATTCTTTTTCATAAACTAAATTTCAGTGACTCTGTGAAAGATCAATCAAAGATTGCATCTGCAAACTCTTTTGGGTTAAATATCTGAAAATTTTCAATGTGTTCCCCAGTGCCTATAAAGGATATGGGTATATGTAGTTTATGAGAAATACCTATTATGATACCACCTTTTGCAGTTCCGTCCAATTTAGTAAGTATAATATCTGTTACCCCAAGTTGTTCAGAAAATGAATGGGCCTGTGCAATTGCATTCTGTCCAGTATTAGCATCAATTACAAGTATTACTTTATGGGGGGCCCCGGAAATTATTTGTTCGGCTACCTTTTTAATCTTTTTTAGCTCGGACATCAAGTTTGATTTTGTGTGCAATCTTCCTGCAGTATCAATAATAATTTTATCCATATTCTTTGCCCTTTTTGAAGATAGGGCATCAAAAACAACAGAGGCAGGATCTGATCCCCTTTTTTGGCTAACCACATCTAAGCCTATCCTATCACCCCAGATTTGCAATTGTTCAGTGGCAGCAGCTCTGAATGTGTCTGCTGCAACTAAAATTACCTTTTGTCCCTGTGTTTGAAAATAGTTGGCCAGCTTGGCAATTGTAGTGGTTTTTCCTACTCCATTAACCCCTATAAACATTATTACCTCAGGTTTTTTGCCGGCATTATTTTTTATCATAAGTTCAGAGGGTTTCCGGTCAAAATTTAAAAGTGAGATAATTTTCTCTTTTAATCTTTCCTTTAATCCTTCCGGGCCTTCAACGTGCTGTTCGCTTATATTTTGTCTCAACTCGTCAATTAATTCCTCTGCTGTTTCTATGCCAATATCAGATGTGAAAAGAATCTCTTCTATCTCATCTAATAGTTGTTCATCTACTACATTTTTCCCGGATATAGCTGAATTAATTCTGTCCCTTAGCTTCTTTCTTGTTTTAGACAGTTTGCCCCACAGTCCTTCTTTCCGGTCTTTGCCTTCTATGGAAATCTGTTTTTTCAATGTTGTTGTGCCTCATTAAGGGCTTACTCAAAAATAACTTCACATTTCAGCCGCCGATACATACCGTCTGACTGCGTTGTGAAAACTCGGAATATGCCTGATATTCCTGCGTTTCCACGCCTTGCCAGACGGGCGCCTCAACACCTGAAATTGCGAATTTATTTTTTCGTGAACCCTAACGGTATTTGTTAAGGTCTACAGAAACTATTTTAGAAATATTATGTCTATCCATAGTTACACCATATA
The DNA here is from genome assembly GCA_034718555.1 of Thermodesulfobacteriota bacterium. Taxonomy (GTDB): domain Bacteria; phylum Desulfobacterota; class DSM-4660; order Desulfatiglandales; family B25-G16; genus M55B121. The sequence continues at coordinate 1,600 of JAYEMW010000048.1, forward strand.
GCCTGTTAGCTACTTCCATAGCCCTTCTGTTGTGGGTTATCATTATCACCTGAGATGATTTTGCAATATCTTTCAACAAATCATTAAATCTGCCTGTATTGGCGTCATCTAATGGTGCATCCGCCTCATCCATTATAATAAATGGACTTGGTTTAATAAGGTAGATAGCGAACAATAATGCCATAGCTGAAAGGGCCTTTTCGCCTCCTGATAAGAGACTCATGTGCATCACTTTTTTACCAGGTGGTTGCACTTTTACTAAAACCCCACTTTCTAAAGGTAGATTTTCATCCATTAAACTTAAATATGCCTTACCCCCATTAAAAAGAATCGGAAAAACCTCTTGCAATTTTTCATTGACCTCACCTAACGTTGAGATAAATCTTTGTCTTGAAATCTTGTTAATCTTTCTTATGGAATTATTAAGAGAATCGATAGAGGAAATGAGGTCTTGTTGTTGCCCTGCTATAAATTTATATCTTTCCTCTAATTTCTCATAGTCATTAATAGCAAGTAGGTTAACATCTCCAATTTTATCTTTAATATCTATATGTTGTTTGAGCTTTTGCTCACAAGCGGTCTTTGAAAAATTTTCCTCCAAGTATTTCCTGAAATCTCTTTGAAGATCTATATCTATTTCCCTGCCTGCCTGTGATATGATGCTATTTATCTGAAAATCAATTTCCGCCTGCTTTAACCTTGCCTCATTGATTTCTTCTCTTACCCTCCCTATTTTATCCCTTAGGAAAGTTGATTCTTTTTCTTCTTCTCGTGACTTGTCTTTCAAAATACTGTATTCCTTGTCAAGATCATTAATCTCGTTCTCAAGGGTTTTTTGTTTTTGATGAATAATTTTTAGATCTTCTTTTTTTTCTCTCTCACTTTCTATAGAAACCTCATATTGCTTTTTATTTGAATGTATCTCCTCTTCTATCTTCTTGATTCTTGACCCTATCTCATTTATAAATTGGTTGATTCTCTCTTTTTCTCTAAGAAGCCCTCTTTCTTCTTCTGTCTGCTGATTGTACCTGAGCATCATTTTAGAGAAATTTTCCTTTGACTCGTTAAGGGAGCTTTCCATCTCTTCAAGGGCATCCTCCTTTTTAGAAACCCTTTGTTGTATTTCCTCTTTCTCACTGATACATGCTAAAAGTCTTTCCTCGATTTTATTAAGGTAAAATCGTCTTTCCTCGCTTTCCTCGCCTAAAGATGCTAATTGTTCTGTTATATACTCAGAGTGTTTTATGAGTTGATCTGACTCTCTTTCAAGAAGAAAAATATCCTTATCAATGTCCTCAATTTTTTGAGTATATGCTTGCTTATCTTCTTCTAATCTATTAATAAGGGTGTTTTCCTTTGCTAATTTAAAGTCTAATTCTCTGAGGGTTGTTTGAAGTTCGGAAATTATTTTTTCATTATGTTCAATTGCCTTGTTTAATTCATCTGCCATTCTTCTCCTCTTTAGTAAACCTAAAGAGTCCTTGCCTAACTTACCTCCAATAATTATTCCTTTTTCATCTACTAAATCACCTTCCGGCGTTACAAGAGTTTGCCTGCCGCCACCATTGTTCCATGAAGATAATGCCTGACTAAGGTTATTTACCAATGCTGCGTTGCCGAGAAGGGACTCTATCATGGGCCTAAATTTTTCCTGTGCATAGATATGTTTTCTCAACAGTTTAAATCCATTTATCTTCGTTTCATCTTTTTCAGATACCCTTTCCTTCTCAAATTCCTTAACCGGAAGAAAATGGCTTCTCCCCACATCCTTTGATCTTAGATACTCAACAGCCTCCTTGCCGTCTTCCTGCTTGGTGACAATTACATATTGCAGTTTTTCTGCTAATACTGCCTCGACAGCTGTCTCAAATTCCGGTTCAGCCTGAATAAAATCCGCCACTACACCTAAGACCTTATCTTTCTGGGATTTTCCTTTCTGATAGGAATTCATTATTGTCTGAACACCTGACTGATATCCCTCATAGTTTTTAATAAGATCATTAAGGGTAGACATCTGAGAACGAATTAAAATCAAGTTTCCCTCTGCTGAAGATTTCTCAGATTCTCTTTTTTTTCTTTCATCTTCTAATATATTTAGTCTTGCCCTTTCATCCTGTAAATTCTTCTCAATTGACTGTAATTCGCTAAATATTTCATCTCTTTCCTCTCTCTTCTCGTTTATTTCATGGGTAAACTCTTCAATCTTTTCGGAAACCTCCCCTGACTCTACCTCCAGCCTTGTCTTTCTTGCGCCTATTTGAGTAATCATTTCAGAGTAATTTGTTATTTCACCCCTAAGTCTTGCCTCGTTATTTGATAGTTCAGTTAAGCTTAGCTTTTCCCCTTTTAATTCGTTCTTCGTCCTTTCTAAGGATATTTTTTCTTTATTAAAGGAAGAGTCGTAGTTTGAGCGAAGGCCTGAAAATTCCTCTATGGATTTTTGCAGCTCACTGATTCGTAAGTTAATTTTTTGAATTTCAGATTTAAATCCTACTATTTTTTGTTCTATTTCTTGTTTTTCACCGCTTAACCTGGTAATATCTTGACTGAACCTTCCCTGATCAACCAATAAATGCTTCACTGTATCTTCATTTTTTCTACACTCCTCTCTGAGCGAAAAACCTTTTTCTCTAACAGAAGACAAGGCCTTTTCTTTCTCTATTAATTTCAGGTTGGTTGTCTCAATAACACTTCCAGATTTAGAATAAATTTCCTGCAAGCCCTTTTCTTTGCCTGTAATATTTTCAATTATCTCTGATTTCTTTATCTTTTCCGATTTCAGTTGATTATAATTGTTGGCATAAAAGACTATCTCCAGCCTATGAATCTCAGCGCTTACCTCTTTAAATCTTATAGCCTTTTTCGCTTGTCTTTTAAGGGAATTCATATCCCTCTTAATCTCACCAAGAATATCCTCTACCCTCCTTAGATTTTCCCTTGTAAGGTCGATTTTTCTTAAAGATGCCTCCCTTCTTACCTTGTACTTGGTGATTCCGGCCGCTTCTTCTAAAAGAAGTCTTATCTCCTCCGGCTTATATTCTATTATGGAGCTTATCTCCCCCTGTGCAATAATAGAATATGATCTGTTCCCCAGCCCTGTGCCCATAAACAGATCCTGAATGTCCCTTAATCTGCATGCTGATTTATTGATTAAATATTCACTTTCATTAGATCTGTAAAGTCTCCTGGTGACAGACACATCATTGCCGTTATGCAAATCCCCAATATCTTCAAGAGTTAATGTTACCTCTGCCAGACCTAAGGGCTTTAAATTTCCTGTGCCGGAGAAAATAAGATCCTCCATCTGTCTGCCTCGCAACTGTTTAGGGCTTTGTTCCCCCATAACCCAACGTATGGCGTCTATTATATTGCTTTTACCGCAACCATTAGGTCCGACAAATGCGCTTATCCCCGGAGGGATGTTGATATTGATTTTTTCCATGAAAGACTTGAAGCCTTGGATATGGATGTTTTTTATTTTCATCGCCTTTTTACCCTATATTTCTCCTATTTATCCTTAATAACAGATTATATAAAAAGTGTAAAGAAAAAAATACTATATAGTGTATATTTAACAATTTGTTTTGGAATATATTGTATATAACATAAGAATGGGAAAAAGCCTTGACATAATTTTATTTAACTATTTAATATGAATTAATTATCTGCGTAGGTTCAATTTTTCTATAAGTTGTTGCAAGTATTAATGATGGAGTGATAAAGGCAATGAAAGGAAGCGAAGTGAAAAAATCATTTTTCCTTATTTTTATACTGATCTCTTTTTCTCTTTTATGTACAACATTTGTAAAGTCAAAAGAGAAGGACACGCTTTCCATCTCTTTGGTCCAACTGGCTACCGTTAAAAGAATGGAAGGTAAGGAAGTAGTCTATGAAAAGTATAATGTAAAAAAAGGCGACCATATTTGGAAGATTTTGCGTGAGAGGGGATTGTTGCAGAGACCGGATTTTTATGAATTATTATCTTTAATAAAAAGCATGAATGAATCCTTGACAAATCTTGATCTAATTCACCCAGACCAAACTATATTAATCCCGCTTAATATAATACCATTAAAAGGATATAAAGGTAAAAAAAGACCTGTGAATGAATTAATGATGGATACTTTCTCATTAAAGGACATAGATTTTGAGGATTACAGGGTAAAACCGGGCGACAACCTGACAATGATAGCCAAAACCAGGTATGGAGTACCCATTGGATACCTTTATTCAAGGTATATTGGCCTAATCAAGAAATTTAACCCTGCATTAACAAATCCAAATCTTATCTACCCGAATCAGGTTATCAGACTTCCGGTCTATTCCCCAGAGATGGTAAGGATGCCTATTAAGCCTTATGCACAAGGCCCTATTTTGGTAAAGGATGTCGATCAAGAAGACAATTATGCCGCAGAATCAAATACTTTAAAAAAACAGCTAAAAGATATCTTTAACCGAATGGGAGAAGAGTGGATAGATACAGGCGAGTATTTTATTCCATTGAAATCAGGTGGACAGATAAATTTAAAGGCAGATAATTTCCCTGTTCTAAGCCTAAGCGGAGGAATGAGACTGATTATTGACATTAAAAATGACCTGCCGGAAGATATATCTAAATTAGTCGAGTCAGACTGGGAGGACTATGGAATTATCCATTTAAGTGACAACGATAATATTGTTACAGCGGTTGATAAGATCCTTGATTCAGGTAAATTCCATAAGCTTCTTAGGGCTGGTGAAAAGCTTGAAATAAAAGATGGCGATATAGTTATTTCCTTGTCCGGCAATTGGGTTATTGTGCCAAACAAAGAAAAAGAAAATATGCCGGATAAAATAATAGTTCTTACAATTTTAAACAACGAGTCTGAGCAAACCTTGCCGGTGGTAAGTACATACCTAAAAAGATTAGGGGTCAAGATAATCGATTATCCATATTTTTCCGATAAAGAAGGAATAGAATGGGGATCATTTGCCGAAAAGAATATTTCAATTGAAAGAAACATGGATTTTCCTTTGCCGTCTTTTCTGTTAAAAATGGCGGGACAACCCTTTTCTGTCAGGACGAAAATACCCATCTATCAGGGAAAGGGTTCTGGATTCAATATAACCATAGAGGCAGATTTATTTTTTAATAGGGAAAAAAGAGATTGTGTAATAGATATTGTAGGCCTGTCGCCTCCTATTAGGTCTTTGCTGGAAAAACACCAATTCCTCGTTCTTTCCATTGCAAAGGAAAAAGAATTAAACAAAATTACAGAACAAATACTTGGCTTTCTTGGGATACCATTCCAGTCTAATCTCCATAACTTTTTTGGATCAGTTAGGGACGAGGCGCAAAATATAAAATTATCCATCCAGGGGATTAGTTTTCAAGACCAAAAAGGCAAAAGTGTTTTTGCAACCGATAAAAATTTTCCGGAAGAGGTGCGTATGCTCCTGAACCAAAAAGGGTATGCAATTCTTGACTTAAAGCAATTTTAATATTTGGAGGGAACATGGAAGAGGAAAGCGTGAAACCAAGGGAATTAACAATGTCCAATACAAAGAAAGAGATGATGGATACATATAATGAACTTTTAAAAAAAATAAAGGAAAAGGAAAAAGCAGGGTTGAAGCCGGAAAAAATGATTGAAGAGAAAAAGAAAAAAGACGTAGTTGGAGTAGCTGAAACCTTATCACTCGACGGGGTTGTAAATGGAATAAGCACTCTGAAGCTCGAGATAGGGAAAAGACTCACCAATATTTCTGACGGACTGGAAGATGAGGTTAATAAATTTCAAAAAATTCAAAATGCCATTGAGGTTAAGGAGGAAGAACTTAGGGAGTTATATGAAATCGAAAAATCAGCGGAATCTCTTGCTGCACTAATAGAGTCTCAAAATATAAAGCGTGGGGAGTTTGAATCTCAAATGAATGTCCGAAAGCTTGAATTAGAAAGAGAAATCTATGCAATTCGAACTGACTGGGAAAAGGAAAAAAAATCCCATGAGGCATTGATTAAAGAGCGGGATCTTATAGAAGTGAAAAGCAGAGAAAGGGATAAAGAGGAATACAAATACTCCTTTAAACGTGAACAGCAGTTAGCAAGAGATGCATTTGAAGATGAAAGAAAAAAAATAGAAAGGGCAAACCAATTAAAAAAGGAACAAATGGAGAAAGAGTTTTCTGAAAGGGAAAGGATAGTTTCTGAAAGGGAAACAGAGTTTAAAGATTTACAAAAAAGGGTCGTCGCCTTTCCCAAGGAAATGGAAGAGGAGATTGGTAAGGCAGTAAAAGAGACAGCAGAAAAAATTAAACTGGAGTCTAAAAACAGAGAGGATTTGGAAAAAAAAGAATTTGAAGGTGAACGGAATGTCTTGACAACTAAAATTCAATCTCTTGAAAAAAATGTAAAGGAACAAGGCGTGCAGATTATAAAGCTTTCTGAACAATTGGAAAATGCATACCAAAAAGTTCAGGATATAGCGGCTAAGTCCGTAGAGGGATCTTCCAACACCACATCTCTTGCAAGCCTTCAGCAGTTTCTTTCAGAGCAGAGCAGAAAACAACAGCAGGAAAAATAGTTTTAGGGGACCTTTTATTAGGACCATCAACCTTGACGGTCTCGTGAAAAGTGCCAAAATACCGTTTTCCGTCATTCCGGCGAAAGCCGGAATCCAGTCTTTTCAAGAAGTTGCAGACCATCTGGACTCCTGTTTTCACCGGAGTGACGACTTTTACGAGTGCATCAACCTTGTTCTTGAACAAAAAACTATGTTCACTCCGGCTCTGAATTTTTAACCGAAAACCCGGATTTTTCGGTTAAGCACAATCTTACTTTAAAGGAGGTAAATGTGAAAGTATCTACAGTTGAAATGATGAGAAGCCTTGATAAGGGTGCCATGGAAAAATATAATATCCCAGATAAAATTCTGATGGAAAATGCAGGAAACGCCGCATATTTTGTAATCCATAATGAATTTGGAATAAAGGGAAAACGATTTGTAGTTTTTTGTGGAATTGGTAATAATGGCGGCGATGGATTTGTTGTGGCGAGAAAACTCCATTCAAATGGCGGTCTGGTTACAGTATTCCTTATGGGTGACAGTAAAAAACTAAAAGGATGCGCAAAAGATAATTTTGACATACTCTCTGCTATTCCTGTTAATGTAGAACAGGCTTCCTCCATTGAACAAATTAGCAAAGCTGTTGTCCACTGCGATGCAGTAGTAGACGCCATATTTGGAACCGGACTTATAAGGGGTATAACCGGTTTGTATAAAAATGTGATTGAATTGATAAATAAAGGAAATAAGCCTGTATTCAGTATTGACGTTCCATCCGGCATAAATGGTGATACCGGCCATATTATGGGTTGCGCAATTAAGGCGGACTATACTGTAACATTTGGTCTTCCAAAATTAGGGAATCTGCTTTACCCTGGATTTGGTATGTGTGGAAAACTATATGTTACACATATATCCTTTCCCCCCTCCCATTATAACAATGAAAATATAAGGGTAGAAACAAATGATCCATTACCAATACCGGAAAGAAATGAAGACACACACAAAGGGGATTATGGAAAGGCCCTTTTTATTGCAGGCTCTTCAAATTACCTTGGCGCCCCTTATTTTTCTGCACTTTCCTTTCTTAAGGCAGGGGGAGGCCTTTCATATCTTGCCTCACCTAAATCAATAGCTCCATTTCTGGCCAATAAGGGCAGCGAGATCGTATTTGTACCGCAGACTGAAACGGATAAGGGTAGCTTATCAAGAAGGTCAAAAAATGAGATTTTGGAATTCTCAAATAACGTTGACATTGTTATTATAGGCCCTGGATTGTCCCTTAATGAAGAAACCCAGGAATTGGTAAGAGAACTTGTGGCGGATATTAATAAACCCATGATTATTGACGGTGATGGAATTACAGCCATTTCAAAGGATATTGGCATAATAAAAAACAGAGAAGAAACAACGATATTGACTCCGCACCTTGGTGAAATGTCACGAATAACAAAAATGGATGTGGAAAAAATTAAAAAAGACAGAATTCACATCTTATTTGACACCTCCATGGAATTGAACGCCTATATTATTCTTAAGGGGGCACATACCCTCATAGGCAATCCGGAAGAGCGTATATTCATAAACATGAGCGGGAATTCCGGCATGGCCACTGCAGGGAGTGGTGATGTGCTTGCAGGTACGGTTGCGGCGATGTTCGGCCTTGGGTTACCAATTGGGGATAGTATCAGAATGGGCGTATTTATCCATGGTTTGTCAGGAGACCTTGCAATGGGAGACATAGGTGAAGACGGCATAACAGCTAACGATATAATGAATTATCTTCCAGAGGCCATAAGACACCTAAGAATAAATTTCGAAGACATTGCGGAAAACATATATCAAAGCATTTATATAGTGTAGGAAAGACTATGAGGGCATGGATTTTAGACAAACAAGCAAAAATTGAGGATAAACCACTAAGGTTTGAAGAAATTAACACCCCTGAACCTTCTCATCACGAAATAAGGATAAAGGTATATTCGTGTGGTGTCTGCAGGACCGATATACACATTGCAGAGGGCGACCTTCCCCTGAAAAAAACACCATTGATACTTGGCCATGAGATTGTCGGTATTGTTGATAAAATAGGCAAGGATGTCACGTCCTTTAGCCAAGGTGACCGAGCAGGGGTAGCCTGGCTGAATAATGCGTGTGGAAAATGCAAATTTTGTTTATCAAAAAAAGAGAACCTCTGCGCTAAGGCAAAATTTACCGGTTGGGATGAAAATGGAGGATACGCTGAATATACAGTTGTAGATGAAAATTTTGCATTTCATCTAACAGAGAGCCTGTCCTTTGAAGAGCTTGCCCCCCTTATGTGTCCTGGAATTGCTGGATATAGATCCCTTAAACTTGCAGAAGTCACAAAGGGAGAAAAACTCGCCCTTTATGGTTTTGGACCTACAGCCTCCTATGTTTTACAGGTTGCCAAACATTTGGGAATAGAGGTGTTTGCAATCACCAGGAGCCAAAAAAACAGGGATATTGCAAAAGAGCTCGGAGCGGAATGGGTTGGCAGTTATGAAGACAAACCCCCTGATTTGCTTGACGCAGGTATTATATTTCCACCTGCTGGTAATCTGGTAGAATTTGCATTATCGCAGCTTGACAGAGATGGCAGACTGATTCTTGCCCCGGTATATATGACACCTATAGATATAAAAAATTACAATAATATATGGCTTGAACGTTCTATAAAATCTTTGGCTCATATATCCAGAGATGATGGAAGGGAGTTCCTTAAGATTGCCGGGGAGATGGATATTAAAACAAATAAAGAAGTATTCCCTTTTGAGGAATTAGATGAGGTGCTTCCCCTTGTGAAACATGGAAAGATAAAAGGAAATGCAGTTATAAAAGTATGCTAAATTTCATAGGAGGCTTTCCGAGAATAGTAATTTTTTCTCAAATCGAGGAATGCGAAAAAAATTACCGCAGGCATATAGTTTATATTCCGAGGATAATTTTTTGAGCATGACAAAGAGTTGAGGAAAAAAGGCATTCTCGGGCAGGCTCCTAGCCCGGACAAGCCGGTTGGAGCGAAGCAAACTTGTCCTCCATTTTTTTTGCGGAAATCCCGATTCATCGGGTAACCAAAATTTATCGACCTGTGCGGTTAGCCGTTAGCATTTAGCCATTAGCGTTCAAAAGGGGTGGAAATGAAAGATTTTAAAGAACTTAATCAACAGATCAATGAGGTAAAGAGGATATTGAGCAGCTTTATCCAAAAGCTAATCCCGCCTATCTTTGGCAGGACTAAAAGCTAACGACACAGGTAAAAATTTTGCCACAAAGTCACCCAGCACTTTCAAAAATGATTGATGAATGTAAAAACAAGAAACAGCTCATAAAAGAGATAGATGACCTCAGATGTCAGGTTGATATGCTTAAAAAGCATGAGGCAGACCAGAAGCAGGCAATGGAGAGGGTTGAACATCTCAATCTTGTTTTAAAGGCAATCCGGAGGGTCGATCAGCTTATAAGCAAGGAAAAGGATTACAAAAGGTTGATTGAGGGTGTCTGCAAGAACATGACAGCAGATTGCGGTTGTTATAATGCATGGATAGCAGTGTTGGATGAATCTCGCAAGCTTGTGGCTACTGCGGAAGCAGGCCTGGCAGAGTCATTTTTACCTATGTTTGGAAAGCTTGAGAGGGGTGAATTTACCGATTGTGCTTTAATGGCCCTATCGAGATCAAGCCCTGTTGTAATAAAGGACCCATTATCGTCCTGTCTTGACTGTCCTCTTGCCTCTTCATATGATGGCAGATGTGCGATAACGAGCAGACTCGAATATGATGGAAATGTTTATGGACTATTGTCTGTGTCTATCCCTGAAGAATTTATTTCAGATGAAGAGATGCAAAAATTATTCGGAGATGTAGCCGGCGATATCTCTTTTGCACTGCATAGTTTTAAACTAATGGAGGAGCGTAATTGGGCGGAAGGCGCACTTAAAAGAAATGAAGAGAAATTAGAAAACATTCTTCATGGATCACCTATTCCCACATTTGTTATTGATAAAAACCATAGGGTAACGTATTGGAATGGGGCGCTGGAAGAGGCTTCCGGATTAGAGGCAAAGGATGCAGTGGGCAATGATAAGCAGTGGAAGGCCTTCTATATAGAGAAAAGACCATGTCTTGTTGATTTACTGGTAGATGGAAAAACAGGAGATATACATCAATATTATCATGGAAAATACCGGATATCAGATTTAATACCAGGGGCATATGAAACTATCGGTTATTACCCAAGAATGGGGGGTGGTGCAGGCAGATGGCTTTTGGTAACAGCAGCCCCATTAAAGGATTCTGGGGGAAGATTAATCGGCGCTATAGAGACTCTCCAGGATATAACAGAGACAAAAAAGGCAGAGCAGCAGGTAAAACTTTTATCGAAACAGATCATAGAGGTACAGGAAAGAGAGAGGGAGTCCATTTCAAGGGAGATTCATGACAATGTTGGACAACTATTAGGTGCTTTAAAGATGGGTCTTTCGAGGACTAACAAAAAAGTACCTCATGAATTTTCTGTTATCAAAGAACAGTTAAGCGGGCTTTTAAACCTTGCGAACAAGACGATAAGTGAAATACGTGAACTTTCCCATGCATTGCACCCGCCTTTGATTGATGATTTTGGACTAATGCCGGCCCTGGAGGAGCTTTGTCAGGACTTTAGATTATACTCAGGCATCAAAATTAAATGGTATTTTGAACATATCCACAAAACCCTTGAACCTATAGTTAACATTACCATATACAGGCTTTTCCAGGAAGGTCTAAATAATATCTTAAAACACAGCAAGGCTACAGAGGCATACGTTTCGCTGACGTCAACTGAAAATACAATACGTATTATTATTGAGGATAATGGAGTAGGATTTGTAGTAAGTGATATTTTTTCTCCTTCAAGGATGACAAAGTGCCTTGGATTAGTGAGCATGAGAGAAAGATTTTCCCTTATTGATGGTAAATTGAAGATTAACTCTATACACGGCAAAGGGACAAAGATTATAGCATGGATAGAAATGGAGTGAACACGTGAAAGAAAAGATAAAGATTGTTTTGGTTGATGACCATAGGATTTTCAGGAAAGGTCTAAAGTCTCTCCTTTCGGAAAATGCTAATATAGAGGTTCTGGCAGAGGCTGAGGATGGGGCCCAAGCCCTTGAAATTGTAAGGGAGCATAGCCCTCATATTGTTATTATGGATATAGGTATGCCAAAGATGGATGGCATAGAGGCTACACGCCAGCTCAGAGAGAGACATCCGGATATAGAGGTTATTATCCTTTCCATGTACTCTAAGAAGGCATATATAGATCAGGTATTGAAGATGGGGGCAAAAGGATATGTTTTAAAGGATTCTGATGAGGAAAATCTGATAGCTGCAATAAATACGGTATACAGTGGTGGTTATTATCTTGATTCACCGGTTGCAGATCAAGTATTGTCCGATTATTTTAAAGGAAAATCCAAAAAAGAGGTTAAAGAGCAATCAAATCCATTATCAGAGAGAGAAAAAGAGGTGCTTAGGCTTTTGGCTGAAGGACATTCTAATCAAGAGGTAGCGGATATTCTCTTTATAAGCAGAAAGACAGTTGAAAATCATAGGGCACGGATTGTCCATAAAACAGGAGTTCAGGGGCAAGTAGGACTAACGAAATACGCTGCCCGAATAGGTCTTATTGATTTAGATTTGTGGAGTTAAATCAATGACACACTCTCAAAAGGAGGGTAATGGTATTTGAAGAGCAAAACCAATAACCAGGATGGCCTATTCTCGATAAATCCCAATAATACTTAATACAGACCTCGTCATTCAATGTCATACAAATGACTCCAAACCTTTACATCCCGCGGGATTGCAAATTAATTTGACATCAGTTTGGTCTGGGTTCAGGGTTCAGGGTTCAGGGTTTCCCGCTTCCAGCGGAATTCAGGGTTAACCGCTTAACGTTTTTTCCCTTAGCCATTGATTTAACACCGATTTTCACAGTAGGTACAATCGACAAAATAACACCCTAATCAAGCGGTCCAGATTATTTCCACGGTTTTACCGGAAAGCCATGGAACTTTAAACGGTTTCTGTAATTTCTCAACTCCTTTTAAAACAGGGCTATGAGATCTTTTTCTAATTTTTATTACAAATTTGTTCCCATCATAAACAACTCTCCCCGGCATATCAATGAACTTCCTGAAAATAGTTGGCGAGATATTTGTCTCAAAGCGTCTTAACTCCTGTGCAAGGCGACGATAAAGGGTGTCTGCTATTAACGTCCATAAAATATCAAAATGAATTCGAATCATAATCGGTGAAGAAAGGGCGTTAAGGTTAAAAAATGCAACTAATTCGGCAAGCTTGTTTTCTACACGCCATCGCCTGGCATAAACCTCCAGGATATCCTTCATGCTCAAGCCCTTGTTGTTGGTAATAATAAATGTGGGTTTGCTTCGGCCATGATCCTTGACTGCAATCTGACGGAATGTATTATCACAGCCCTTTAGTTTAACCTTACTTTCATGGACAGATACTTTTTGATATTTGCGTTTCGGGATTGATAAATGAATCCTTTTCCATTCATTTGGTGGAATACACAATGTATCCTTTATTAGTTTGGCATATCTTTTTCGAAGGGTTATGAATTTTATTTTATCATCTTCAAGCGCATCAAGAACTTTGTAGGCAGTAAACTTACAGTCAAAGACAAGGGTTTCATTAACCCTGCCGTTTATATTTCTCCAGTAGGCAACAAATTTTTTGACTTCATTTGCTTTTTCATTACGCAGTATATCCGCTCTGGTATATAAAATTGTATTGCTTTGACTGTCTTGAACAAAGACAGTATTTGCCCCCTTCATTGTTTTGCCTCTTGCACCACACCAGAGTTTTTCCATTTCCGATTCACCCCGATGGAAAACAAATCGACAGGGATCTGTTTTGTCAGGTAGAAATTAGGGGAAGATTATGTCGATTTAATTATCTGTGAAAATCGGTGTTTAAGGTGTCTCCTAACCAGCCAAAACCAAACCTTCCAATAATGCTGAACAGGGGAATGGCCCCTGTCACAAGCCCGGCAGAAGCTCTTGACAATCCTAAGCTGTTAAGGTAGGGTATACATGAGTGACCACTGCCATGACGGTCATTATCCGTATGGCATCCGCAAAGGCTAAGTAAATGAAGACTTTTGTCTTAAATGCCTCTTTGAGGCCAACTTCGGCTCCCTTGCCTTGAATTTTGGTGTTCGAAACTGGCTCCCTCGATACTTCACCATCAGGAATATAGCCATACTGTTCCGGTCTGTTACGGATTATAAAAGATAAGGGTATCCCTAATGACCACATCCCAAATCCGACCACGATTGTTCCCCAAAAGATGAGCCGCCTTGATCCAAACCGGTCAGCGAGGAATCCTACAAAAGGCGCAAAGATCCCCATCTCCAGGCCGCGAAGGCTTGCGGCAAAGGATATTTGGGTGTAGCTCCATCCAAATTCTTCTCTGATCGGCTCGAAAAAGGCGGTAAACCCGTAAAATATCGTACCTCCAACATAGAAGCCAATAAGGAAACAGGCAATTACAATATACCATCCATAGAAGATTTTTTTAATCATGAGTTCTGAGAAAATTAGTAATGTTCAAAGGTTTCTCGCTGAGAGCGGGATTTACCTATTTGTGTTATTCCATTGAAATCAATTAGATAGGAAATAAATCGTAAAAACGATTAACCCTGAATCCCGCTCTCAGCGAGAAACATGGAACCTTGAACACAGACTGACCTGGTGTCAAATTTACTTCCAATCCAACAGGATACTGAGGTCTTTAGCCATTTGTGTAATGTGAATGACGAGGTTTGACATTAGGTATTTCTACCTAATCTGGAATAAAATAGACACAAAAAAAACTATACCCAGATATAAATAGGTATAGTTTTTTTATTAATGGGTAAAGTACCTGATTGTAATAATCTATTTACAGGAATAGGTTAGAAAAAAACATGATTAAGAAACAATAAACGCAGTTTTAGATGAATGTTTTATGAAGGCTGAAGTATTTTCCTTGAAAGTGAGCAAAGGTCAAAGGGAATTTAACGGGAATGAATCTTAACAGGTCTTGAAAGGTATTTACTTGAAAAAATGGTCTACAGCCTTGCAATTGCTGGCAGTTGGTTTTTATGTACCATTGAGCCTTTTGATACCAACTGGAATAGGTTTTTGGCTTGACAGGAGAGGGGGGCATGATTTTCCTTCCTGCACACTTGGTGGTCTTGGAATTGGCACGGTTATAATGGTGTACGGGGTTTATCAAATGGTACGCCCTTTTTTGAATGAGGCCAAGAGGGAAGAATCAGGCAGGGCCAAGCAGAAGACCCCTAAGGTTGAAACATATATAAATTCAAACGGAAAATCCAATAAAAAGGAGCGGAAATGACCGAAAAAAGGCGCAGGACAGGTTTTTTAAAGATAATGGTTCTTGTTGTTGCCCTTTTTGCAATGATTATTGTCAGCTTTATGGGCAGTGAGGTGGGGAGTGGAATAGTTGGATTAAAACCTATAAGCTTCCTTAATGTCGAGTCCCCAAAGTATCATCCGTCCCCTGAAAGGCCGTTTCATGGGATCCCAATAACGAATACTATGATTACTGCATGGATAAGTATTTTGCTTTTGGGCGGTGTGTTTTTTATTGGGACCCGCAACATGAAACTCATACCCTCTGGATTACAAAACTTTTTAGAGCTTATTGTTGAGGCGGCGGCTAATTTTATTGAGGACCCGGCTGGGGAGAAACATGGGAGATGGTTTTTTTCTGTTTGCACTACTATCTTTCTATTTATTGTCGCCAATGCATGGGTAAGCCTCATACCTGGATTTGAAACCATTCTTGTAAATGGAGAGCCTTTATTACGCAATGCCAACACCGATCTCAATATCCCGGCAGCTCTTGCAGTGGTATCTTTCTGCTTTGTTGAGTATTGGGGTTTTAAGGCAAAGGGTGTTTCGTACCTGAAGACTTTTTTTCACTTCGGTCCTCTCTGGAATGCGATTAAATTGATATTTACCGGTAATATCAAGGCCGGGGCAGGTGGTTTGTTGAATGGATTAGTCTCTGTTTTTGCAGGCCTGTTAGAAATACTCAGTCACCTGATTCGTATGATGAGTTTTACCTTCCGTCTATTTGGAAACATGACGGCAGGTATGATTTTAGTGATGATTATGCTTTTTTTTGTTCCCTGGGTGATTCCCGCGGTGTTTTACGGCATGGAGGCCTTTTTTGGCTTTGTGCAGGCAATGATATTCAGTGGATTGACCTTGGGGTTTGCGTGCGCCGCAGTAATGGAAGAGGAATAATGGTGAGATTTTATTAATAAAGTAGTCAAAGTATAAATCTGTCCTTAGGACGAAATGGAGGTTAAGGTAATGGAGATATGGATAACTGTAGCCAAACTGATAGGAGCCGGACTTGCTATAGGTCTGGGAGCAATTGGGCCTGGAATTGGAATTGGCATTCTTGGAATGGGGGCCATGAACGCATTAGGGAGAAATCCTGAGGCAAGGGGAGCCATAATGACCAACATGATATTAGGTATTGCTTTTGCTGAGGCAGTGGCTATTTATGCTCTTGTTATAGCTATCTTGCTGATTTTTGTAGCGTAGCATTTTATTTTAAAAGGAGAAAATAAGATAAATGGAAGGTTTTTTAGGATTAACTTTACCGAATTTTATCGGCCAAATGATCAACTTTATCATTTTGCTTACACTGCTCATATTTTTTGGATATAAGCCGATTCGCAGAATGTTGGATGAGAGGTCCGACAGGATAAGACAGAGCATGAAACAGGCTGAGGCTACAAAACAGGAATATGAGAATGCCCGGATAGAGGTTGATAAGAGGATTAGCAAAGCAAGGGATGAAGGGCAGTTGATAGCCGGACAGGCCGAAAAGGCAGGGGAAAAGATCAAGGAAGAGGCGAGGCAAGAGGCCCGTAAAGAGGCCCAGGCCATTGTGGAAAAAACCAGGGCGGAGATAGAGAGAGAGCGTGATAATACTATCAATGAATTGCGTAAGGAATTTGTTGATATTGCTATCCTGGCTGCGGAGAAGGTGATCAGCAATACATTAGATAAAGAAAAACACCGCCTTCTGATTGAGAAAACCCTTGAGGAAAGTGCGGCCTTGAGCAAGAGGAATTAGATATGACAATGTCCTATGTAAGTTCCGGAAAACGATATGCGCAAGCCGTCTTTGAGTTGGCGG
Source organism: Thermodesulfobacteriota bacterium (assembly GCA_034718555.1). Classification (GTDB taxonomy): domain Bacteria; phylum Desulfobacterota; class DSM-4660; order Desulfatiglandales; family B25-G16; genus M55B121. The sequence continues at coordinate 18,401 of JAYEMW010000048.1, forward strand.
TAGAAAAGGGTGAATCAGAGAATTGGCGGGATGGTTTGCATGAGGTTGCAGGTATTTTAGCCGATATAAAGTTCATGAGTCTATTGGAAAACCCGAAACTTTCTTTTGACGCCAAAAAAGGGTTTCTCATAGAAAAACTGGGCAAGATGGATAAGTTAATCCTCAATTTGATATTTCTGCTCATGATTAGGGGTAAACTAAAGATTCTGAGTAATATTTCCCGGCAGTATGATCGGTTGGTGGATGCGCATTCCGGCATTGCACATGCGGATGTGGTAACCGCCGTACCCTTGGGTGATGAAGATAAGGAAAGGCTCTCTCATCGATTTGCGGAGATGGTTGGTAAAAAGATAATTATTGATAACCGGACAGATCCCAATATAGTCGGAGGGTTTAAGGCAAGGATTGGAGACACTCTCATAGATGGAAGTGTCCATAATATGTTGGAGTTATTAAAGAGAAGGCTGAGATAGGCTGGAGACTGATGCGGTATTTAGACTAAGAGATAGGAGAAGCAGATGGCAGCTCGGGATCAAGGCATTGTTTCTATAATAAAGGAAGAAATTGAGCATTTCGGTGCCACCGTCAATATGGCAAATGTCGGTACGGTGGTAGAGATAGGTGATGGAATAGCGAGAGTACATGGATTAAGCGCTGCAAAATATAACGAATTGTTGGAATTTCCCCATGATATTATGGGACTGGCCCTCAATCTGGAAGAGGATAATGTTGGTGTGGTCATACTTGGAGATCACACCCGGATTAAGGAGGGAGATGAGGTACGTGCAACAGGAAGAGTGGTTGAGGTTCCAGCAGGCGATGCCCTGATTGGAAGGGTGATAGATCCATTAGGGAGGCCTCGAGACGGCAAGGGCGCAATTAACGCAGAGGTGAGTAGACCGGTTGAAAGAATAGCACCGGGTGTGACCATGAGGCAGCCCGTTGATACTCCATTATTGACAGGCATTAAGGCCATAGACAGCATGATTCCTATTGGAAGGGGCCAACGTGAACTTATAATTGGAGATCGTTTTACCGGGAAATCCTCCATAGGTGTTGATTCAATAATTGCACAAAAAGGTGAGGATGTTGTCTGTATTTATGTGGCTATTGGACAAAAGACCTCTAAGGTTGCCCAGGTAGTTGCGCTTTTCGAAAAATATGGAGCTATGGAGCATACCATCGTTGTTGCTGCTGATGCCTCTGACCCAGCACCGCTTCAGTATATTGCACCATATTCAGGTTGTGCCATAGGTGAGGAATTTATGGATAAAGGAAGGGATGCCTTGATAGTCTATGATGATCTTTACAGACATGCCTGGGCGTACCGCCAGATTTCATTGCTTCTTCGAAGACCGCCTGGAAGAGAGGCATACCCTGGAGATGTGTTTTATCTGCATAGCAGGCTTTTGGAAAGGGCAGCTAAACTGTCTGATGAACATGGAGGAGGCTCGCTGACGGCCTTGCCCATTATTGAAACCCAGGCAGGTGATATGTCTGCATATATTCCTACAAATGTGATTTCAATAACCGATGGGCAGATATACCTGGAACCTGATTTATTCAACGCCGGTATTCGCCCGGCAACAAATGTGGGGCTTTCCGTATCTCGGGTGGGCGGCTCTGCCCAGAGAAAGGCAATGAGACAGGTAGCCGGCACATTGAGACTGGAACTTGCCCAGTTTAGAGAGCTTCAGGCCTTTGCACAGTTTGGGGCTGAAGATTTGGATAAGGCAACAAGGGATCAGATAGAGAGAGGTAAACGCATTACGGAGATATTGAAACAGCCGCAATACTCCCCAATGTCCTTAGGTGAGCAGGTGATCATTCTTTATGCGGTAACAAAAGGATTCCTTGATGATATTCCCGTAGAAAAGATCTTAGACTGGGAAAAGAATTTTCACAAATTTATAAAAAACAGTTATCCTCAATTAGTTGAAACAATAAATGATAAAAAAGATATAGCGGATGATGCCAGAGAATCTATAGAGAACGCAATTATCGAATTTAATAAAGGTTCAACGTATTAATTGTAAATTTTTTTGGAGGCCTAATGGCTAACACTCAGGTTCTTCGCAGACGTATACACAGCGTTGAGAATACCGCCAAGATATGCAAGGCAATGGAAATGATTGCCACCGCAAAGATGAAGCGTGCCCAGGATCAGGCTATGGCAGGACGCCCTTATGCCGAGAAAATCGGCCAGGTGATTGCCAATCTTTCTGCTCAGGCTAAGTATTATGGCGATATTCATCCATTATTGAAAAGAAGAGAAGTTAGAAAGATTGCCATAGTTCATTTTACCACTGACCGTGGCCTATGCGGGGGACTTAATGCTAACCTAAACCGTCTTGTTGCAGAGTTTATTTTAAAGCAGCATGTACCTGTAATATTAATCACTGTAGGACGTAAAGGCAGAAATTTTATGCTTAGTACCGGGCAAACCATACGCGCGGAGTTTACTGGAATAAAGGATAAACCGGGTCTTCTGGATATTATGCCTATTTCTCGAATAGTTATAGATGCTTATACAATGGGGGAAATTGATATGATATATCTTGCGTACCCTCGTTTTGTCTCTACCATGGTACAAAGGCCAACAATGGAAGCTTTGCTCCCTGTAGATCCGGTTGATTTTAATGCTGTGCAAACAGGCGATTATATTTACGAACCGGATCATATTACGGTTATGAACGAGCTTTTGCCACGATTTGTAGAGATGAAGACATACCATACCTTGCTGGAGCTTATTGCAAGCGAGCACTCGGCACGAATGGTGTCGATGCGAAGCGCAAGTGACAGCGCTAAGGATGTGTTGGAGGATTTGACCCTGACATTAAATAAGGCAAGGCAAGAGACTATCACTAACGAAATTTGTGATATTTGTGGAGGGGCCGAGGCCTTAAAATGATAAAGGTTCACAAAAAATAAGTTCGCAATTTCAGGTGTTGAGGCGCCCGTCCGACAAGGCGTGGAAACGCTGGAATATCAGTCATATTCCGAGTTTTCACAACGCAGTCAGACGGTAGATATCGGCGCCTGAAATGTGAAGTTATTTTTGAGTGAGCCCTAAGGAGGTGACAGTTGGCTAAGGGTAAAGTAGTCCAGGTTATTGGTACGGTAATTGATATGGAGTTTCCACCTGATGAGTTACCAGCCATTAACAATGGCATAGTGGTCAATCAAGACGGTGTGGAGATTATTGTAGAGACCCAACAGCATATAGGCAATAACTGGGTGCGGGGTGTAGCATTAACAGCAACGGAAGGACTGCAGAGGGGTGCGGATGCAGTAGATATGGAAACCCCGATAACGGTGCCTGTCGGCAAGGAAACATTAGGACGGCTCTTTAATGTGTTTGGTGAACCATTAGATAATCTTGGTACGGTAAAGACGGATTTGCGTTACCCTATACATCGTGAGCCACCGCTTTTAGAAGAGCAAGAGACAATTCCCCAGGTATTAGAGACAGGGCTGAAGATAATGGACCTGGTTACGCCCTTTACAAGGGGAGGCAAAATTGGAGCGTACGGGGGGGCAGGCGTAGGTAAAACAGTAGTCATTACAGAGCTGATACGCAATATTGCTGCTGAGCATGGCGGTTTCTCCGTATTTACTGGTATTGGGGAGAGATCCAGGGAAGGAAACGATCTATGGTTAGAGATGAAAGAATCCGGCGTGTTAGAGAGGACCGTTCTCGTTTTTGGACAGATGAATGAGAGCCCGGGTGTCCGTTCTCGTATAGGGTTAACCGGTGTGACCATGGCCGAGTATTTTCGTGATGTTGAGGGGCAGGATGTTCTCTTGTTTATCGATAATATATACCGCTATGTGCTGGCAAACATGGAATTATCCGCACTTTTGGGGCGTATGCCATCTGCGGTAGGTTATCAGCCGACTTTGGGAACGGATGTTGGGGAGTTAGAGGAGAGGATAACAACAACCAGGAAGGGATCTATCACCTCATTTCAGGCAATTTATGTGCCTGCTGATGATTATACGGATCCCGGTATAGTTGCGACATATGGACACCTTGATGCTGTTGTTGCATTAGAAAGGTCTATTGCCGAGTTAGGTATTTACCCTGCTGTTGATCCACTGACGTCAACATCAAGAATACTTGACCCTGCTATTGTCGGCGAAGAGCACTATAAGGTAGCGAGGGGAGTCCAAACAACACTGCAAAGATACAGGGAACTGCAGGATATAATAGCTATTCTCGGCATGGAGGAGTTAAGCGATGAGGATAAACTTACAGTAAACAGGGCGCGTCGAATCCAGAAGTTTTGTTCCCAACCGTTTCATGTGGCTGAACAATTTACCGGTATACCTGGAAAATATGTGACTATCAAGGAAACGGTACGTGGATTTAAGGAAATATTGGAAGGTAAGCATGATGAAATTCCCGAGGCCGCTTTTTATATGGTAGGAAATATTGACGAGGCAGTGAAAAAGGCTAAAGAAATGGGTGAAATCTAATGGCCACATTTAGACTTGAACTGGTTACAGCAGAAAAAACAATTTACTCAGATGACGTTAATATGGTGATTGTATGGGGGCAGGAAGGTCAACTGGGAATTCTTCCTCACCATGCGCCTTTAATGACCGTGCTGCAACCCGGGGAGCTGATTATAAGAAAGGAAGACAAGAAAACATATATGGCGGTTAGTGGTGGATTTCTTGAGATTCTAAATGACAGGGTAGTTATATTGGCTGATGCTTGTGAACGTGCTGAGGAAATAGATATAAAGAGGGCGGAAGAGGCAAAGGAGAGTGCAGAAAAGTTAGCGGAGTCTCAATTAGAAAAGAAGGATTCAGTTGCAGCAGAAGCTGCTCTGCGCAGATCATTGATCAGGCTTAAGGTGGCCAAGAAAAAACGGCGAATACGGAGTTAGAGACTGGGGGACCACTGGATAAGTATTTCCCCTAAATCCAAAAGAGGATATTATGAAAGTATTTGCAGACAAGTTGATTAAAATAACAGAAGGTAATTCAGAGAAAATCTCCAGGCAGTGGTGCAAGACCGTGAGAAAAAGCAATAGAACACAATCATATCATGAAATTCCAGAGGAGAACTGCATTGCCCAGGCCGTTACCTTTTACAAAAATCTTAGCAGGATTTATTTCAGTGAAAAGCCAAGCAGAGACTTATATGAGTATTTTTCCCAATATGCAGAAGAGCGATATGATGAGGGAATACCCTGTCCTGAAGCTATTTACGCACTCTTTATGATGAGAAGACAGATGTGGCTTTTCGCCGATTCTCAGGCTGCCTTTCTTACCCCTATGGATCATATTCAGGCAATAGAGGCCCTCAATAAGACAATACGGATATTTGATGTTGGAATTTTTTTTGTCGCACAAAAATATGATGCATTGAAAAGCCGGGATGGATTTAATTATTGAAAGAATAGCAAGGAAGACGGGTTTATTGAAACCATCAATTTTATAGGTAAAGAAAAATGAAAATACTTGTTGTTGACGATGAAGATATTGTTCTTGATAGTTGTCAGGCAGTCCTTGAGGAAGAAGGTTTTGAGGTTATGCTGGTACCCAGTGCTGATGACGCATTGGAGGCAATGAAGGACGAGAATATCACTCTCTTGCTGATAGATGTTAAGATGCCTAAACATGATGGTATGTATCTTATGAATGAGATTAAAAGGCAATGGCCGCATATACCTGTTATTGTAATGAGTGGCTATTATACAACGAAAACCATAAAAGATGCCATTAAAATGGGGGCGGCTACATTTATTGCAAAACCGTTTGAACCTGAAGAGCTTATAGAAGCAGTTCGTAAGATCATAAAAAAGGAGGGAAATCATGGAAAAAAAGAAAGTAATAGTCATTGATGATGAACAGATTGTTTTAGACAGTGTCAGCGCGACGTTAACTGATGAGGATTATGAGGTCGATACCTCGCTGAGCTCAAGAAAAGGTCTTGATTGGGCAATGGAGAGATCCTATGACATTTTGTTAACGGATATTCGTATGCCGGATATAGGAGGTCTTAGGGTGCTGAGGGATATTAAGAGGGTTAAACCGTCTCTTCCTGTAGTTATAATAACCGGATATGCGACGGTACAGCTTGCTGTGCAGGCAACAAAACTTGGAGCGGCACAGATAGTTGAAAAACCATTTGAACCTGAAGAGCTCTTAAAAGCCATGTCAAATGCCCTTGGAAGCGCTAAAGAAGTTGATGAACAGACACTAATTCATAAGGAGGAAATGAGCAAGGTTTTAGAGCGAGCTGAATCTGATGATGAATTTTTTTCAAGTCTTTTAGAAAATGCAGTGAGTGCCTTAGATGAATATGACCTGACGAAGCCTGAGAAACTCGCCATTGTTACAGGTGATATCAAATGGATAGAGGATGAAATAGGTCGTCTTACAAGGGCCCAGCGGAGAATGCTTGTTTTTCTTAAGGTCCAGAGCAGTTCATAGTTCATAACAACACCTATGTGTTTTTTAATTCCATAAGGAATGGTTGGAGAAGCTGGCAATCCTGAGCTTTTAAGCAGGTATAAAATATGTTTTATTCAACAAGATCCAAACTCATAGCAAGCTTTTTAGGGGTTTCTATTCTGGTTGGAGCCGTGTCACTGTTTATTGGAGGACAGCTCCTTTACAAGGCCATATTCAGTGAGGCAACCAACAGGGTAAGTCTGGATCTCAATGCAGCCCGGGAGATATATCTTTCACGTATAAATACGATGAGATGCCCTCTTTCAATTACAGCCTTAGAGCCATCATTTATGGATGCCCTTAAGGAGAGGGATATACCCAGACTAATGCCAAGACTGGAGACTATTGCCAGACGGGCCGAGCTTGATTTTGTAGGCGTTGTAAGAAAAGAGGGAGAGACTTTGTGCGGGGTTGGAAAAGACTCTTTAAGATGCAAGTCCGTTGAGATTTTTAATCCTTTGACGGAGCTGGTGTTTGAACGTATGGTCACTGTATCAGGGACCGTTATATTAAATGAGGAGTTTCTATCTGCTGAAAGCCATGAACTTGCAGACAGGGCACGAATCAAAATTCTCCCTACAGAGAGGGCTGCCCCAAGGGAGGAGAAAG
>JAYEMW010000049.1:0-5412 GCA_034718555.1 Thermodesulfobacteriota bacterium
ATTATCAGATAGTTACAAATAGCTGTTTTACATCGCGCCTAATTGTTGGAGAAATAAACAAGGAAAGCAACATGTGACTATGTGGTTGAAAAGTCATCATATTTCATGTATTAGCTATAGTCGTAGCATAAGTCGTAGCATATAATCAGATCAGCAAAGTGGATACCCCCTTTAAACAATAGGTAATAATTTAAAAGTGGTTATTTTCAAGAAAAACAAATTTTTATTTATAACTTTACTCTCCTTGGCACTGCTGGTAATTTTTGGTTTTACCTTACCGCGAGGTGCGCGCACCTTACTTATCCAAATTATGGCATTTTCTGTTTTTGCCATGGGATACGATATCAGCTTAGGTTTTACAGATCAGTGCAGCCTTGGGCACTCTGTGTTTTTTGGCACTGGGGCTTATACTTTTATGCTTTCCACTTTGCATTTTCATTCTGGCATTTTTTACTCTATCTCCCTCTGTTTTATTGCAGGCCTTGGTGTCTCCTTGGCTACAGGAGTCATAGCTGTCCGCCTGTCTAAGGCCTATTTTGTTATTGTGACTGCAGTATTTTCCTCTATATTCCATCTTTTTGCTATAGATATGATATGGTTAACAGGAGGTGATGACGGACTTTCCGTTAATCTTCCTCCGATAACTTTTGGCTCTGCAAGTATTTCTGTCTATAATCCTTTAGTAAACTATTACGTTGTACTCTTTTTTTTAGTAGTTACCTATTTAGTTCTAAGAAGAATTTCAAGGGCTCCATTAGGAAGGGTTTTTTTATCAATCAAAGAAAACGAAGAAAGAGCGGAATTTCTTGGCTATAATGTAATAAGATATAAGCTAATAGCCTTTGTTATTTCAGGATCATTTGCTGCTTTAGGCGGAGGTCTTTATGCGATGACAATCCGCTATGCATCAGCTGACTTTTTTTCTTTGTACTGGTCTATTATCCCAATCGTCTGGTGTCTTATAGGGGGGCTTGGAACGTTGGCAGGGCCATTCTTAGGCGTTGCTCTTATGTCAGTATTCCAGTATTACGTAAGCGCTTGGTGGACATACTATATGATAATATTTGGCGCTATAATTCTTATCATCTTAAGGGTATCAAAAAAAGGTATCTTTGGATATTTTATGAATAAAGATCTGAGATAGATATATGGATGGGAAAAAAAGCACATTAGAGATGGTTAATGTTACAAAAAAATTTGGTGGTTTGCAGGCCCTCAATAATGTGAGCGTAAACATAGGTGAGGGAGAAATAAGGGGCATTATTGGACCAAATGGGGCTGGAAAAACAACCCTTTTTAATGCCGTTACAGGGGAATTGAAGGTAACATCTGGAAAAATATATTTAGCTGGAGAAAATATTACGGGCATGCATCCCCATAAAATTTGTAAAAAAGGTTTAGGCAGAACCTTTCAACTCCTTCATATTTTTCCAGAAATGAGTGTGTATCAAAGTGTTTGGCTCGGCGTTAACTCAAAGGCGAGATATCCATGGAATCCCTTTGTAAATGCTGAAAGTTTTCATGGTTTTTCAGAGGAGACATTGGAGATTTGCCGATTAGTGGGACTTGAAGAGCAGATAAATGAATTGGCAGTCAATCTTTCCTATGGTGACCAGAAAGTTCTGGAGATTGCAATGGCCTTAAGCACAAAACCCTCTGTTTTATTATTAGACGAACCGACTCAAGGCGTAGGCCCGAAAGAATCAGAAATGATTCTGAATGTGGTTAAAAAATTATCTGAAAATACAACAATTATCTTAATTGAGCATACTATTGATTTCGTGATGAAGCTCTGCAATATTGTGTCTGTATTAAATGAAGGTACGCTAATTGCCGAAGGTTCACCAGATGAAATATGCAGTAATAAAGAGGTACAAAGAGTTTATTTAGGCGAGGAAATAGATTGATCTTACTCAAGGCAGAGGACATTCACGCATACTATGGCAACAGTCATGTGCTTCAGGGTGTATCATTGGAGGTAAAACAGGGCGAAATTGTTGCTTTACTTGGCCGTAACGGGGCAGGCAAGACTACAACATTAAAGACGCTTATGGGCCTTTTAAACCCGAGAAGTGGAAACATTTTTTTTAAACATATAGAAATCAAATCACTTCCTGCCTATAAAGTTTCCAGAAAGGGAATAGGTTACGTGCCCCAGGGAAGGCATCTATTTCCAAAAATGACGGTGCTTGAAAATTTAAAAACAGGTATAAGAAAAAAAGAGGACAAATCTTTACTAGAAAATATTTTTAACCTTTTTCCAGTTCTTGAAGATAGGTTAAATCAAAAGGCAGGAACACTCAGCGGAGGAGAACAGCAATCACTTGCTATTGCCAGAGCCCTTTTAACTCGACCTGAAATACTGCTTTTAGATGAAGCGACTACTGGCCTTATGCCAATTATTGTAAGCCAGTTAAAAGACATAATAAAACAGCTTAACGATGAGGGCATGGCTATATTATTGGTTGAGGAAAAAATTTCATTTGCCTTGTCTGTCTGTGAAAAGATATATTTTATAGAAAAAGGAAAAACCGTCTATGAGAACAAACAAGAAAATTTGCAGGGTAGGCAAGATATTTTTATTCGCTACCTTGGTGTTAATATATGATCCTTATCTTTTCCCCATCTATGGAAAGAGCAAAAGTATCAGACCTACACAGTTGACAAGTTGAGATCTGAAATAATTTTATCAATTTTTTTTCAGTTTTTTATCGTCTTTGATCTGTAACGCAACTCGGCGACTTGCCTGAGAAAATCCAAATACGCCAATTCCAAAGTAAAATCCGATGTCTTTTAGTTTTTGACCACTAAACTTATGGCATAAATAGATCTGCACTCTTTTTAATATTGCTGCATCTTCATCCAATAGTTTGGTGGCCTGTTTAATTATTTTCTTTTATAGAAACATATCTGTCAACTGTGTAGGTCTGATAATCATGTCCCACAACACCCATGTCCCACACATGTCCCTTATGCCGAGACAGCAAAGATTAGAAGCTTGAATTACAGGGTCATCTATGATATGATTAATTAAAATTATCCAAAAACTTTCCTGATTTATCACGTCCCTGCAAGTCCGGGGGAAAATGACGGTGGTGATTGTGAGTAGAGTCTCCGACTCTAATATTTCATGAAATAGCAGGCGAGAACCCACTGGAAAAGAAATATCGTGGAAATGATCTTCATATGGGAAAAACGCTCAGGTGCTGGCCGGGGCAGATGACCTCATCCAGCTCATTGCTCGCAAGGTCATCGTAGGCAAACATATCACAACATAATTCAAGGAGGCATTATCAATAAAACCAGAAAGTGAAGGGAAAAATGAGTTGGCCGTTAAAGGTGACTCATATGTGAATTACCTTTTTCAGTAAAAAGGGACGGTTGCTTTACTCGTTTCACCTCTGTGATATTCTGCCGGGAATTGCAACTATAGGAGGCTGTCCAAGAATAGTAATTTTTTCTCAAATCGAGGAATGCGAAAAAAATTACCGCAGGTATATAGTTGATATTCCGAGGATAATTTTTTGAGCATGACAAAGAGTTGAGGGAAAAGGGCATTCTCGGACAGCCTCATAGTCATCCTTGGGAGAATTATAGACGGGGAAAAACTTTGTTGACAATGACCATACAACGAACATATGGGGTCTTGGGGCCATATGATGAACTATGGGTAATTATTGGATAAAACAATTTTTAAAAACGAAAAGAGGCCAAAATGGGAGACAAGGGAAAAAAAGATAAAGGCAAACGAGAAGAACAGAAAAAAGGCAAGCAAACACCAAAGGAGAAACGGAAGCAAAAAAAAGACAAAAAGAAATAGATTTGGGCAAATGGAGAATAAACGTAAAACAAAAAGTCAGCTCATCAGGGAATTGGTTGAGTTGCGTCAACAGGTTGGTGAATTGCAAGCATCGAAAATTAAATGTGATCAGGTAAAGATCGAATTCGAATGAGCACGTAAATACACAGATAGCATCTTGGGTACATTGCGTGAACCTCTTCTATCGCTAAACGCAGACCTAAAAATACTCTCTGAGCGAGGGGGAACTAAGAGAATAAATTGTTGATAATTGCGCTTAGGGTATGCTTTAAGTCCTGTTTTTTATTAAACTGTCAAGTGTTGCTTTTGCTCTTACCGTATAAGCGAATTCCGAATAGTTTCCAAGAGAAAAACACAATTAAACCCGCATCAAATATATAAATAAAGGCGGTTGCAACTGCTGCGCCATAAACACCCAGAATTGGGATGAGGTAATAATTTAGAAGCATATTCCCTAAGACTGTTATTGCAATCATAATGGTGAAATTACCCGGCCTCCCACCTTGTAAAGTTAATGTGATGAATGGTCTGTAACCTGATGATAGGACTATGCCGAACACCAGTATTGCAAAGATCCCCCAACTCTGCCAGGTTTCACCTTTTGGTGTTATAATCCATATGAGTATGGGAAAGCCTATAATCAAGGCAGCTCCAAGCATTGCCATGATAGGGTAAAAGGTCTGCCGAATTTTATATGCAATCTCGTGTATTTTTTTAATATCTCCTTCTGAAAAACACTTACCTACAATTGGGTCAACATTTTGGCGAACAACTGTGTTGAGCTGTGCAAATCCTTCCGCAAATGTAGACGCAAAACTGTAAATGCCCACTATCTTATCCGACATGAAATATCCAAGCATAAGAACATCGACACGCGTGTTCATCTCTATTAAAACTCCGCTCAAGAATCCTCGACTTCCAAATGATATATGACGTCTGAACCAGATTAACATTTCTGAAGATACTGAAAAGCGCATGTGAAATATAAATAGATTTATATACAGCATTAGTGCAAGAAATAGTATTACCTCGGTTAAGGTTAAAGACAATGGCAGATAAGATTCGGGATACCCAAGAAGTATAATTGCAACTGCAATTATAAGTATTAGAATATAGCGAAGGGCCTGGAATACAGCAAAGGCGCGCATGTTCCGCAAACCATTTAAGGCCATCAGTAAAACTTTATTCAGTGAAAAAAAAGCCAGCCCTGGAGCGGCAAAGCTCAATCCAAGAGAAACAGATGGACTTCCAAGAATTCTGCCGATTACGTCGCGCAAACTGAAAAGCGTTATGCAAATTATAATTCCTAAAAAAGCCACAAGCATCAGCGCAGAAGAAGTAATCACTGCGCATTCCGGCATATTATCCTGTTTATAAGAGCAATGCTTTAATGCCGAAAACTGAATGCCACCAGCAGCGATTTGCGAAATAACGATATAAAAAGCAAATACCTGATTAAATATTCCAAGCGCCCGAGGCCCACGAAGGGCCATAATTACCAGGTTGATGATAATGCCGCTTACCCCCAATATTACAAGACTGGCGGTGTTCCATAGAACATCTCTGCTAAATCTTGAGTAAAAAAAAGGTCT
>JAYEMW010000050.1:0-5389 GCA_034718555.1 Thermodesulfobacteriota bacterium
GATACCGATTCCGTACTCCTCGTCTGCCAGGGCAAAGGTAAGGTACTTGCCCTCACGGTCTGCCATGACCTTTACCGCCTGATCCATTGTTTCAGCTAATTCCGCCATTCGTTGACCTCCTTTCTTTTTTGCTTTCTATAAAAGTTGTTAAATTCATAAAAAGTAAGATGTTGCATCCAGCACCCAGCACTTTCTTACGTGTCTACCCCGCTTTGAAAGTGCTGGGTGCTGGGTCTCCAGTTTCAGCATCTTCTTCAGCACAGGGACGATAAACATTAGATCACTATCAGCGTAGCCCAAAAACCTCGGTCGCAGCCTGTGTCCCTCAGCAATGGTATCCTTTTTTCTGTCCGGCAAAAGGAGAATAATACGAAGGTCTCTGTACAATTCACTAAGGGATAGAATTCCCCTTAACTCTTTTTTATCAGTTAAAATGAGAACGGCAACGGCAATGTCTCTTCTCGGAAGACGAAGTCTGTTTGAAAGCTCCTCCTTTGTCCGATAAGTCTCTATTTCTTCTAAAGGAACCAGCTTTTCGATCTCATTCTGATACCTTTCTCTTATTGATTTCGATACCGGGGCGTAGAGTAATACGCTCATTTCTGACCTCATTTTCTGTTTTTCAGCGTAAACTGATTTATTTCACGTAGTTCTACAGCAATAAAAGTGCCAATATTTTAATAATCTTATTTCTTGTGTAATTTCAATTAATTGAGGTGTTTTTGTGTGAGTTGAACGGAGCTGAAATATGCCTTAAAAGAATTTTTCAGTCCAGGATTCTGGACTGAATCGGGGAAAGGTAGGGTGGTAGGGAAATCCGAGCAGTCCAAATATCTGGACATGTCCGGATATTTGGACTGCTCGGTGCTCGGTGCTCGGTGCTCGGTGCTCGGTGCTCGGTGCTCGGTGCTCGGTGCTCGGTTCTGGTTGCTGGTTACTGGGTGCTGGCTGGAGCGCAGCGGAAGTCCCGCGCTTTGTAGCGGGATTGCTCGGTGTTTACCCGCCAATCTTTGTGGCGGGCTGGGTGACTTGGTTGCAGATAAATTATGGTTACGGATTGTCCGGGTTAGGGATGGATATTTTGTGTCTCTTTAGGTGATCATACAGGCTGGAGCGGGACATTCCGGATGTCCTGCATGCTTCTTTGATGTTGCCTTTGGTGAGTTTAATCAGGTCCTTTAAATATTTTTTCTCCATGGTTTTATGGAAATCCCGCAATCCGGGAAGCGTCCTGGCGAAATCAGGGCTTTCCATTAGGCTACCCTTTGCAGGAGCTTTATTGGTAATCGATGACTGCGTAACCTTGACCCGGATATTTGTCGGCAGATGTCTTGGAAATAGGGTAGGCTCGTGGTGTGAGGCTGCAAATGCTCTTTCCAGGGCATTGAACAATTCCCGTATATTTCCGGGCCAGCTATAGGTCTTAAGGGCTTCAAAGAATCCGGAAGAAAAACCCTTTGTTTCCATGCCGTAATGCTCGCAGAGCTTATGTATGTGGTGAATGGCAAGTGGCTTAATATCTTCAGGATGCTCCCTTAGCGGGGGCAGTGCAATTGTCAGGGACCGGAGGCGAAACAGGAGATCGTTCCGAAATTGCCCGTGTTTTACCATATCGTCGAGATCTCTGTTAGTGGCGGATATGATCCTGAAATTACTTTCTATTTCTCTCTTGCTACCTAAGGGTAGAAAACGGCGTTCCTGAAGAACCCGAAGAAAGCCTTTCTGGACGGAAAGGGGGAGTTCGCCAACCTCATCAAGAAAGAGCGTGCCCCTGTCTGCCTGTTTTATCAGGCCCTCCCTGACGTTATCCGCTCCTGTAAAGGCCCCCCTTTCATGGCCGAAAAGCATATTTTCTGCAAGCGTCTCGGGAAGGGTAGTGCAATCAACCACCACAAAATTATTAGAGGCACGGGGGCAGTTTTTATGGATAGCATCTGCAAAAACTTCTTTACCAGTGCCCGTTTCACCTGTTAAGAGAATGTTTGCTTCGCTTGTTGCAGCCTGGGCCAAAAGGTCAAAACAGGCCTTCATGGATGGGCTGTCTCCAACAATCCCGTCCAGTCTCAAGGCAATCGCAGATTTTTGGGCCTTTTTCAGTCCATCGCGATATTGGATGACACGTTGCAGGGGGAGAAGGATTTTTCTGGGTGAATCGGTTTTCTGGATATAGTCCCATGCTCCGTTTTTAATGGCAATTTCAGCCCCATCAACATTGCCGAATCCCGTCATAATGATAACCTCGGGTGAGGACGGAGTTTCACGAATCTTCGGCAGTATGTCCAGACCACTCCCATCCGGCATCTGCACATCTAAGAGCACTACATCGTATGGGTTGGATAATGCCTCCTTGAGGCCGTCATGTAGAGTGTGACTACAGACAGTATCATGCCCTATTTCACTGATCAGAGCCGACAGCATCTTGCATATGGCCTGATCATCGTCTATGATAAGTATGTGTGACATTTCTCGGTGCTCGGTGCTCGGTGCTGGTTGCTCGTTGCTCGGTGCTGGTTGCTGGTTGCTCGGTGCTCGGTGCTCGGTGCTCGTTTCTCGTTACTGGGTGCTCGTTGCTGGGTGCTGGGCTTTTTGATAGTGATTTAGCGATTCTTTTCTTTAACATTCCTAAGGAATTGCCATATTGTTTTAATTTCCTTTCCCCTTTCTTGAGCATCTTCTGCCGACTTAAACGCCTCATAGTAAACTAATTCTATTGAAGAAAATCTTTTGGTAGTAAATGTTTTTCCCTGTTTATGCTCTTCTAATCTTCTTCTAAGATCAGATGTATACCCAATGTATATCCATTCACTATTTGTGTCTTTTAAAAAATATACGTAATGCATGTTTAGCCATTCTCCTCAGCACCGAGCCCGCCACAAAGATTGGCGGGTAAACACCGAGAAACGAGTAACCAGCAACGAGCAACGAGCTACCCCATCGCCTCCCTGACGGTTCTTGCAAGATCCTTCATCAAAACAGGTTTCATGAGAAAGCCTGCAACACCCAGCGCGCCGGCGCTTTCTTTTGAGATCTTTTCACTGAATCCCGTGCAGAGGATAACCGGGATATCCGGGCGGATATTCTTTAGCTCCCCTGTTAGTTTGTCTCCGGTCATATTCGGCATAGTCATGTCCGTGATAACAAGATCAAACTTATCAGGAGCTGCTTTAAACGCTTGAAGGGCATCAATGCTGCTGGTCAGGGCTGTAACCTGATAGCCGAGTTTTTCCAGCATCTGTTTTTCCATGTCAATAATCTGGGTTTCATCGTCTATTAGTAAAATATGTTCATGACCGGTCTGCAATGGCTCATCAGATATAATCTCTGATGCAAGGTTATCTGTTTTTATTACGGGAAGATACACATGAAAGGAAGTCCCTTTTTTAGGTTCACTGTATGCCCGGATATCCCCGCCATAGCCTTTGACTATGCCATGGACTACTGCAAGGCCCAATCCAGTGCCCTTGCCCTTTTCCTTGGTGGTAAAATAGGGATCAAAAATTCTCTCCATGGTAGGGCTGTCCATTCCTGTACCTGTATCACTTACCGTTAGACAGAGATAAGGCCCTGACTCCATATTAAGGCCGGTTAGATCCTCCGGTGTTAAATCCATTTCTTTAAGGTTCACACTCAGGCTGCCTCCTGTCTCCTCCATGGCATGGTATGCATTGGTGCATAGATTCATTACTATCTGATGTATCTGGGTGGGATCCGCCATGATAAGGTTATAGTCCTTTTCTATATCTTGATCTATTTCAATGGTAGAGGGGATCGAAGACCTGATCAGTCTTAGGGCTTCCCTTACAACAATTTGAGCCGCCAAAGGCTTTAGTTCCTGTTCGTGTTGTCTACTGAAGGTGAGGATCTGCTGCACCAGGTCACCGGCGCGTTTTGATGCATTAAGAATTCCAATGAAATTTTTTCTTATTTTACTGTCTTCGGGAACCCCGATCATTCCCATCTCCGCGTAGCCTATAATGGGAAAAAGAATGTTGTTAAAGTCATGGGCAATGCCTCCGGCAAGGGTGCCTATGGCTTCCATCTTCTGGGCCTGGCGGAGTTGGGATTCGAGTTTTTTCTTTTCTTGCTCGGCCTGCTTTTTTGCGGTGATTTCCGCCTTCAATTCCTTAGTTGTTTTATTAAGATCATTTAAAACGACTAAATTGGAAATTCTTTGTTTTTCGCTTTTTTCAAATTGCTTTTTTAGTTCAGCAGTTCTTTCCTGCACCCTTGATTCAAGGTCTTCTGTGTAATTTTTCAATTTATTTTGTTCTTTTTTTAATCTTTCGGTCATGATATCAAATGAGCGGGAAAGCTGACCAATTTCATCTTTTAATTCTATACCGACTTTATAATCCAGGTTGCCCTTGATAATTTCCTCGGTTCCTTCGTGTAATTCCTTGATAGGTAAAATAATTTTTTTAGAAACTACAATAGCAACAATTATTATAACAATAAGTAAGACCGAGAAAATAATTATAATTAAAACAATCTGCTTACTCATCGGTTTATATGCTTCTGTAACATCATATTCTGCAATCAAACCCCACTGCATCTCAGGAATATAATTGTGTACACCGAGAACTTTTTTGCCGTTATAATCCAGATATTCAATTGGTTTTTCTTCCATATATTTAGGAAGTCCTTTTTCCAGGTGTTCTGATAGAAACAAGTTTACTTGCTCGGTTTTTATTTTTGTTTCTAAGATCGCACCATCAATAAATCTGGAAGGAGTTATCAAATAGCCATCTCTATTCACCAGATACATCTCTCCGGTTTCTCCCAGACCGATTACATTTGATAATATTTCAAACAATTTCTCTGCCATATAAAAATTGATGATCAGAACTCCGGAAAATATATCTCTTATAAAAATTGGCGCTGAAAGACTGATAACAAGATTCCCGGTATATACAGATTTGTGAATTTCTCCAATATAAGCATTTTCATTTCCTTTTATAAAAATGGCTTCTTCACTTAGATCTAATCCAATATCCTGGTGACTGGACGCAATTACAATGCCGTTTTTATCTAAGATTTTAATTCTGGAAATGCCGGAATTAATTTTAACAGTTCTATCTATCCTTAGATTACATTCAGTCATTCTTCTCGTATAATCGATTTGCGGATCTAACACATTTGTAAAAGGAATCCCTACTCTAAGTATATCAACAGTTTCTTTGTAATCATTTAAAAGCGTTTCAATATCATGTGCCCTGGATTGTGCGGTTGTCAGCAAGTGTTTTCCTACCTGGCTTCTAATAATATTAGTAGAGATTATCAGGGTAATAAATAACAATGCAATCGTTATTATAGATAGAGCAACTGGAAAAATGCCAAGTTTTGTTCGTATTTTCATTTTTCTTCCTTTATTTAGGCAAACTGGACTTCA
>JAYEMW010000051.1:0-5344 GCA_034718555.1 Thermodesulfobacteriota bacterium
TTAGAGAAAGACAAAGGCACTTTTGATCCAAGCATTTTTCAGGAATCTACGACAAAAGACACGGGACAGATGTTCTCTGAACTGAAAAAACTGTCCAAAAGAATAATGAACAGACATCTCAAGGCGCTCATTGAATCTTTTTGGACAGATCATCATTTTTTAACACAATTCAAAAAGGCGCCGGCAGCCAAATATTTTCATCACAGTTACCTTGGGGGGTTGCTTGAACATACATTGTCCGTATCCAAATTAGCTGTATCAATAGCCGAGCATTATCCCGAATTAGACGGTGATCTTTTGTTATCCGGGGCTATACTTCATGATATAGGGAAAACAAAGGAACTCTCTTTTGATTTGAACATAGAGTATACAGATGAAGGAAGGCTTTTGGGGCATATTGTTTTAGGCACTATAATGGTAGAGGAAAAATTAAAATCTCTTAAAGACTTCCCGGACGAACTATCTGCTCGTCTCAAACACCTTATATTAAGCCATCACGGTGAATTTGATTTTGGATCTCCTAAAAGGCCAAAGTTTTTAGAGGCCTTTGCCCTTCACCTCATAGATGATATGGACGCAAAGATTAACGGGCTTGGCAGACTAATGAAGGACGACCGTCAGGAGGGGTCATGGACATCTTTTAATAATTTATTTCAAAGATACTTTTTTAAGGGGGATTCAAGCCCTGAGATAAAAATTAGTGACAGCCAGGAGAACAACAAACAGGCAATGCAGGGATATCTATTTCCTTTGGATTAATTCTAAGACATATTGTAACCCATTTCTATTTTCTTACAACTGCCATTAATCTGCTTCCAACAATCAGCAGGAATCCTGACAGAAAAAATCCATAAAGCCCAAAGTCACTCAGACCCATCAGTTTTCCAGATAGCGCTAATCCGCCTCCAGCTACCATGGCCAATATTGCCCCTTCTTTATTGAGCCTTAACCTGTCTTTGTAAAAACCGAGGAGGACCGGGAAGACAAGTCCTGATGTATAAACCGTGTAGCCAAGAAGGAGAGATGAGATAATTCCTTTTACCTTAAGCGCAAGGATTAGTGAAATAATACCAATAAGGGCAATAAAAAATCTGGAGAGCATGAGCAATTTTTTCTCCGTCATATCTGGCTTGAAAATGGGCTTTATTATATCTACTGAAATAATCGTGCTGGTAGTCAAAAGGCACGTATCTGCAGAGGACATCATGGCGGAAAGAAGTGCAGCAATAACAATACCATTTAAACCTGTGGGAAAAATGTGATTTATCATTGTTGGAAAAGCTGTCTCAGGATTGATCTGGGGAAATAATACCCGTGCCGACATTCCAATAATAACTATAATGAATGAGAATGGAATTAATGTCATGGAAGTTATAATAGCAGCTCTTTTAGCAGTCTTTTCGTTTTGGGCGCAAAATAGCCTTGAGTAAATGTCTGGTCCAACCACATAGGTTGAGCCGACTAAAAATATGTAAGTAATTAGGGCCTTCCATGTGAAATGCTCGCTAACAGGAAATGAAAAATAGTCTGTACCAAGGACTTCTTGCATGAAGGATACCCCTCCTACCTTGTTTAGACATAGGGGAACGGATACGAGAATTGCGGCGATAATGATAAGTCCCTGTATTGTATCTGTCCGTACAACTGAATGTTGCCCTCCAAGCAATGTGTATGCGGTAAAAACGAACGCAATTATTGTCATTAAAAGAGACGGGGAAATATTTAGGATTATCCCTAATATTTTTCCTGCTGCCACTATCTGGCCTGCGATAATTCCCATCCAGGCTATAACTATCAGGCCTGAGGCAATGAATTTTGCCTCAGGCCCATAATGCTTCTCAAGTATTTCCGGTAATGTATAGAGAGAATACCCCCTGACCCTTTCCGCTAAAAAGATACCTAACACAAAAAGCCCTATGGCCCCGACAAGAAGCCACCATGCTCCAACTAAACCGTTTTTATACCCAAGCCCAGCCATCCCAACAGTGGAAGATCCCCCAATAATTGTTGCAAAAAGGGACCCTGCTATAAGAAACAGGTTGCCTCCCCTGTCAGCGACAAAGAAGCTGTTCACATTTTTTACTACCCTAAAAGACCTGCTTCCTATAAAAATAAGAATCAAAAAATATGTAATAACAATTGCAAAATCCATTGAGAAACCTTTCTCTATATAATGTGAGGAAAAACTAATTCAATGAAACAAAAATGTCAAAAGATTAAATGTCATGAAATAATTATTACCAAATTCTCCCTTCTCTAATTGTAGTATAGTTAGTGCGATTGGTTCTTTCCCATTTCAAGTGGGTAAATTCCCATCCACTGATGGAAATTTCTCTCTTTCTTTCCCCTCCCTTGATGGGAGGGGATTAAGGGGAGGGTGTAATAAATTGGGATAGAATATATTTTGTGACTGATCACTGGACTCCGGTTTTCACCGGAGTGACGACTTTTTACGAGTGCATTAAATGTTGATGCTCCCGAAATAATTATTACCCAAATTCTCCCCTCTTTAACTGCGATATTATTAGTCCGAATTAACCTTGACACATAGCAATATTTTCCATACACTTTTCTTTACAAGAAATGAGTTTCTATCAATTGAAAATCCCGCAACGTAAACATATTATCAAAGAATTCAAGGGCGAGGGTGGTAAAGTAGCTGCAGTGTTGCCTATCCATTATCCCAGGGCGCTTTTCAGGGCCTTTTCCATCCTGCCTGTTGAGGTCTGGGGTCCCCCTGGAATAGATAGCAGCTATGGCGGAACACACCTTCAGGCCTATATCTGCTCCATTGTACATAATGCGCTGTCATTTTTGAAAACCGGAGGATTGGATGAGGCTGACTTTATCCTAATTCCACACACCTGTGATTCACTTCAGGGTTTAGGCAGCGTACTAATCGATTTTGTCAGACCCCCTCAGCAGGTATTAACCCTTTATCTGCCGAGGAGTAAAGGGGAAACGGATTATAAATTTCTGGCAAATGAGGTTCGGCGCATCTATAATAGACTTTCTGGAATCACAGGTCTGCATCCTGATGATGCGGCAATTTTCAAGGCAATCCAGATAGAAGAGAATGCTAATAGAACCCTTGCTGAATTATACAGTAAAAGACAGATGTTTACTTTGGGCAATTTGGATTTCTATCGTTTAACCCAAGTTTACCACTTATATACCACCATGCACTATAATTAATTGAAAATACAAGGATTATATTTTTTGCCCTCAAATTTTACGTCTAAGAATATTTTTATTGACTTGTAAAATATAATATGATATCAACTAATTGATAAATATTTTTTACGTCTAACAGGAGCAAGAATGGATTTAGCAGATCTTCATCTTCATTGGCGAGCCAGCAAATACAAAGGGAAGTTATATCGTTCTTACAGCCTGGCACGGGCATATAGAAAGGATAAAAAAAATCGAAAAGAAATTTTTCTCAAACTTGGGAAATTGTCTGATGAGGCTGCGGACAGATGGAGAGCTCTATTAAAAACGATAAAAAAAACGGATACCTTTGTTGCCTCATTTGATGATATTGCAGTCACCAATCATTTTAGTTATCTTGATATTGCTACGGTTAATGCAGTATGGGATTACTGGAGAATAGATGAAGTTTTCCAAGATAATAGCAGGCGCGAAGTCGATGTTTCAAAAATTGCCAGAGTCTTAACAATCAACCGCTGTGTCGCTCCGACAAGCAAATCAAGAACTCCCGAATGGTTTGAAAAAACAGCTCTGCAATGGCTCCTTGATATCAAAAACGCTAATTCGATTAATACCTCTCGAATCTTTCGTGAATTAGAAGTGATAGAAGAAAAGAAGGAAGATATCTGCTCCCATCTTTTTCAGCTAATGAGTAAACGTGATTCCGACTCTATGGAATCGATATTTTATGATCTTTCCAGCACAACTTTTTCAGGTTCACGTTGTTTGCTCATGAAATGGGGGCATTGTAAAGAAGGCTATCGGAATCATATCGTTTTAGCAATTGTTGTAAATAAAGAAGGTCTGCCTTTTTATTGGGAGGTGTTGCCCGGCGGAACTGCGGATGCTACTACAATTTCCTGGCTGCTGGATCGGATGAAAAAGCGTTTTAAAATAAACAACACGACTACGTTGGTGTTTGATAGGGGGATGGTCTCTGACGATAATCTTACACTCCTTGAACTGGATGAAATAAAATACATTACCGCAATGGATAAAAATCAAATAGAGGATTTGACCAACCTTGATTTTAGCCAATTTTCACATTTTGACCATAGCCATATTGACAACCAAGCTGAAGAATTAGCCAATTTCCAAAAACTGAACAGCAATACATATTATCAAGAAATCACCGTAAAGGAAAATCGGCGTTATATTTTGTGTTTTAATCCTCAACTATTCAAGGATCAACGTAAGGCAACAAATCAGGCAATAACAGATTTCCGTGCATTCGTTGACAGTTTAAATTCTGAATTGTTGGCTGCTAAAAAAACACGGCAGAAAACAGCAACATATAAAAAATTTAAAAAAGGAATTTTCAAATACAAACTGAACAAGTTCGTTGATGTTTCGATGGAAGTCATCCATATTAGCGGCAAAACAGATGGTTCGAAAATTCGAACCTATCAAGGATGTGTGATGATTGATGAGGAAAAGAAATCGGCAGCAGGAAAACTTGACGGATTCTGGTTGCTGGTAACCAATCATTTCGAAAAAGATAGTGAAGCATTTAAGCTTCCCGCCAAAGAAGCAATAAGCCCATACCGGGACAAAGTGATAATCGAAGCCGCATTCCGAGATATCAAATCATTTGTGGATGTAGCTCCAGTTTTTGTTTGGACCAAGGCACATGTCAAAGCGCATTACACAATTTGCGTATTGTCTTATTTGATCAACCGCACTTTAACGTTACGTCTTCACAACAATAAAGGAGAGCTGACGGCAGGGGTAATATCCCATGAAAAGCTTTATGCAAAGCTATCAGAGTGCATGATTGATCAAATCAAAATAAAAAATATAGGCTTATCAACTTTTAACATGAGCGAATCTGATGACAGACAAAGAGAGTTGCTGGATCGAATTGGATTGCCAAAACTGCTTAAAAATAATATTATCAAAAAAGTGCGAGCTTTGTAGGTATAGATATAATTACGTCTACTAAAAAAACGCACTTATCGTGTGGTTGTAAGAGTTTGTTTTGTTTTAGTGGTAAACTTGGGTTATAGGTCAGCAATTCTAATTATGAATTTAGGCCGGAGCAACATGCTTTGGCATTTACCCCTCCCTCAATCTTTCCTCCGTCTGTAAAGCACATAATATTTTAATTTAAAATAAAAATTGTAGACAAGGCATT
>JAYEMW010000052.1:0-5259 GCA_034718555.1 Thermodesulfobacteriota bacterium
GCCCATTTTAACCTTTAAATTTTCAATCTCAGCTTTCATCCTCTCTTTTTCTGATATTGCCTCGCCCAATTGCTTTTGAAGTCTATTTTTATATGCAATATTACCTTGGATTGTATTGGTGTATATGAGGACAGATAATTTATCCGCACTTTTTTCTCCTCCACTAATCAACATATCCCTTTCCCTGATTAATTTTTCTGTATTCAATCCTACTGTTTTAATTTCTTTTTTTAACTGATTTCCTTCATCAATAATATTTTGGGATTGGGCTACTTTCATACGTAAAACATTTTCAATCTGTAATTTCCTCTCTTTAATACTGCGTTTGTATTCCTCTGATAATAAATCATTTAACAATTTAAGTACTTGAGCGCCTTTTTTTACATCTATTGTTTCAATACTTATCTTTAATATATTTGAATCTTTAGGGATGAATGTTTTAAACAGCTTTTTTCTTGGCGAATCAAAATGCATTAAATCAAAAATGGCGTTATCATACATCCCTAAATCTACCTTAGACTTAATATCCGTATTAGAATCAATGTAAATCGGCCGCCACGATGAATCAAAATTACTGACAGCCGGTTCTACCACCATAGAAACATCATAAACATTTGACATTAAAAAATTTAGTGTTACTGCTATAAACAAAAAGATAACAGTAATTGCAGTAATGAACAATTTCCATTTCCAGATAACCCTCAGATAATCAATAAGTTCTAATGTATTGTCTTCTTCCATCTTCCCTTCCAAATTTCTATGCCCATCATCCAGCTAATAAACCCTTATATTTTGTTTCAACTTTTTTGATATGAAGGAACAATCTTTTTTAATAGTGCAAATAACCGAGCATCATTATTGCTCTTCCTTGACAAGGCAATTAATGTATTAATATTATCTAAATAATTTCTATCTATTTTCTCTTTAATTTTAGCGTAATAGATTTTCTTATGGAGCGTGGCTATTGTGCCTTCTTCAGCCGTTAACAGTTCTTCAAACAACTTCTCCCCGGGTCTCTTCCCGGAAATAACAATTGGTATATCTCTGTCCGGTTCAAAACCTGATAATCTGATCAATTCCTCTGCCATCTTATAAATAGACACCGGCTTTCCCATATCCAAAACAAAGACATCCCCACCCTGGCCCATGGAACCCGCCTGCATAACCAATTGTACAGATTCTGATATAGTCATGAAATAACGTTTCATCTCATAATCCGTTACAGTAACAGGTCCACCTTTCTGTATCTGTTTCTGAAATATAGGCACTGCGCTTCCCCTGCTTCCAAGAACATTGCCAAACCTGACAGAAATAAATGCAGTCTGTTTGTTGTTTAATCCTCTTATTAAATTCTCCGCTATCCTTTTAGTTGTTCCCATAACACTTGTAGGGTTAACCGCCTTATCAGTTGATATGAAAATAAACCTATCTACACCAGATTCAGCGGAAGCTTTGGCCAGGACTTTTGTTCCATAAATGTTATTAAATACTGCCTCTTTTGGATTTTCCTCCATTAAAGGCACATGTTTGTATGCGGCTGCATGAAAAACGGTATTAAAATTATGCTCTTTAAATATTTCTTTGATCCTATTCTCATCCCTTATATCCGCAACAACCGGTTTTGCGTAGGAAGCAGGATGCCTTTCTTTTATCTCCAGGTCTATTTTAAAAAGCTCGGTTTCTCCCATATCCAGCATAATCAATTTTGCCGGATTAAGCCGAATAATTTGCTTGCAGAGCTCTGATCCAATTGATCCACCTGCCCCTGTTATCAATATATTTTTGCTTGTAATATAGGAAGAGACCTTTTTAGCATCTATTTCTACCGGCTCACGTCCTAACAGATCCTCAATAGAAATATCCCTTATATCCATTTGGGTAACCTTCCCATTGATTATGCCTGACAGCCCTGGAAGTACCTTAACAACCTTTATTTTTGCCTTTCTCACAAATTCCATTATTCCCACTATCTCTTTTGACGTGGCAGATGGAATAGCGATTATGATTTCCTTAACATTAAAATCCTTCACAAGTTTTGGTATGTCTTTTCTACCGCCTAAAACCCTTATGCCGTGGATAAAAGTATCTTTTTTCTGAAAATCATCATCAATAATCCCTACCGGCAAATACCTTGACTGCCCTGATCTCATCATATCCCTTATTAATTGTTCGCCTGCAGAGCCTGCTCCAACAACAAGTATATCCCTTCTTTTTTTTCTGCTGGGGCCAAAATAATATAGACGAAAAAATGTCCTAACAGAAATGATAAAGAAAATGGTAAGGAGGAAATCGGAAAAAAGTACAGAGCGAGGGAAACCTGAAAAAATTTTAACATCATGGAATATAAGCACCACAAGCGCCATTGTTAGAGAAGACAAGGCAGATGCCTTGATTACAGATAGACCTTCTGCAAGGGAAATATACCGGTAGGTGATATGGTAAAGCCTAAAAATCCAGAATAGAAATATTTTAAAAGGAACAATTAATAGCTCAAGCAAAATAATTTGATTGACATACCTTGCGCTTAAAGCATCAATGGAGCCTAATCTAATCCAATAAGCAATAAAAAGGGAAAGCAGCATTAAAAATATGTCTGCAATGATGGATAGAGATTTTTTATACAGCCTGGCAGCATAAAATATTTTATCTAATTTTTTTTTCATATCTGTATATTATATAATATTTACTATCTCATGCAATCTAAAATTACTGAAATAATCCTGTCTAAATCTTTATCTGTCATTGCAGTACCGGATGGCAGGCAAAGCCCTCTGTTAAACAAATCTTCACTGACTACACCGCCCCTAATGCGGTAACCTTGAAATACCGGTTGCTGGTGCATAGGCTTCCATACCGGCCTGGACTCAATTTTATGCTCCTCCAATTTTTTACGAATTGTTTCTCTATCTGCACCAAATTTCCCTGGTGAAATTAAAATTACTGTAAGCCATCTGTTAGACCTGCCATATGAAGCCTCAGGCATAAATTCAATTCCCCTAACCTGACCAAGGGCATCCTTATAATAATTGAATATCCTTCTTTTCGCCTCGACCCGTTCATCAAGAACCTTTAATTGGGCCATTCCAATAGCAGCGAGGACATTACTCATTCTGTAATTATAGCCTATCTGGGAATGCTCGTAATGGGGTGCATTGTCCCTGGCCTGTTGCGATAAAAACTTTGACATATCAATCAGTTTTTTATCGTCTGAGGCAAGCATACCACCTCCGGATGTATTTACAATCTTATTTCCATTAAAGGAGAATATTGCGGCCTTTGCTCCTGCGCCTGCCGATCTACCCTTATATGATGCTCCAAGTGATTCGGCGGAATCTAATATAACTGGAATTTCATAGGGTTTACAAATCTCTAAAATTCTATCCATGTCAGCACATTGGCCATACAAATCAGTCGGGATTACAGCCTTTGGCAATTTACGATGTTGTTTAGAAGTCTCTATCTCTTCTGCGAGCAAATCTAAGTCCATATTCCATGAATAAGGCTCAGAATCAATAAAAACAGGTGCAGCACCCTGGAATATTATGGGTGTAATGCTCCCAATAAAGGTTAAAGAGGATGCAATTACCTCATCACCAGGCATAACGCCTATTGCCCGTAATGCAAGATGCAATGCCGCTGTTCCACTTGATACAGCTAATGAGTAAGGTATACCGGTCTTTTTAGAAAATTCCCCCTCGAATGCATCAACCATTGGCCCTAATGGGGCTATATAATTAGTTTCAAAAACCTCTTTTATAAACTCAAGTTCAAGGCCGGACATATGAGGAGGTGATAAAAAAATATACTTATTATCAAAATTCTTATTCATTTTTTTCCGTAATTTTTCTTATCTCCTTGGCTGGCACACCAGATGCAACTACACCGCCTGAAATATCATGATTAACAAAGCTAAAAGCGCCTATTATTGAATCTTCTCCTATAGTGACGCCGGGCATTATCACGGAATGGCTACCTATTTTACAATTTTTTCTTAGAAAAACCTCTCCTTCTTTATCATCGACCGTTGAAATGGAGTATATTGAACAATGGGAGCCAATCTGAACGAAATCTTCAATCGTCACTCCCCTCAGTGCATTTATATAAGTAAATGCACCAATATCTGTCTTGTAGCCCAGTTTAAATTTTTCCTTATGCTGGACTATCCAATTATATTTAGTTGGTTTACCATCCTCAATTATTGGATATTCCCAGTCTTTAAATCGTCCCATAGATCACTATCCATATATTCATTCTATTTATATTTAACCGGGGTAATCCGTGGATTGAATTCTTCCATTGTTGCCTGGCCAAAATGGGTAATTCCCTCTCTTTTAACAATCTTGCTTATTGTTATCAAGAAAATCTTTACGTCTAAAAGTAGGTTATAATTGTCAACATACCATATATCGTATTTAAATTTTTCATCCCAAGATATTGCATTCCTGCCATGAACCTGGCTCCAACCTGTTATGCCCGGTTTCACATCATGCCGTCTCATTTGCTCCGGCGTATAGCGATTTAAATACTTCATTAGAAGAGGTCGTGGGCCTACAAGACTCATGCCCCCTTTAAATACATTAAACAGTTCAGGTAACTCATCCAAGCTTGTACTCCTCAAAATTTTTCCAAAAGATGTAAGTCTGTACGAGTCCATGAGTAATTTACCATGGATATCTCTCTGTTCATTCATTGTTCTGAATTTATAGATAGTAAAAGGTCTTCCATAAAGTCCGGGTCTTTTCTGTGTAAAAAACACTGGGGACCCGATTTTAATTTTCACCAAAATACCAATAACAACCATTAAAGGTAAAATTGTTATAGATAAAGGAAAGCATAAAATGAGGTCAAAGATACGCTTTTTATAATTCATTTAAAACCGTGATTAATTTATCTGCTAATTTTTTCATATCATGGTTCTTGCTTACGTAACGTTTTCCTCTCTTGCCCATATTTTCCTTTTCACTTTCAGGCAAGGAGTATAATTTTATCGCAGCGTCAGCCAGGACCTTTGGATTTTGGGGGGGGACCGTCAACCCTGCATTCACCTCATCGACAGGGTTATTGGCAGAATTACATGAAAATATAACAGGTTTTTCAGCGCCCATATACCCGAAGAGTTTGTTTGAGCTAACGCCGTATTTAAATACTGGTGAATCTTCAAGATTAAAGATAAAAGCACTTGCTCTGCTCATAGTTTTTTGAATGTACCGTTTTGGAATTGGGGCATGGAATTCTATATTTTTTAGCCCTAATGATTTT
>JAYEMW010000053.1:0-5257 GCA_034718555.1 Thermodesulfobacteriota bacterium
GTTTGAAAAATTCCGGCAATCAGAGATCAAGGTTAGGGCAAAACCTACCCCTGGATATTTATTAGTGTATGCAGGAGATAGAGTAAGATTTGGAAACATTTTGTATTTTCATCTTAAGGGTTGAAGCGGTTTGTTTTGCATTTAATATACAAAAAATTGATTGTTCGGTCAAGGTGAACCTCAATTCCATGAATTTTATACATCCGATCATTACCATACTTATAGGCATTATTTCTGTATATTAATTTTTACCTTTTATTTTCCTTGCTAAAAATGCATTTTTTGTTATAGTATATCTCAAACTGTTTTATAAAATTAACCGTTTAAATTATGAGGAGGTAAAAACAATGAAATTATTAAAGTTAAGCCTAATGGTTCTTGTTATGGCAATGTTTACCATGGCCGGTATGGCTCAGGCAGGAACCCTCCAGGAGGTTCGAGCAAAAGGTTTTATACAGGCGGGCGTTAACGGAGGTGTGTTTGGCTTCAGCATGCCTGATGAAAAAGGTATATGGAAAGGTCTTGACGTTGATACGGCAAAGGCAGTAGCCGCTGCAGTGTTTGGCGATGCCGGTAAAGTAAAATTTGTAGCCCTGACTGCCGTACAGCGCCTTCCCGCGCTTCAGTCAAAGGAAATTGACGTATTGTGCCGGAATACCACTCAGAC
This sequence comes from Thermodesulfobacteriota bacterium, assembly GCA_034718555.1. Taxonomy (GTDB): domain Bacteria; phylum Desulfobacterota; class DSM-4660; order Desulfatiglandales; family B25-G16; genus M55B121. Next base: position 668 of record JAYEMW010000053.1, read on the forward strand.
GCTAACTCGGGAAACTACGAACGGTCTAAATTTTGTTCATGTTAACTACTATGATGGTCAGGGTTTTCTGGTTCCCAAGAAATTGGGAATTAAAAGCGCAATGGAATTAGACGGCGCCACTGTTTGTGTTCTGCCGGGAACTACAACAGAGATGAATGCGGCTGATTTCTTCCGTGCCAATAATATGAAATGGAAACCGGTAGTAATAGAGCAGACCACGGAGCTTAACAAGGCCTTCTTTGCCGGACGCTGTGATTGTCTTACATCCGATGCTTCACAATTGGCTGCCCAGCGTTCCGTTGCGCCTAACCCTGATGACTATGCTGTATTGCCTGAAATTATTTCAAAAGAACCTCTTTGCCCTGTAGTACGACATGGCGACGACCAATGGTATGATATCGTAAATTTTACGGTTATGGCCCTTGTGAATGCTGAAGAAATGGGGATCACATCGAAAAATGTTGACGAAATGCTTAAAAGCAAGGACCCTCAAATCCAGAGGTTTCTTGGTGTAACACCAGGTATGGGTAAGGCCCTTGGCTTAGATGAAAAATGGGTCTACAATATAATCAAGCAGGTAGGTAACTACGGTGAAATATTTGAGCGTAATGTTGGTGTAAATACGCCTCTTGGAATTGCTCGTGGCCTCAATGCTTTATGGACTGAAGGCGGACTAATGTACGCAGCGCCCTTTAGATAAGATGCCTTAAAGATGCCCCTCAACAGCAGGGGCATCTTTTTTATTCCTAATGGTAGAATTTATTTAAAAATTAAGATAAGGTCACTATTATTAGAAAAAAACTGGAAAGGTTGGGGAATGCGGCTAATCTATGGATAAAGTAATATCTGAAAAGGTACCTTTCTGGCTTGATCCTAAAAAAAGATCTATCATGTATCAGATTTTTATATTCTGCATGGTAGGTCTTCTCGCATATTATCTTGTTTCTAACACACTGGTAAACCTTAAAAGGCAATCTATTGCCACTGGTTTCAGTTTCCTTCAAAAAGAATCTTCCTTTGAGATCGGCGAATCCGTTATTTCCTACTCAGCGGCTAATTCATATGGCCGGGCACTTATTGTAGGGGCATTAAACACCTTGAAGGTATCTTTTGTCGGAATTGTTATTAGTCTGATTCTTGGGACTATCATTGGGGTAGCCCGCCTCTCCTCGAACTGGCTTGTCTCAAAAATATCATCAATCTACATTGAGGTTATGCAGGATATACCTATACTCCTCCAGTTATTTTTCTGGTATGCCCTCTTTTACGAAGCCCTCCCCTCACCGAGGCAGGCTCTTTGCCCTTTTAAAGGCGTATTCTTGTGTAACCGAGGAGTAGCATTTACCGTGCCTGCTGCACACCCTGCCCATAAATATATGATTTTAGCTTTTCTAATAGGCGCTGTGCTGGCTTATTTAATTAGACGGTGGGCAAAAAAACGGCAGGAAAAAACAGGGGAGATGTTTCCTGTTTTTTTCACATCCATAGGTATTATAGGGGGGTTGCCTTTTTTAGCGTGGCTGGCATTTGGAGCACCGTTCAAAATGGATATACCAAGACTTTCAGGTTTTAATTTTGTAGGTGGAATTACTGTAAGCCCTGAATTTATTGCCCTTCTACTTGGATTAGTCCTGTACACGGCTGCATTTGTAGCTGAAGTTGTAAGAGCAGGAATTCAGTCGGTAAGCAAGGGACAGACAGAAGCAGCCATGGCAATTGGATTAAAAAGAGGGCCCATATTAAATTTAGTAATTCTTCCCCAGGCTCTAAGGGTTATTATCCCACCGCTTACAAGCCAGATGCTGAATCTTACGAAAAACAGCTCCCTTGCAGTTGCTATTGGGTACCCGGACTTTGTCTCTGTAGCCAACACTACAATCAATCAGACAGGACAATCAATAGAGGGAGTTGCCCTTATTATGGCTATATACCTTATCTTTAGCCTTTCTACATCGGTTTTTATGAACTGGTATAATAAAAAAGCAGCGCTTGTCGAGAGGTAAAAAAACTGTGGGAGAATATAGTAAAGGAATGCAAGTAGAAGAGTTAAAACCCCCTATAATAAATATAGGTATTATAGGATGGATAAGGGTGAATCTATTCAATGGTGTTTTTAACTCGATTCTTACAATAGTCACTCTTTTTCTTCTATGGAAAACAGTGCCTACCGTGCTGCGATGGGCATTTATTGACAGCACATGGATTGCAAACGGAGCTGCTTGCAGAAAGGCCTCCGGTGCATGTTGGTCGGTTATCTCAACAAATATCCGTTTTATAATCTTTGGTTTTTATCCCTATGACCTGCAATGGAGACCATTTTTTGCAATGATTTTACTTTTTACACTGCTTTTTTATAGCAGAGACAGAAATAACTGGAAAAAGTCATTGGGATACGCATGGATAACCGGTCTCATTGTAATGGGGCTCTTAATGAGGGGAGGTATTCTTGGATTAAAATCAGTAGAAAGCACGCAGTGGGGGGGGCTGCCTTTAACTTTGCTTCTTTCTGTCTTTGGTTTAACTGCGGCATATCCTTTAGGGGTAGCGCTTGCACTGGGACGTCAATCTAAAATGCGGGGCGTAAAAATATTGTCTGTCCTTTATATTGAATTAATCCGTGGTGTACCGCTGATCAGCTTGCTTTTTATGTCATCAATAATTTTCCCCCTTTTCCTGCCTGAGGGCATCACAATAAACAAAATTCTCAGGGCGCAAGTGGCAATTATCCTTTTTACTGCAGCCTATATTGCTGAGGTTGTTCGCGGGGGTCTGCAGGGAATGTCAAAAGGCCAATACGAGGCTGCTGAATCACTGGGATTAAATTATTATCTAACCATGAGACTAATTATACTTCCCCAGGCCCTGAAAATCGTAATTCCACCAACAGTGAGTATTCTTATATCCGCTTTTAAGGACACATCTCTCGTGGTGATTATAGCCCTTTTCGACCTACTCAAAACTACACAGTCAGTCCTTTCTAATCCGGAGTGGATGGGATTTAGCCGGGAAGCATATATATTTGTTGCTATTCTTTATTTTGCCGGTTGTTTTTCCATGTCTAATTACAGCAGGAAATTAGAAAAAGAGCTTTCAAGGGGGGATTTGTAATATAGGGTTCACGAAAAAATAAGTTCACAATTTCAGGTGTTGAGGCGCCCGCCTGACAAGGCGTGGAAACGCAGTAATATCAGGAATATTCCGAGTTTTCACAACGCAGTCAGGCGGGATGTATCGGCGCCTGAAATGTGAAGTTATTTTTGAGTGAGCCCTTAGTTCACCTCCTGCCGGCAAACAATTTTCAAACCGTGAAATAATAGAGGGCTTGTCTAAAGACAGGAGGAGTCATTAAATGAAAAATTATGTGGTGGGTGCCTCCGTCATATTTAAGTGGGTATTAGGAAATGAAAGGGAATCCGATTATGAAAAGGCCATGGACTTATTGAAAACCTGGACTGAAGGAGATATAGAACTGTCGGCACCGATACTGTGGCAATATGAGGTGGGAAACTTCCTCGGCCGGAGCCTTCAAGATGAAGCTATGGATAAAATGAATCTTCTTCTAAATCTAAACCTTAGAAACGTGGCGCTCAATAACAAGGCGCTGCAAGGGACAAGCGGGCACGGCGGTTTTTTGAAGTCAATCTTGTCTTCAAAGCCTCAGTTTAACCATAGCCCAGTGCTACAAATCCCGCTTGCCCCTGAGCTTGAACGAACCCCGCAGTGAGATATAAAGTTAGGCGCAAAAAATGGATGGAAAACATTGATGTAAACACAAAGAACCAACCAATTTTTTAAAATTAACTCAAGTTGAATGAAATGGCGGTGAAGATAAACGAGGACAATTTTGTTGCAACAGCCCATTTTGGATGGTAGAATTGTATTAATAATAAGGAGGAAAAACTATGTTCAAATCCGTGGAAGCAATTATCGAAAAAAATGGGGAAGTCCGCCTTCAGGAACCCATCCACCTTAGTTCACCTTGCCGAGCGATAATAACAATTCTCGATGAGAAATCGGATGTCATCGCAGAGACAGCTCTCCTAAGCGAAGCATCTCTTTCTGAAGACTGGACCCGTCCGGAAGAGGAGGAAGCATGGTCTCACTTTCAGAAGGTTCAGTAGTGCTTGTCAGATTCCCTTTTTCAGATCTTTCATCTTCAAAACTTCGTCCTGCAGTGGTTATTGCCTCTGCTAGTCGAAACGACTGGATTCTTTGTCAAGTAACAAGTAATCCCTATAACGACACGACATCCGTCCAGATTACCGATAGTAATTTCGAAACAGGCTCCTTGCAAAGAATAAGTTACGCAAGGCCAGCCAAACTTTTTACCGCCAACAGTTCCTTGATAGAAACCGAAGTCGGCAAGCTCAATGCCGTTGCATTCAACAATATCGTAAGTGTAGTTATCGACATCCTGCAAATGGCCATGAAGGCTAAGTGACTGATTATGAAATAGCCATTTAAACAGTCAGCCCACCAGACCGGAAAAGCCTGGGCGTTTTTCGCATTTTCATAGTTTTGAGTAAAACTTCGCATTTACCAATTTTATCTCGTATTATAACATAATTGATGTTCCTTTGGAAAAAGCCG
>JAYEMW010000054.1:0-24900 GCA_034718555.1 Thermodesulfobacteriota bacterium
GGGATGACATAAAAGCAGAATTGAAAGTTGATTTGATTCTGGTACTTGCAGAGCACGGCTATCCGCCAGTGCCAAAAGATGAAGTTTTTAAGGAAATATTTGAACAAGCAGAAAATTTTAAAAAATACAAAGCAGAGTATTAAAAGTCATAAAGGCACCCATTAAAGGGCGTGTCAAGAGAAAAAACACCCCTCCATTATCTTTAATGGGTGCCTTAATCAAAAGTCAACCGGTGACCCCTTACTTGACCTATCAAGCATAGAATTACGAATAAGAAATAAGGGACGCTCTTTAATAATTTAATTGACATATACCTAATTGATATTAATTCTATAAATACTATGCCGAGAACAGCACGATTGGATGCCCCAGGAGTTCTACACCATGTAATGATACATGGGATAGAACGCAGAAAAATATTCCGCAATAAAAAAGATCGTGAGGATTTTATTAAAAGGCTTGAGGTTCTCTGTTCCTCCACAGGCATCGGATTTTCCGTGGACAGGGGAGAGTCAATAGCCAAAAATGGCAAATGTTTAAAAGAGCGTCCCGTTCTCCCCACAGAGGAAGGTCATTATCTGCAATTGAAATGAAATTAAAAGACCTTGGAGACACGATTAGGGATTAGGAAAATAAAGCCTAATGGAGAGCTGCCTAACATTTCGTTTGAGTTCCGACGGGAAAATGCTGACGCATTTTCCGCGTCTCAACTCACCGTTGGGCTCGTAGGCATTAGCTATTGAATTTTCTTGCAGGCAAGAAAGCTAAGATGACTTCTCGTTTTGCACGAATGCCTTCTTTAGTGCGCTCAAAGAGTCCCATATTTATCAATTTGTTGACGTCTCGAACCATTGTTTTTCTGGTTTTCTTAGCATAGGCCGCAGACATTCGTGTACTGATTTCGGGTATTTTAGATATGCGAATTGGTTCCTCTGTTACAAACGATAGATCTAATGCTAAACGCCTTTGACGTACAGCGGCCTCGGATGTTTGATCCTTGAACATCTCATGAACGTAATTGCGCCACACAATATCCCATTGTTGAAGACGGATAATATCAAGCTGTTCTTTTAGCTGATCAACAAAACCAGTGGATGCGTATTTAATAAAATTTGAAATATTACCTTTCGTTTTAGTAGTTTTATTTAGTTGCCTATAGTATTCTGTACGGGTCTGGTTATAGAAATTACTTAACAAATGTGCTGCAGGCGTTGGAATACCAGATTCTAGTAGAATTTGGAATTCGATTAGCCTAGCCGTTCTACCATTTCCATCACCAAAAGGATGAATCCAGACAAAGTAGATGTGAGCAATAATAGCTTTTAATATGGCGAAGGTTATCCTGTTGTTCTCAGGAATTTGGAACTCGTTTAACCATGAACATAGTTTCTTAAGGAGGTATTCGCAGTCCTCTGCCGGTGCTGCACGGTAGCCACCGACACCAACGGAATAATTTCGCACATGGCCAGGAATAATTGATTCATCTAAAGATAAGCCATCCAATGCAAGTTTGTTATAATCTTTAATTTTATCGACAGAAATCTCGGCCTTGTTATGAATCAAGATCTCAGTTGCGATTTTGTCACAAGCTACGATTATGTTATCGATTTCTTTTGCCAGATATTCTTTAGAAGGAGGCAGTTTTAATTTGCCCTCAAGGTGTTTGATAACTTCAGATTCTGTGAGCGTGTTGCCTTCTATTGCTGTGGTTGCTAATACACCTTTGGCCAGGTACACCATATGTAACTCTTGTGCCACGGCAGGCCTGAGGGGGACTCCCGAAATATGTACACATTTAGATTGAGCCTCACCCAAAGAAATCCATGTCGCATATTCAATTAATCGTAGATCAATTTGGAATGTTAGCCAAGGATGTGTCTTCTTATATGTCCTCATATGTGTCCCTATTATTGATTATATATTATTTAGTAATATCAAGATGTTGTATGTATATCTATAATATTTTGACCTATTATATGTCTATGTTTAATTGTTGTCAACAAATAAATACCCTGCCAAACATGGGAATGCGCCAGATCCCAAAAGCCTTCGGCCTTTGGTCCTGGTGATGCCCGGATGTTAACCATTGAAATATTGGAGTTAGATATAAATGAAGACTAAAGAAATATGTAAACAATATCTTGATGCTCTGAATGAAGGTAGTTTAGAGAACGTTTTGTCTCTTTTTGATTCTGATGCAATGGTTAATTCTCCATTGTATGGTGAAGTACCGGCAAAAACATTTTACACCGATCTTTTTGTTGATACCAACCGCTCAGATACTAAGCTTTTAAATGTATTCAGTTCAGATAGGGGGAAACTTACTGTGGCACTTCATTTTCATTATTCATGGACCCTGAAAAATGAAAAAGTTGTTGAATTTGAATGTGTAGACGTTATTGAAATCAATCCGGATACAAACAAAATAAGTAAACTCAAAATTATTTATGACACAGCACCATTGCGTGCTGATTTTAACGAAAGCAAATCTTCAAATCAACATGGTCAACAACAGCATTAACTCGTATAACGTTGGTTCTATAACGTTGTTTCCAAAACGATTTACGAGTCAAAAAATGGGGACAATATTGTTAGGCTCGAAGTATTTCCATTGGCTTGATAAATTTTAGTGAACCATGATAGTATGCCATTAAAAAACATAGCCATGCGGGTTGAGTTCGACGGGAAGCCCTTACGGGTTCCCGCGTCTCACCCGCCCCGTTATTGACCTACAATTAGAAATAATCCTCTTGACATATTACGTTCTACGTAATACTATTCGCATATGATAAAATCATTTGCCTGCCGAGACACTGAAAAGCTGTTCAACGATCAACGGGTCCACCGGTTCCAATCTTTTGAACTGGAGGCGAGAAAAAGGCTTATGGTTCTTCATGCCGCTCCAAGTCTGGAAGCTTTAATGCTTAATCCAGGAAACAGGTTTCATTCTCTAAAAGAAAATAGAAAGGGACAATTCGCTATCAGCATTAATAAGCAGTGGCGTGTTTGTTTCGAGTGGCATGACGGTAATGCATTTAATGTAGAAATAACAGATTATCATTGAGGTATATATATGGGAAATAAAAAACTTCTTGATCCGATAACGCCTGGTGAAATTCTTCGCGAAGATTTTATGGAACCTTTGGAAATTAGTATTAATCAGCTTTCACGTGACCTTTCTGTTCCCCCCAATCGAATTAGCGAAATTGTCAACGGGAAACGATCCATTACTGCCGATACAGCGTTAAGATTAGAGCGCTATTTTAATGTTGAAGCTCAGTTTTGGCTAAATTTACAGAATGGATATGATTTAAGAATGATAAAGCGAAAAATTTGGTCTGACATCGAACAGCGAATTATCCCGGTAAAGACGATGGAAACAGGAATTGAGCAAAATACCATGGCATAACATAAGCTTGGAGAAGGATGCTCCTACCGCTACGCTTCATTCACACCTCTCAAGCTAAAGGTTGGGGTACATAGACCAAGGTGGAGTTGGAGTATGTGATGAAAATTATCGATGGCCGGGGAGGCACAGATAATGGCATACCTTTTGATAGATAGTGAATGAAAAGGATAAATCTATAAAACAAAGTAGAGAGGAGGGAAACATTGGATCAAGTAATTAAAATCATGCCGTGTATGGACATGCAGAACGGACGCGTTGTCAAGGGCGTCCATTTCGTGGACATACGAGACGCTGGTGATCCGGTCGAATGCGCACGAGCTTATTGTGAGACTGGCGCAGACGAACTGGCGCTACTGGATATCACAGCCACGGTGGAAGGTAGAACCACCATGTTAGACGTAGTTAAACGCGTCGCTGAAGTCACAACTGTGCCATTCACCGTTGGCGGCGGTATATCTGATGTTAAATCGGCCGAGTTAGTGCTAAGCGCAGGAGCAAACAAGGTATCGACCAGCAGTGCCGCCTTTCGGAAGCCTGAGCTGGTCGAAGAAATGGTTAAAGCGCTGGGCGCCGAGAAGGTGACGGTGGCCATCGACGTAGATCAGAACGCAGCTATGCCCTCAGGCTATGAAGTATATATTGATGGAGGACGGACAGCCACTGGCGCAGATGCGATCGAATGGGCAAAGCGCGTTGACGGATACGGTGTTCCGGTTATTCTGCCTACAAGCAAAGCGGGCGATGGCGTGCAGACCGGTTATGATTTGCCGGTGATCAGAGCGATTAAAGAAGCGGTCTCGGCCGATGTGGTGGCCTCCGGTGGTGCAGGGGAATTGGATCATTTCTATCAGGCAGTTGAAGCGGGTGCTACAATCTTACTTGCCGCATCTATGTTCCATTTTGGGATCATTGAAATTGGTGACTTGAAGGACTACCTGCGTAAACGGGGTGTTGCTGTCCGCTGAAGCCTCCAGTGCATTGGAATGTTATCCCCCAACCATGCTACTCCAGCCGACCGCAAAAAGCGCGGCGGCTGAGTAGTAGCCCGTTGGTTATAGAGGTTGAGCAAATAGTCCAAGGCTATGGCTGAAAAATCGAAAGCAGATTGGGACTGAACAATATAATCATGCAGAAAGGAGTGAATATGTCAAAAACAATTTTTATGATTCATGGCATGTGGGGTGGTGCGTGGTATTGGGATAAATTCCAAGACTACTTTAAGAAAAGGGGTTACAATTGCATAGCGCCGTATCTCAGACATCATGACATTAAGCCCGAGGATCCTCCGCCTCCCGCCCTGGGCAAAACAAGCCTATTAGACTATGCTGAAGATCTTGAACTTGAAATTAAAAAACTTGATGAAAAACCGATTATAGTAGGACACTCAATGGGTGGTTTGCTGGCACAAATTCTGGCAAGCAGAGATCTTGCAAAAGCAGCAGTGTTTATTACACCAGCCCCACCAGCAGGAATTGTAGCACTTACATGGTCTGTACTTAAAAGCTTCCGGGAGGTTTTATTTAGATGGGGCTTCTGGAAAAATGCTCATAAAATATCATACGAAACGGCTGCATATGCAATGATGGAGAAACTGCCGGTGGAAGAGAGAAGATATATTTTCGATCGAAGTGTATGGGAATCAGGAAGGGCCGCAACTGAAATTGGTTTCTGGTTCGTTGGGGTCAGAGGTGCTCAGGTGGATGCATCAAAATTAACCTGCCCCTTATTAATCATTTCTGGCTCTGAGGATAATATTACTCCTGCGAAAGTGGTAAAAAAAATAGCAGAGAAATACGAACTTTTTTCTACATACATGGAAATTGGAGGACATGCTCACTGGCTAATCAGGGAGCCCGGGTGGGAAAAAGTTGCTGCCTATGTTCATACATGGTTAAACGAGAATGTATCGTAAATCATGAAGGAAAGATTTACCTAATCGATAAAAAAATCTCGGCCAACGAGGCGCTGCACAAGGATTGCGCAAACAGCGCGCAACCTGTGAGCTTAACGTTACGTCTGCGCTGAAAGATTGATGAGGATGTAGTGATAAAAGAATGAAAAAAGACTTGCTTTCAGAAAAAATCAGAAATCTTGCTGATTCCACAGGAATAGATGCTTTGGGATTTGCTGAGGCATCTGAATTTTCAGATTATGGATTAAAAGACTCTAAACGACGAGACCCGAAACTATCTTTACCGGATGCAAAAACAATCATTGTTGCAGGCATATACATTGGTGCGGTGACCCTGCCAAATTGGGAAAACCCCTGGTATGGTAGAACAAGCAGGCTCTACCTTTCAGAGTTTTTCCTTGATGTTGTGAAACCTCTTAAGCCTATTGTTGATCTTATCAAAGAAGAGGGGTGTCAAGCGATTGTTTGTGAGGATGGTTCAAATCTTCCATTAAAACTTGCTGCAGTAAGGGCAGGATTGGGTTGGCAAGGAAAGCATTCTTTACTAATATCTAAAAAGTATGGAACATTTCTCGCTCTTGGAGGAATTATTACAAACATCAATCTTGAGTGTAATACCCAAGAGGAACCTAACAGGTGCCGAAACTGTGATAAATGTCAAATAGCTTGTCCTTTAAACGCACTTAGTCAACCGTATACATTGAATAGAAAACAATGTATGTCAAATTCTTTACAAAATGAGGTTTTACCAAGTAGAGTAAAAGACGTTACGGAGAATAGAATTATCGATTGTGAGATATGTCAACAAGCTTGTCCGTGGAACAAAAAACACATTGATAATCCTTTAACAACCAATTTGACTATGTCTTTTCAAAAGACAGCAAAAGATTGGGACAATTTTTTTTACTTACCTGATTTAGTAAACCTATCAGAAATAGAATATAAAGAAAAACTTGGTCACCTTAAAACAGGTATTCCTTATAGTTTATTCCATCGGAATGTTTTAATTGCATTAGAAAGAGCAAAAAAAAATTAAAAATGGCTAACGAAAAACTTCAGCGGGCGGCAATGGTGGGCGGGAGGATTCAAGTTTATTATGGGTATGCATGAAGAAGGGTGAAGAAAGGGAAGAACGTCCATGAAATAACAACATGACATTCCATTTTTTCTTGGATAACCTTCTCCTATGCCTCGTCAAGACCGAATAGATGCCCCAGACGCTCTCTCAGCATATCAAGCGTGAGGGGGATAAAAGCGCAGAAAAATATTCAGAGACAACAAAGACAAGGATAATTTTATCAAACGTCTTGGCGATATCATTAAAGACACCTCAACATCTTGTTACGCTTGGTCTTTACTCACATAACACGTGTACATGCTCCTTAGAACCGTCCACCAGCCGATAGCCCCTTTCATGAGGAGATTTTTAGCCGGTTATGCCGTCACCTTTAACCGTCGTCACCGCCGCCACGGGCAGCTTTTCCAAAATAGATACAAATCAATACCTTGCCAGGAAGATCCGTACCTTTTAGAACTGGTGCGTTTCATTCATCTAAATCCTTTAAGGACAAATATAAGTATTGCGTCCATTGTTTTATTCTTGGGAACAAAAAAAATGATTGGCAGGATGTTGATTATATGCTCGGGTTTTTCAATAGAAAAAGGAAAATTGCCCAAGGCATACTTAGAAGCAGTAAAAATGATTCCGAAGGTGGTATTGATTTTTGTACATTATTTTTATTAGTTCATAATAAATGAAATTTTAATTTAATGAAAAATAGAAAAACTTATTGATTTATGTACATTATTATGATATGTTCACTAAAAATGAACAATACGAAAAAGTGTACAAATAATTTAAGGGAAAATATGAAAACTATAGATACAGACAAAGAAGTGCTTCAGAGGGCCTTGGAAGGGCTACAGAAAGCGGTTAAGTTAAACCTGAAAATCCAACATAAGATTTTCCATGATCCTGATGGCCCGGACGCAACAATACGAATCATTTGGCGAGACATGGAGTGGCATTTTGTAGCTGAGGTTAAAAAGACCCTTACAAGAGCTATGCTTGGCGGAGCTATACAGCAATTACGAAGATACCCTAAGAAAGCAATTCTCATAACAACATACGTTACTCCCCAAATGGCTGACATGTTAAAGGAAATGGGTATACCGTTCGTCGATACAGTCGGGAATGTTTACATCAACGAGCCTCCTTTGTTCATTCTTATTAAAGGTAACAAATTTGTTGATAAGTACCGTGAAAAGCCAATAGCCAGAGCATTTCAACCTACAGGGCTGAAGCTTATTTTTGCCCTCTTATGTAACCCTGGCCTGGAAAACGCTCCTTTTCGAGAAATTGCTAAAACAGCAAATGTCGCGTTGGGAACTGTTGGCTGGGTTATACGAGACTTGCAACAATTGGGGAATTTGATTGATATGGGCAAACGTGGCCGCCGATTAATTCGAAAGGAAGATTTGTTAAATCGATGGGTAACCACCTATCCTGAACAGCTAAGGCCAAAAAAAGTATTGGGCTATTACAGAGCAACCAATCTTGACTGGTGGAAGAATGCTGGACTGGAAACTTTTCAGGCCTATTGGGGAGGAGAAATTGCGGCAGCCATTCTTACTGAGTATTTGCAACCACAGATTGTAACGATTTACACACGGGAGCCACTTGGAGAATTGTTTCTGAAGAACAGGATCAGAAAAGAGCCCAATGGTGACATTGAGATTCTTGAGGCATTTTGGAAGTTTGAATTCAATTGGCAACATCATAACTTGGTGCATCCAATACTAATTTATGCTGACTTGCTCGCTACTGGCGATGAGAGGAATATCGAAACTGCAGAGATACTCTATGAAAGAGAACTTGCTAAATTTATCAGGGAAGATTGATAAGCTTACGATAGAGATTTTTGAGTGCATCGCTCATGTTGCTGATTCACTAAATATTCCTATTTTTGTCGTTGGTGGGACAGCAAGAGATATAATATTACAGTACGGATACGGTATCCTGACTACTCGAGCTACCGCAGACATTGATTTCGGTGTGCAGCCACTCAGCGGTCAGTAAACAACCATCAGAAAGCTGGTAGTCGAATGCCTATGGAGATTAAGCCAATTTTTTAGAGACTTTCCCCGATAAGCTGTTGTAACATCTCGTTTGGGCCAAGATATATCTGTACTATCTTTGCATCCCTCATATACTTTTCTACCGGATATTCTTTAGAGTATCCATACGATCCCATTACTTGAACACAATTTGATGTAATCTCCATGGCCATGTTTGTTGCAAATACCTTTGCCATGTCAGAATAACGTGCCCTATGGTGATCTTTCGCTTTCAAAGACCATGATGCCCTATAGACCAGAAGTCGCGCTGCATCAATTTTTGTGGCCATATCTGCAAACATCGCTGAAATCAGGCTATGTTTTATAAGGGGTTTCCCGCCGACAACCCTGCCTTTACAATACCCAAGCGCATATTCAAATGCACCTCTGGCTATCCCTACGGAGATCATCCCAGCGCCTAATCTGTTATAGGCCACAGTTGTATGGAGAAGTCTGTGGCCATCACCTATTTTGCCAAGCAAATTGCTCTTTGGTACACGAACATCTTCAAATATAACCTCCCTGTTCTGGTCTTCCGGCATCCCCATCTTTCGTTCAATCTTACCAAAGGAAAGGCCTGGCGTGTCTTTCTCAACGACAATTATACAGGAACCTTTATCCTCTAACTTTGGGTCAGTTGTTGCGATTACAATATAATGAGATGCTATGCCGGCATTACTTGGCCATATCTTTATTCCATTTATAATATAATCATTTCCGTCTTCTTTAATAATTGTTTTTACGGTCCTTAATCGCATCCTACTGTCTTCAATATCTGCACCTGAAGCAGGCTCTGTCATACAGATGCACCCCAGATTTACCTCCTCTCTCGATGCCAGTGGTCTCAAGAAACGCTCTCTCTGCTCATTATTAGCAGCAATTATTATAGGTGTCTGAGCGAACCATGTATCACCGATAACGCAGGCCACACCGCCATTTACAGCAGCAAGTTCTTCTAAAATCGCCATAGTTGTCATTCCATCCGCACCAGTACCACCGAATTTAGGATCTATGGTTAATCCCATAAAACCCAGCTCTGCCGCTTTCTTTAATACCTGTGGCATATATCTGTGGGTTTCCCAATCATCATCAAACTTATCATTAAGTGGTTTAACCTCATTTTCAGCAAACTTTCTTGCCATCTCTTGAAACTGACGTCTCTCCTCTGAAAGTTGAAAATTATACATGCTTTCCCTCCTCTGCTTTTGTTTTTTTATCCGTTTATAGCTCTTAGTTCTTTAATATGTGCCGGAACAATTTCATTAATATCTCATATAATACTATAATCTGTAAAGTGAAAGATATCAGCAACAGTACAAAAGCATGAAGGCCAAATTTCCAATCCCGCCCTGCGGGACTATTTTCTAATTTCAACGTTTCGTGAACGATTACAATAGATGTTTTATTTTAAATCTCAAAACTTAGTGGGCCAGTTCGATAGATGGTGTTCGCTCATGCCCCTGTTTTTTGAATCGCGAATAATCTTAAGCACTTTTTTAAGATAGTCTCTGGTATCTCTCGGGTCTATTATATCCTGAAGGTAATAGGCACCTGCAGCAGGGTAGGGCGATAGATCGCCTATCATCTTTTCAACGGACGTTTGTTTATCTTTCTCAGAAAGTCCGCCGAAGACCACATCTGCTGCAATCTGTGGGTCCATGAACCCAATCTCTGCAGTAGGCCATGCAACAAAGAAATCAGGGCCTCCTCCCATTCCACACATATTAACAGTGGCCTGTCCGTAACTCTTGCGTATAATAATGGTAATCTTAGGCACTGTAACCTGAAAAAGGGCCTGGAGTGCATTTACTACCTTGGAGCCTACCTTTCTTCGTTCCGCCTCTTTTCCCACCATATGGCCTGGGGTGTCGTGAAAAAATATTAACGGAATATTATATGAGTCACACAGGCAAATGAAACTGATCATTTTATCCAGGGCATCAGTATCCATGGCACCCATATTTACAATGGGATTGTTTGCGATAATTCCAACTGACTCACCGTTAATACGGGCAAGGGATGTGATAAGCATTTTGCCGAACTCGGATTTCAACTCAAAACATTTGCCATTGTCTACAACATTTTCAATAATTCTATGCATATCATAGGCCCGTCTCCGATTGTCCGGAAGGGCTTCGAGAATGTGGGATATTTTTTCTTCCGAGTCTTTGGTAACGGCACGAACAAGGGGGAGCTTATTTTGATTGTCCGGCATATAATCCAGATAATCTTTGATTATTCGGAAGCAGTCTTCTTCATCCTCGGCCACCATATCCGTAATGCCTGTAACCCTTGAGTGGACTTCCCAGCCTCCCATTTCTTCACCTGTATATGTCTGGCCTATTGCCCTGCCAAGGGCTCGAGGGCCGGATATAGAAATAGCACTTCCCTTTACCTGCACAACAAAGTCAGCCAGATTGGCCTGGAAATCTGCAACCCCGTAACATTCACCCATGGCGGCAAATATAAAGGGCTGTTTTCGAAAATGAGTATATTCAGGCCTCAGTCCGTCAAGGTCGTAACCAGTAAGCCCGCATACTTCTTTGGACCCCTGGCAGTCCGGCATTCTCGCACCACCGGCCTCGCCTAAAAATATTAGAGGCACCTCCATTTTGTTCTTAACCTGCGTCTTAAAGGCAAGTAGTTTTTTTAAATTAACTCTTGCGTTTGTGGATGCAAGGACCGTAAAATCATTGGCAATTACTGCCACCCTTCTACCATTTATAAGCCCATAGCCGCACATGAGACTGTCAGCAGGGGTTTTATCTTCCATTCCAGGCATATCTGAGTGGGCAAAAATCCCCATTTCCATAAAGGAACCGTCATCAAGCAGTTTGTCTATCCTCTCCCTTGCAGTGAATCTACCTTTATTATGCTGCTTCTTTACCTTCTCCGGTCCCCCCATTTGAAGAGCCTGATTGTGCTTGTCTTTAAGTTCTTTTATAATTTCGTCAAATGTCATTTTAAACACCATTATTCACTTATTAGAGCTGTCCCTGGAAAAACTCATCAAACCAATATGTCCTGCCAGCTATAATGATTCGTAAAAGCGTTCACGGAACGCTGAAATTAGAAAATAGTCCCGCAGGGCGGGATTAGAAATTTGGCCTTCATGCTTTTGTACTGTTGATGAACGCATTCAATTTTGGGCCAAGTTTTTCAATTATTGCTTTGAACGGTTATCACTTGTCAAAGTCGTACCAGATCCTATCTGATAACTCTTCCGCCGGTTTGTAAACATCCAACTCGTAAACTCGTTTCATCCCTGCCTGTGCGTGTCCGCATGCAGACAGGTCTGCCAAATTTCTATTTTCCAATTTCAAGTTTCAAGCCGTGAACGGCTACAATGATTCTAACACCTCATGCCCCTTTTTTTTGGTCCCAGGTTAGTTTTTTCAATATCAAATGCTGATTCCACCCAGTCACATAAAAGCCTCCTTGTATCCCTGGGATCTATGATTTCTTCTATTCCAAATGCCTCGGCTGTACGGAAGGGTGAGGCAATAGCCCTGTACATGTCTTGCAGTTGCTCAAGATGTTTTTCAGGGTCCTCTGATGATTCAATTTCCCCACGGTGGGCTGCATAGACTCCTCCCTCTACCGGTATATTGCCCCAAGCAGCAGATGGCCATGCATATTGCCAACTGAATGCCATTGCCGTTCTCTGTGCCGCCCCAGCTACACCAAAGCATTTGCGTAAATAGAGGACTGCAACAGGAACGGTGGCCTGTGCCATAGCAAAGCTTGCCCGTACTCCCTTACGAATTGTGCCATATTCTTCACTTTTCTTGCCTATGGTAAATCCAGGTTGATCTGAAAAGTTAATGATCGGCAAATGGAATGTATCGCACATATCAACAAACCGCTGGAATTTTTCTGCAACATCATAGTTAAATGAACCGGCTATAAACTTTGGATCATTGGCAAGCACGCCTACAGGATAACCGTTCATCCGAGCCAATGCCGTTATCTGGGATCGACCTTGATATTTTCCTATCTCAAAAATAGAATCCCTATCCAGGACTAATTTTAAAATTCTTCTCATGTCATAGGGCTTTCTGTTATCTCTGGGAATAATGTTAATCAGTTCCTCTTCTCTTCGCCCTGGGTCATCTTTTTTGATATGTTTCCTTTGAGGCATTTCCCACACATTTGAGGGGAGATAGGAGAGAAACATCCTTGCCTGCATTAGAGCATCTTCTTCATTTTCCGCCTCATTGTCTACTACACCGGATATACGGGCATGGATTTTGTATCCGCCAAGCTCCTCTTTGGTTGTATCCTCACCAGTTGCAGACTTAACGAGTGGAGGCCCGCCAACAAAAATCTGTGATTTTTCTTTGACCATTACGGAAAAATGACTTTTCACCATAAACAGGGCACCCAGGCCGGCTATAGCGCCAAAACCTAATGAAACTATGGGAATTTCAGACATGGCCTCTACCTCATGCTGAGTTCCCTCAAGGTTTCCGGATGGCAGCTCAGTATAGCCTATCTGGATTATTTCTCTTATTGAGCCGCCCGCGCCCTCAATGAGTCTGATTATCGGGAGCCTTAATGAGCGTGACATTTTAATGAAATATCCTCTCTTGGCCTTATACATCCTCCCAACAGATGCGCCCCTTATAGTGAAATCATCGCCATGAATTGCTATTTTTCTGCCGTCAAGCTTGGCAATACCCATAATAAATGGGCATGGGATTATATCGAGAATTTTATTTTTATCTTTTTTATCGTATACAGGAAGCCCGCTCAAAACGCCACGCTCTTCAAAGGACCCTTTATCAGTTAGAGCATTAATACGCTCCCGAACAGTCATCTTGCCGTGTTCATGTTGCCTGGTGATATTTTTTTCACCGCCCATTTTATAGGCTAATTTTTTTCTTCTCTCCAACTCTTCTAACTCTTTAGTCCACATAATTCTAATGCTCCGAATTTTCTCTTTTCATTATAGTTCCTAAAATAATAGACACTGCAATAAAGAACAAACCAATTAAACGTATTTGGTACCAGGGAAATCCAAGGCAGAGGCCTCCTAAGAAAAGTGTTATTCTTAGCTGTTTTGGGATAATACCAAACTTTGGGAGGTATCCCTCAAGTGAATAGCTTATAGTTATAATGGATATACTGACCAGTATAAAACTTATTATAATATTCCCGATGGAACCATGAAGCAGTATGGCAGGATTAAGTACAAAGAAAAAAGGGATAAAGTACTTGGCAAAACCTAATTGCATCGCCTTGAAAGCCGTTTTCATGGGATCGGATCCTGCCAGACCGGCACCGGCAAATGCAGATAAAGCCACTGGAGGAGTTATATACGAGGCCATACCCCAGTACATTATAAAAAGATGGGCAGACAAAGGATATAGCCCGCTTTTAACCAGGGCCGGGGCAAGGATTAAGGCCAGAAAAACATAACATGCCGTGATTGTCATTCCCATTCCAAGTATAAAGCTGGTAACAGCTCCCAATATTAATAAAAGCGCAATATTGCCATGGGCCAGATTTATAATCTCGGTAGAAAAAGAATGGGCAACGCCTGTAAGGGAAAGGGCTCCGATAATGACCCCTATGGCACAAAGCAATGAAACAAGTTCCGACAATACCTTTCCAGCGCTCTCAACAAAATCCAAAAACTTTTTCCAGGTAAATCTTGTTTCTTTATGTAAATTGCATGCAAGCAGCAAAAATAAACTTGCCCAGAAAGGCGCTAAAGTAGTCCAATGAAGATAGAGAAGTGCCCATATCAAAAATAACATACCTATAGTGTAAAACCAGCCGGCAGTTAAGGTTTTTTTCACAGAAGGAAGTTCATCCCTTGATAGACCTTTAAGATTGGCCCGGGCAGCATAGGCATCCGTCTGTATGAAAAGTCCGCTAAAATACAAGAGAGATGGGACTGTTGCCGCAATGCATATTTGATAATACGGCATGGCAAGAAACTCTGCCATCACAAAGGCTGTAACTCCCATAATTGGAGGCATTAGCACCCCTCCTGTTGAGGAGGCAGCCTCTATTGCCCCTGCATAGTGTGCAGGATACCCGGTACGTTTCATAGTCGGGATAGTAATGGCGCCTGTAGTAAGTACGTTGGATATGGAACTGCCGCTAATGCTCCCAAAAAAAGCGCTTGCCATAATGGACATTTTTGCAGGTCCACCCCTTAATGAACCAAGAAGGGCAGAAGCAAGGTCAAGAAAAAATTTTCCCCCTCCAGTAGCCTGAAGTACCACGGCAAATACCATATAACCGATGAGTATATTGCCTACTACCTTCATAGGAAGCCCTACCACACCTTCTGTTCCCATTGTGAAAAACCCTACCAATCTTCTCAAGTTGACGCCATAACCCTCAAGAAGCCCAGGCATATATTCTGCATAAAGGGCATAGGTTGCAAAGAAAAGACAGATTAATGCGAAACCTGAACCACCGGCGCGTCTTGCCGCCTCAAGGATCAATATTATCAAGATAATCCCAAGAATATATAGCCTTACTGGAGGGACTATTTCCCATCCTTCATTTATTATATTAAAAGAATTCAAAAACAGATATACCGGGCCGATAAAACTTAACAAGGCAAAGAGAAGATCATACCAGGGTACTTCCTTGTCTGCCATTTTATTGTTGATTGGTGAAATAAGGAAAAATAAAGGAAGAAATATGCCTATAAGTAGATAGTAATACCCATCACCTACGGTAACGCCTAAAAAATCCATATGGAACAATTGATATATGGAAAGCAGTATGCCGAAAAATGAAAAAGATACGAATACCCATCTTAAGGGGCCAGAGAGAGTGCGGTATTTTTTAATTGATACTTTTTGAGCCTTTATTTCATTAATACTCATTTTCTACCTATTTTGCAATTGCTTTATGTTATTATAACTTTTTTTATCAAACGTTATTAATTAGTAACTACTCAGGTGGTTAGACTGAAGACTGAAGTCTTTTAGGAAAAACGGAAATAATGATCGATTTGTCGAAGATCCCATTTACGGGGGAACCATTTTTGGTGCGAAAATCTGCTCTATTTCCACCAAAGTGCGTCAATCGTGCTTTTTAGACCACTTCAGCCTTCAGCCTAAGACCCTTCAGCCTAAGACCCTTCAGCCTGACTAGGTGAGTAGTTATATTAATTAGATAGAGTAACCGTTCAGATTGCTTTGGCTATCTGAGCGGTTACAATTATTATAGACTAAGACTGTATTGATTTTGCCCTATTTTTTCATTCTTGCCTTTTCATCCGCCAACAGCTTTGCCTGCCTCTTTTTATGTCTGTCTGTCCAGACGCCTATCTCCTTGAAAAACTTAATAGAGCCAGGATGGTAGGGACTCAAAAAACGGTCAGTTTGCAGGGCGCCTTCCTTTGTCCACAATTTAAGGGACGGGTGCATAGGGCTGTATATATCATATCCATTGTATATTCCTTTGGTAAGTTTGTATGCTGTTTCATCATCTAGGTCCGGGTATGATATGAGGCCGTAATAATATGCGGCTATAATGGCAGGTTTTTCCTTTGATACGCCTGCTCCCTTTATAGCCTTGTATGGCCTGAGATATGGGCAAAGTTCGTTAAGCCTGGCCCAGCCTCCCTTATCTTCCGGAGGCGCAGGCAACCAATGTATGCCATGAGGGGATGAGGCCAGTTCAATCGCCTTTGAAGATGCCACCAGGCAGTGCGCAGTATCAGCAGAACCATCAAGAACCGATTTCCAGGCAGCTCCCCAGCTTGAGACCTTTACTGTTTTTACATCGTCCCAGGTAAGGCCAGCAAAAGATAGGTATCCTTTGTGAAGTGCCTGGCAGGCTGGGCTTGCAGGGATGAGGGCTACACGTTTGCCCTTTAAATCAGCCAAGGTTTTAATACCCGAATCACCACGGACCATCATCCCTGCTATAGATCCCTGTGGGCATGCAAAAATAAGTCTAAGGGGCTGTGGCCCCCAGTCTTTTGTATTAAAAGCCCCTAAACCCATTGTAGCATAGTACTGACCAGCGCCTGTAAACAGCGACAATTGCATCATTCCGTTTTTCAGTGGTAAAATTTTTGCCTTATCTGTCCCAGCGGGCACAACCCTTACCTTGATGCCTTCATTTTTTTGGATAGCCTCCATAAGGCCCATTGAAGTGGCATAACCCGTTGAACCTACAGAATAAGTTGTACAACTTAACAAATTTTTTGCCATGGCGGTATGAGGTGCTAAAAATGCAAATGCCATAAAACCAGCCATTATAACTGTGACCAGGAACAATAATTTAACTTTTTTCATAATTTCTCTCCTTTTTTTAAGGTTATTATAAATAACTTATGCCAGGTTGTTTTAATCTACCTCCTTTCTTTAATGTTGTTCAATGTTGATGTTCTTATTAGTATGCTTTTTCAAATATTGGTGTTTTTCTCGTTTCCTTTGGTAACGAGTTAGGTATAACCAACTGTATTGCAGGCCGTATCTTTATCTCACTGTGCAGGGCGTTGCTTATTTTCTTAGAAAGACCTTTCAGGTCATCTTTCCCCACATCTTTCCCATATTCAATCTTTATCTTAAGAGGAGGAATGACCCTCGGGGGAGGATTTTCTAAGACAATTCTAATCTCACCTGTAACATCGGGCACAAATGATGTAATAATATCTTTTATTGCTGTTGGGTATACATTAACGCCCTTTACAATAAGCATATCATCGGCCCTGCCTATCAATTTTATCCGCTTACCCTTGAAACCGCAACCAGGGCACTCCTCGGTAAAGACCTGTACTACATCTCCATATGCATACTTTACCGCAGGACATGCTTCTCGCTCTAAGGATGTATGAATCATTTCTCCAATAGCCCCATCAACTATGTCAACAGGCTCTTTTGTAATGGGGTCTATTAAGTCTTCATAACTTGTGCATACATCCGGACATACTGCATGCAGGCCATAATACTCATCGGAATCACATGAAATACCCATGGCATTTCCACATGGAGACCAGTAATCATAAGCCCTGCATCCGTATGCGTCCTCTAATTTTCTCTTTATCTCCGGTATTGCTATTCCAACCTCCCCAGTGGTTAGCAATCCTTTGAGGTGGAAATCCCTTACATCCTTATTTAAGATTTTGGGAGATTTATCAATCAAGAATTCTGCAAGGGATGGTGTGCAGGCCAAATACGTTGGTTTTGTAAGGTCGATAAATTTTAACAATAGATCAGTTCCTGCCCTTGCATCTATATCAATAGGGAGAGCCCCCAACCATCTCAGACCCCAGAGTGTCATTGTGGTAGCATAAATACCAAGGGCAAAAAAGAATACTACCCGGTCACTTTTGCTTACACCTGCCAAAGAAAGTCGGTGTCCTAATTGTGGCCCAATAAAGTTAATGTCTTTCTCAGTAAATGTATAGCTGAAGGTTGGTGTTCCTGTAGTACCTGACGTAGTCCCTGTTAGATATATATCTTCAACATTGGCGCATAGATGCAACCCAAAAGGGTGTCCGTATTTTTCTAAGGAGTCCTGCGCGCTTTTTCTCTCATCATCTTTAGTCATAAAGACCGGCAATTTCCGTAAATCATCAATTGTTCTGATGTCTTCAGGCCTTGCCCCGGAATCGTCAAACTTATTTTTATAAAATTCAGAATTGTCATAACAATATCTCAGTTGTCTTGATAACTTTTCCTCCTGATAAGCTCTAATCTCTTCCTGAGACATTTTGTTTAGGGCCGGTGTTAAGTAAAAATTTCTCATTTTATCAGGTTCTCCATTAAAATTTAGACAGGTGTGTTTATGAGTGATTGTTTTTTTGATTTTTCCATGATCTGAGCGCTCACATCCTTTATATGATTAGAGCAGACATTGCCTGCAATTTCAAACTCACCTTGTTCCAGGAGTTCAACAATTTTTTCATGGTCTATAAATGTTTTTTCAATCATAGAAATGGATGGCTCTACATTTTTAAAAAAGTAAAAAGAAAAATCTACAATGAGTTTATGCATAAATATGATTATAGGGTTTTTCGTCATCTCCGCTATTATAGAATGAAATCTGAAATTTGCACGAAGCCTGTCTCTGTTTTTATTGTTTTTAAAGTGCTTTTTTGCTTCAACAATGGATTCATCCAATTTCTTAAAACTCTCATCATGGTTATTGGAAGATATCAATTTTCCTAAAATTGTCTCTTCGAGAACTGATCGTGCTTCAGTAAGGTTTTGAAAGGTTATATTTGTCATTCGAAATGCATTTACGGTCTGTTGTACAACCGCATCAATACCCATCTCCTTTAAATATGCACCTCCCATGCTGCCCTGCCTAACCTCAATGGCGCCAAACTGCTCTAAAGATCTTATTGCCTCTCTTACCGTTACACGGCTAACGCCAAATATTTGTCCCAGTTCTTTCTCCGAGGGCAATTTATCGTTTGGCTTTAAATCACCCCTGAGCATTGACTCAAATATCTGATTAACAATCTCCTCAAACATCCTGTTTTGTTTAATTTTTTTGAACATAAAATTGTATTTTAGTAGTAAGTATTAGGGAAATGTCATACATATAAATATATAAATAAACCAATGTCAAGTTAAAATTTATTGTAAAGGTAAAAACTCGGTTTGCTTAAGTAAAGAAAACTGCGCTTGTTTTTTGGTAATAGTTAATGTAAAGTTTTCTTATGCTTAAGAACTTTAGAAATATATTAGTAGTTGTAATAATCTTGCACCTTGTTGCCTGCTATCCCATTACTGTAAAAGAGGTTAAAAGGCCTTTAAAAAAGGTACGCTATCTCTGGCCAAAATTTAAGGATGACCTTGAGATTGATTCTCTTGTTGTGGCGGCTAAAAGAAGCATGGAATATCTTGATAGACTCAATGATGATAATCTTTTTTATTTTGGCACAGATACCTTTTCCATAGAACACGTTAGGCAATCCCTGAGGACTTTTTTGCAAATTATTCAAGAAAAGCCCAGTATGGATTTGCTTAATAGAAGATTAAGGAAAAAGTTTCTCCTTTACAGGGCTAACGGACTAAATAGTGATAATAACGTTCTGTTTACAGGATATTATGAGCCAACTTTTGAGGGGAGCGTTGAGCGGGATTCTATTTATAAATATCCTATTTACGTAAGACCGGATAGTTTATTGAATGTTGATTTAGGGCTTTTTCGAACTAAACTGCATGGACAGCGACTTATGGGAAGGATAGAAGGCGAAAACATTGTTCCATATTACGAAAGGAAGGATATAGTTGAAGGGAAGGTCTTAAAGGAGAAAAATCTGGAGATCGCCTGGTTAAAGGATACCCTTGATATAGCAATATTACAAATCCAGGGCTCAGGTATGGTAAAACTTACCAATGGAGAAACATTAAATGTTGGGTATAGCGCCACAAATGGCCACCCTTATAAAAGCATAGGGAAATATATGATAGATAAAGGGTACATCAAAAGAGAAAACATCTCCCTCCAGACAATAAGTGCTTATCTGAATGATCACCCTGATAAGAAAAAAGATGTACTAAATTATAACCCGTCTTATATATTTTTTACAATAAACGATGAGGGCCCCCTGGGCAATATTAGTGTGCCCTTGACCCCTGGACGATCAATTGCAGTTGACAGCAGATTATTTCCTAAGGGTGCGCTTGTATATATAAAATGCAGCAAACCTATCGTAGAAGAGGATGGAAGTATAATTGGCTGGGTGCCATTTTCCAGGTTCTTGTTAAATCAAGATACCGGTGGAGCAATAAAAGGACCTGGCCGGGCGGATATTTTCTGGGGCAATGGTCCGTATGCAGAGACGGCTGCAGGTCATTTGAAACATTTTGGAGAAATGTACTTTCTAATTATGAAACCAGATTCCTGACAGGGGGACAATCTTTGGTTGTAACCTTTTTAAACTGTGAATTGTTTTCCATCAAACAATGAATTTTGAAAAATCAGCTATTTTAAGGAAAAGATTGCTTAACTCCTTTAACACTGAAAGCCTGTTTTTCCTTACATCTTCATCCTCAGCCATAACCATTACCTGATTAAAAAACCCGTTGATAGGTTCACTCAGGTGGGCTATCACATTCAGGGCCTCAAAATAATTCTCCTTGGCTATCTCATACTCTGCGCTATCCTTTGATGAGATAAATATATTCCACAGGTTTTCTTCAACCTTATCTTCGAATAATCCAGGATTAACCGAAGGAGTTTCTAAAAAACCCTTTAAAATATTCATAATTCTTTTGAAGGATAGAACTAAGGATTCAAATTCTTGTGAAGAATTACGGAATTTTTTCAGGGCCCCAATTTTTTTATCTATCTGATGCAAAAAATTAAAGTCAGTAGAAATTACTGCATCAATATAGTCCAAAGGAATTCCCTCATTTAAAAGCATATTCTTGAAGCGTTCCCTGATAAAATTAAGAACCTTTTCTTCAACCTCTTTTGCATCAAAAGATATAGTTTCGTTTAAAATGTTAGATGACCTTTCAACAAAACCCTTTATAGGGATTTTAACTTCCTTTCCCCTGATAAGTCTAATGATACCGAGGGATTTACGTCTCAGGGCATAGGGATCGGCAGTTCCAGTTGGGTTAAGGCCTACTGCAAAACATGCTATTATCGTATCCATTCTATCTGCAAGGCCTACAATTAAACCTGTTAAGGATTCAGGAAGCTTAGATTCAGCCTGAACAGGCAGGTAATGGTCTGATATGGCAAGGCAGACATCCTTCGGATTTCCATCAAGTGTTGCATATATTTCCCCCATAGTGCCCTGAAGGGAAGGAAATTCCGACACCATCAATGTGACAAGATCACATTTACATAATTTACAGGCCTGCCTTGTATTTTCAATATTTTCTGAGGCTGTTATTTCTGTTAAATATTCAGCAATCCTTGTAAACCTTCCAACCTTTTCGTACAATGTGCCTAATTTTTGATGGAACATAACCCTTTTCAGCTCTTCAAGTCTATCAGACAGTGGTTTTTTTCTGTCCTCCTGAAAAAAGAATTGTGCATCTGAAAGGCGTGCATTTAACACCCTTTCATGGCCATGGCTGACTATAAACTCCTTTTTTGGTTTTGTATTATTAACTGCCACAAAGTAGGGCATTAAATTTCCTTTTTCGTCAACAACAGAGAAATATTTTTGATGCTTGCGCATGGATGTTGTGAGCACATTTTCAGGGAGTTCAAGAAAATGGGGATCATAACTGCCTAAAGATGCATAAGGATGCTCTACCATATTTGTCACAGTTGAAAGGAGTTCATCATCCTTAAGTATGCAGCCGGAGACGGAATCGCATGCATCTTCAACATTCCGGGCAACCATTTTCCTTCTTTCCTCAGGTTTTACTATTACATTGGCCTGCTTTATTGAGGTGAAATAATCATTTATATTTTTAACTTTTAAAGGGTCTGGTGACATAAACCTATGGCCATAGGTGTAATTTCCGCTGATAATACCGGCAAGCTCAAATGGAATG
This sequence comes from Thermodesulfobacteriota bacterium, assembly GCA_034718555.1. GTDB lineage: Bacteria > Desulfobacterota > DSM-4660 > Desulfatiglandales > B25-G16 > M55B121. The sequence continues at coordinate 21,893 of JAYEMW010000054.1, forward strand.
ACCTCCTCGTTAAGCATTGCCATTATCCAGTGAATAGGTCTTACAAATAAAAATCCCACATCCCCCCATCTCATGGATTTCGGCCACGAAATAGACTGAATTACTTCAGGCAGAATAGCAGAAAGTACTTCAATGGAAGGTTTACCCTCAATAACGCTATTAATGGCGATGTATTCTCCTTTTTTGGTTGTCACTGATACCAATTGGTCAACAGATACCCCATTTTTTTTTGCAAATCCCATAGCTACCTTATTAGGGTTGCCATTTTCATCGTATGCTATGTTTTTAGGTGGCCCTATTATTTCCCGTTCCAGATTGCCCTGGCTTGATGATATGTCCTTAATTACCAAAATAAGGCGTCTTGGAGTCCCATAGGTTGTGATATCCCCATGAAAATCAATTCTGTTTTCTTCGAGGTATTTACGAGAAATATTTTTTAATTGCTCCAGGCCATTATCAAGATAGTCTGAGGGTATTTCCTCTGTGCCGATTTCCAAAATTAAGTCGCTCATTTTCTATAAACCTTCTTAAGTAAAGTATCATGTATTAATTTTCAAGGGGCCTGTCCTGCTATGGTTTTTTTAGTAAAGGAAAATCAAGTTCTTCTCTTTGTTTAAGATAATTCTTTGCAGATAAATTGGCCAATTCCCTTATTCTCCCAATAAAGGCTGTTCTTTCCGTTACGCTTATAGCGCCTCTTGCATCAAGTATATTAAAAATATGGGAACATTTTAGGCAATAATCATAGGCCGGCAGAACAATACCCTTTTCACCGATTTTTTTTGATTCAAGCTCATACATATTAAAGAGGGAAAAGAGCATATCTACATCCGCCAGTTCAAAGTTGTATATAGATCCCTCCATTTCCCCTTTCTTATGCACTTGCCCATATGTAACCGTATCATTCCACATAAGATCATAGACATTCTCCTTGTCCTGCAAATACATGGCAATTCTCTCTAATCCGTATGTTATTTCAATGGGTATTGGATTTAAATCAAATCCACCGGCCTGCTGAAAATATGTAAATTGTGTGATCTCCATGCCGTCAAGCCAGACCTCCCATCCAACTCCCCATGCGCCGAGGGTGGGGGATTCCCAATCATCTTCCACAAACCTTATGTCATGTTCTAAAAGATTTATGCCAAGTCCCTTAAGGCTTTCTAAATATATATCCTGTACGTATAAAAGGGATGGCTGTAAAATGACCTGGTATTGATAATAATGGCCAAGTCTATTTGGGTTTTCTCCATACCTGCCATCTGTTGGTCTTCTCGAAGGTTGGACATAGGCAACCGACCATGGTTCAGGGCCTAAAACCCTGAGAAGGGTGGCAACATGGAAGGTGCCTGCGCCTACCTCGATATCGTAAGGTTGCTGGATTAAACAACCTTGTTGTGCCCAGAATTTCTCCAGGGACATAATCAATTCTTGAAATGTCATAAAAATCCTCAATCTCAGGTTAAAGTAAAAAGTGTTGGGAAATTATACTCCGGAAGATTATAAATTGCGTTTTTTTCGGTGAGCAATGAGCATCAAGAGCAAGGCGTGAAGGCTCGTAATAGCCGGCTATTGCGAGCCTGAACAACGCAGATATTGATGTTCAGGGCCATTGAAAAATCACAATTTGTGGCCTTCCGGGGTATAGCACTACAGAAAATAGATGTCAAGTTTGCGTAATAATTATTATGGCAAAACAACAGTCATGCCTCTCTCTATCCCTTTACCCTTTATAATCTTGCATATGGCTATTTTCTGTTTTACCTTAACCACCTTAATGCTTCCTGCACTATCTATGCTCTGGTCAAGCACCTCGCCGGTATCCGGATCTCTCAATACTGTTACCTCTCCTACATCGAAGGTCTGTCCAACACTAACTCCCTCCCTTTCTCCTCTGTTGATGTATGCCTTGTCTCCTTTTTTGAGGATAACTGTCCCAGTCCAGGGTATATCCTCTAATTTTGATATTAAAAATTTCACGCCTTCGTCTACTGCCATTTCAACAGCTTTTCCCGCGTTTGTTTTCTTAAAGCCTCCTATGTTACCGCTAAACCCTCCTTTAGAAAGCCCAATAGAGAGGCCTTTTTTAGTAATCTTGCCGTAACATTTTTTTGAAGCCATCACCTGTCCAGTGCTGGAATCAACAATATACATTACCGTGTTTATCTCTGCTATGCCGCCCTTAAGACCAACCTTAAAGCCCTTGAATCCTATTCCGCCGCTGCCACCGGCTGTTCCATCTGAAAAATGTGTAATGTCTCCCTTTACGAGGAGTTGAGCCGGGGTCATCTGACCGGTAACCACCTTTTTCCCACCACCGGCTGCCCTTCCGCTCGCAGCAAAGTCCTGCTCTTTCATAGCCTCCTGCCGCATATCATTCTCCCCTAAAACAATAAATCTACCTGTCTGGCTCAGGCTGTCTGTCAGGATTGCACCCCAGGCATCTCCAAGACTCCATTGACCTCGCCAGTTAGAGCGATTTTGAAATTTCGACACAACAATAGAGTAGCGCATTCCGCCGGACTCTGCCAAACATTGTCCTGCTGCCAAGATAAATAAGCTAAAAAGAATCCCGATTGTAAAACCCATTAACATTTTATAATTTCTTTTCATTTTTCCTCCTTATTTCCTTTTTTTTTGCCTTAAATAAAATCCAAAAAATAGTTGACATAATCTAACGGCTTTCAGCCGAAAAATCAATCAATTTGCTTTGTTAAAACTGAATAATCCCCAAGGCCTTTCTCAATATAACCAGGGCATCGCCTACATTAATAATCCCATCAGGATCTGGTTGACCACTGGCATCAAGAGGGGCAACATCTCCGTGCCCTATGTCTTCCTGGGTGGGGTTTTCAAGCCCTAAGGCAAAGCGCAGGGTAATCAGCAATTCCCGCTTACCCCCTTGCCAATGGTTTTTTACCATATATGGAACATAATATTAACATTATCACAGCATATTGTGATAATATAATGAATATTTTTCAATAATGAACGTCTTTTTAGGAAAA
>JAYEMW010000055.1:0-5244 GCA_034718555.1 Thermodesulfobacteriota bacterium
TTCAGGGTAAATGACGGAAAAATAGCAAAAATATATCAAGACTTGGTACCTTGGGCAGAAGATATTGCGGATTTGCTATTACGAGAATGAATCCAATCCAATAGAGAAACACAAAATGCCCAACCAAGCGCTGGAGATGGACTGGGCAAAGCCGTGCCGTTTTTGGAGGGTGATATTTGACCGGTAGTTTTATCTTTATCATAGTTTTTCGGTTATCGTTGCCCAGCCACTCAGCTTTACGTTCTGCAGGTAGAAAATATGCTTGACTATCACTTTATGGTATGATATATAATACCACATGAAAATCGTTATAGATACAAATGTCTTATTCACAGCCTTGAATTCCCGTCGTGGTGCCTCATACAAATTGGTTTCTCTTCTCCAGAGCAAAAGATTTTCTATAGCAATATCAGTTCCTTTGATCATTGAATATGAAGATGTATTGAGGCGGGGCAAGCTTCCTGCTTCTATTACCGAAAAAGATATAAGCGATTTTATAGACTTTTTCTGCCATGTAGGAAAACAGCAAGACATTTTCTTTCTCTGGCGTCCTTTTTTGCCTGATCCATCCGATGACCTTGTTTTGGAAGTTGCAGTGGCGGGTGGTTGCGATGCAATTATTACATACAATAAACGCCATTTTATAAACGTTTACAAATTCGGTTTGAGAATTCTTGATCCAAAAGAATTTCTGATCGAGATTGGAGTAATATCATGAGTACATTAAGTTTGCGTATCCCTAAGTCTATCCATGAACAGATAAGGCAGTTGGCAAAGCGTGAGGGTATTTCCATAAATCAGTTTGTCGCATCTGCTGCAGCTGAAAAAATGTCTGCGCTTTTAACTGAGGAATACATTAAAAGACGCTCTAAAAGTGCAAGCCGTGAAAAATTCCAGGCGGTGCTTAATAAAGCGCCGGATGTGGAACCAGAAGATCACGACAGGTTATAATCCTTAATATGTGCTTGCAGAACCTGTCATTCAAGCAGAGCGCAAAGGGCGTGCGCCTGCTTAATTCGGCGTTATCGTGCCAGACATTTGAACACCCGACAGGAACTTCATAGATGCGAAACCTGCTTAGGGCTCACTCAATAATAACTTAACATTTCAGCCGCCGATGCATCCCGCCTGACTGCGTTGTGAAAACTCGGAATATGCCTGATATTCCTGCGTTTCCACGCCTTGCCAGACGGGCGCCTCAACACCTGAAATTGTAAACTTATTTTTTCGTGAACCCTTATTGGAAATGGAGTAATAATACAGTACGGCGGAGCGGCATATCTCAATTCCAGTATTGTGAATCGCGCTCTCGAAAACATCCGCAGCGAGCGATTCCCAGCTCACCTTTATCCGAAGGAATGCGCGGATTTCGTGGTGGCAGCTTCTGACGTATCTCAAGCTCACTGGCCTGAGACTTGGCTATCTGCTGAACTTCGGCGAGGCAACAATGAAACGTGGTATCACCCGTCAACGGCCTGCCCCTTAAGAAACTTCACAAAAAGACGAAACATTTTCACCAGTCGCTTCAAAAAACTCACTCTCGGCAACCTTGGATGGCAAAGGCCTCTATCAGTCATACCGCGAGGAATGAAAACATTACATGCCTTTGCCTATATACCGGGAAAAAATTTATTTTTTCAGCTTTAGCTTGATTCTTGACTTTGTGCAGCCTAATGTTATATTTGTATAACAGGAGGTGTAAGTATGTTGGCTGTTAGACTACCTGAAAAATTTGAACAAAGACTTCAGGCTTTAGCCGTGAAAACAGGGAGAACGAAATCTTATTACGTTCGTGAGGCCATTATGGAGCATCTGGATGATATTGAGGATTACTATCTGACGGTTCACAGGATTGAAAATCCCCCCGAAAGAGTTTGGTCATTAGATGAATTGGAGCAAGGGTGTGATCTGGAGAGTTGAAGTCGATGAGCGGGCGAGAAAGGAGTTGCGTAATCTGGATCGCACAGCCCAGGCTAATATTCTTAATTATTTGCGGGAACGAATTGCTACAAATGAAGACCCACGTCGTTTTGGAAATCCTCTGCGAAAGAATTTATCCGGCTTCTGGAAATATAGAATCGGTGCGTATAGAGTTATTTGCGATATAGTTGAAGATGTTGTTACTGTCCGCGTTATTCGTATCGGCCACCGGAAAGATGTTTACGAGTGAACCTGAAATAGGGTCATGTTTACGGTTGACTGACCTTTAATTTTGATTCGATATCTTTTATTTTTTGACGAAATCCTGATTTTGGGTCCAATGCTATTTTTGCCCGATCAACTGCCGTGCTGACTTCAATTACTTTTACTGAAACTTACCTCGATTATTCAGCCAGTCCTGGTGTGACTCATTTATCTGTTGTGGACTTAGACACGCAACACATTAAACTTGATTTTTTGCTACGCAGTGTGGGTAACCGGTCTGCGGTCTGGGCCAGGGTGGTGCGACCTAAATATGATGCACCTATTTTGAGATTGACACACAATGATAATTTTTCTGTACTCCTCTCCTCGGAAAGGGAGTTCTTATCAATAGGAGATAAATAAAATGGGCGTAACACAAGTAACAGTTATTTTTGAGCGACCCTAAACAATAAAATTATGGAAAATTTCCAGGATGCATCAGACCGGCGGTCTCATCAATTTCCATCATAATGTTCATATTCTGCAATGCATTTCCAGCCTGACCCTTAACTAAGTTATCAATCAGGCTTACAACAATCGCCTTCCCTGTCCTTGAATCAATATTGAGCAAAATATTGCAATAGTTGCTACCCCTTACATCTGTTGTAGTCAGAGTTTCTCCATGGCTGAATACCCGGATAAATGGTTCATTGCTATACATTTTATAGTATGCATCCCTAAGAATTTTCATTGTAACATCAGGGAGAAGGTCCGCATAAATAGTAGATAAAATACCCCTGCTCAGAGGGACGACATGTGGCGTGAATGTAATATTAATCTCCTTGCCGCTTAAGGAACTCAGCTCTTTCTCGATTTCGTATATATGTTGGTGACCGGAAATCTTGTAGGCATTCATGGCTTCATATCTTGCAGGGAAATGAAAAGTCGGTGACGGCTTTTTGCCTGCCCCGGATACACCGGTCTTTGCATCAAATATTATGTCGCTGCTGTCTATAAGGTTGAATTTTACGGCCGGCGCTATGCCAAGAATACAGCTTGCGGCAAAACATCCAGGATTACCAACAAGTTTTTTATCTGCTATTTCCTCTCTGTGTAATTCCGGCATTCCATAAATAGTTGATGAAAGAAGTTCCGGGTCAGCATGCTCACCTGCCTTGCCGATTCTGAATGCATAGGATGCATAATTAGCCTCATTATTGAACCGGAAATCTCCGCTGTAGTCAATTATCTTGATTCCTTTGTCCAGCCATTTGCGCGCATCTTTTTGACCAACTCCATCAGGAGTCGCATAGAAGACAATGTCAAAGTCATCGGGGCATTCAGGATCAGTGGGATCATAAACAGGAAGGTCGCAGAATCCCTTTAGATGGGGGTAAATTGTGCTTATAGGTTTATTTATATCCTGCTTTGCCATAAGGGCACGTAAACTTACATGCGGATGGCCTATCAAGAGTTCAATTAAACCAACCCCGCCATAACCTGTTGCTCCAATGAGGCCTACCTTTATCTTATCTTTTTTCATATTTCTTTACCGTTACTCTGCGGTGAGCAATTACAGCTTTGTCACATGGGACGCATGCTTATAATGCTTGTTTACTATACCGTTACACGCATTAAATATGTTTCCTTTTATCTTTCTGTTCGTTAGATATAAATCTGAAAGCATGGATCTTATCTGGACCCTTTTAGATGTTTTTTCTGTAGGGCAACCGCTTTCAATATTCGGAAAACCCATTTCGCGAGCATATTTTTTAATAGTGTAATCGCTTAAGAAAAAAAAGGGTCTTATCAGGGTGAGTTCTCCATGAAACAATTCCTGGACAGGTTGGATTGTGTCAATTGATCCTGCAAAAAAAAGGTTTAAAAAGAGCGTCTCTATAAAATCATCCTTTTGATGCCCAAAAGCCACCTTGTTGCATTCAAGCTCTGCTGCCTTTTCAAATATTGATTTCCTCTTTAACCGAGAACAGAAAAAACATGGATTTTCCCTGTTTTCTTCCGTATGTGCCCGTTGCCCAAATTTACTCTTAATAATGTGGTGATTAAAGCCATTTTTTATGAAAAAGTCCTTCATATCTTTAGATGTATCCGGTCCAAATCCAAGGTCTATGTGAACCGAAAAAATTTCATATGAGATGGGTATTCTTTTAAGTCTTTCCCTGAGCAGCCATAGAAGCGATATGCTATCTTGACCACCGGATACGGCAACCAGCACCTTATCACCATCTTCTATCATATTAAAGGTGTTGACAGCCTTACCCATTAGTCGTTTCATTTCTTGTGCAGTATAGCTCAATGATCGACCAATTCTCTTTCCCCGAATATCTTTGTCCCTATTCTTACAATATTTGCCCCCTCTTCTAACGCAACCTTGTAAGAATTTGTCATACCCATGGAAAGATATTTCATCTCTGCGCCTGGTAAGGAAACACCCTTTATCTGATCAAACAATCCTTTTGTTTTTTTAAAGTAGGGACGAGAATCTTCAGGGTCTCCAAATCTTGGCCCCATTGTCATAAGCCCCATGACCTTTATGTTTTCAAGAGCCGATATCTCTTTTATGAGCCCTATTAAATCATCTGGTGCGACCCCGGTTTTTTGATCTTCTTCACCGCTGTTGACCTCAATCAGTATAGACATAACCTTATTTATTACCTTACAGTGTCTATCTATCTCTTTTGCGAGTCTGAAGGAGTCGACAGATTCAATCATGTCAAAAATGTCAACCACCTTTTTTACCTTATTTCTCTGAAGATGCCCGATAAAATGCCATTCAGCCTTTTCCTTGACGTCATAAAACACATTAGTTGCATCCTGAAGATAATTTTCTCCTATTATGGTAACGCCTGCCTTAATCGCCTCGGATATCTCTTCAGATGTTCTGGTTTTGGCGGCGGCCAAAAGGCTTACGCCCTCCGGCAATTCAATAAAAATGCGTTCAATGTTTTCCTTTATATTTGCCATTTGAAGATCCTTATATTTGCAGCTCCTTCACATTAAAATAAGGAGTTTTAGATTCGTTAATTTTTTTTCCTTGTAATAGCGCCGACAGGACAGATGTCCACACATAAATTACAATCCTTGCAGATGTCCATTGCA
>JAYEMW010000056.1:0-5234 GCA_034718555.1 Thermodesulfobacteriota bacterium
TAAATTGCTAAGGAACATGGGAGGCCTTCTCTTTTTTGAGCAGGATCAGGACTACATAGTCTTCACTGTTTCACTCCCCAATACAAAGAGCAGCATACTGGAACCGGATAAATAATCGCAGGGTAGTATGGTAGGAACAGATTTAAGTTCCTTGATATTCTACTTCCTATGTAATAAATAACCTATTGCACAGTTAAATCCATTAAAGTCCTTTTAACAATAGAAGAACATAAATTGAAAATAATTGCCATCATACCTGCACGATACCATTCAAAACGTTTTCCAGGAAAGCCCCTTGCATTAATTGCAGGAATCCCCATGATACAGCATGTCTATCAGAGATCCAAAAAATGTGCGGAATTGGATGAAGCGTATGTGGCAACCGATGATATTAGAATTTATAACTGTGTTAAAGGATTCGGCGGTAAGGTTATTATGACGGTTAGGGAGCACCCGTCTGGAACAGACCGCATTTTTGAGGCAACAGAGAAAATTAAAACAGATGACCAAGACATCGTTGTAAATATACAAGGTGATCAACCTGTTTTTCGTCCATCAATAATATCTGATTTGATAAGACCCCTTAAAGATGACCCTAAAATCCCCATGTCAACCCTTATGTATAAGATAAAAAAAGATACGGACATACAGGACATAAACAAGGTGAAGGTAGTATTTGACAGCAATAAATATGCCCTATATTTTTCCCGTTTGCCTATACCCTTTTGCAGGGATAAAAATATAGCCAATGAACATTACAAACATATAGGGGTATATGCATATAGAAAAGAATTTCTGCGCACCTTTACAAAACTTTCCTGGGGAATACTTGAGAAAAAAGAAAAACTTGAGCAATTAAGAGCCCTGGAGCACGGTTTTAAAATAAAGCTGATAGAGACTGTCTATGACTCTATTGAGGTAGATGCTCCGGAAAATATCAAGATTGTCGAAGAAAAGCTGTTTGGAGATGAGAAAAATTTTATCTAATAACAAGCAGAATCTCTTGCTCTTGTCTGGAATATACCACATTTAAGAAAGGTGCTTGATCGGATAGACAGGTTGGGATTTGATGTTAATATTTACAATGTGCCTGACCTGGAATCTTTTTTAAAGGCTGTGCTGCTCATGCCGAGGTCTATTACGGCGGACTTCAATTTTCCTAAATGGCATTATTTCGGAAGAGGTTCAGGGATGGGTATGAAACATTATAGGTATTCTCTCAAAAAAATATCTCAAGCAGCCTGATTTCATTTGAATCTTACACCGTTGTCAGACTGATCGAAAAGGTACTGCCTTTACCATAGGTGCTTTCAACGGATACATCGCCTGCATGGGCCTGTGCAATATGCTTAACAATGGAAAGACCTAAACCTGTGCCCCCTAACTGCCTGCTTCTTGCCTTGTCAACACGGTAAAACCGTTCAAACAGTCGGGGTAAATGCTTTTTCTCAATACCCTGACCTTCATCCCGTACGCTGATAAATATCTTCCCTACCCTTTGGCTGACTTCAACATAGATTGTCCCCTCAATATCGCTGTATTTAATTGCATTATCGAGGAGATTAATGACCGCTTCTTCAAGGAGTTGGACATTTATTTTTGCTGATATATCTTCATGGCAGGACAATTCAATTCTAATATTTTTGTTATTAGCCTTGTGATCACAAGCCCGGATTGCATTCTCAAGGACCTCTCGGACTTTTCCCCCAGAAAGAGCTATTGTCTCTCTTCTATCCTCTTCCTCAATCCTTGAGAGAGAAAGAAGGTCTTCTATGATAGCCTCCAGGCGACCTGTATGCTTTTCTATGATGCCAAGAAAGCGTTCTCTGTCATCTTCGCTTTTAACAGAGCCATTTTGAAGGGTTTCTACAAACCCTTTGATGGCTGTAATGGGTGTCTTTATTTCATGGGAGACATTGGCAACAAAATCTTTCCTGATATTTTCAAGCTTCCGCATACGGGTTACATCGTTTGATACAATAAGGGCGCCAATCTTTTTTCCTTCTGCATCCCTAAGTAAAGAACCGTGCACATTCAGGAATCGCTCACCATTAGTTGAAAGAACAATATCCCTTTCAATAGGTAAATGGCTCAACAAAGCCTCTTTAAGGAAACGATGAAACTGGGTATTTCTGATTACCTCCTGGATGCTCCTGCCCTGGACATTTAAAGAGCCACACCCACACATGTCACCTGCCGCACGATTGATACTGATGATATGTTCTTCTATATCCACAGCAATAACACCTTCAACCATGCTGGAAAGCACGGCCTCCATTTCATTGCGTTGCCGCCTCACAGTGTTTATGCGCTCACGAAGTTCAATGGACATTCGGTTTATTGCCTCTGAAAGTGCGGCAATTTCTTCAGAACCATCTGAAGGTGGTCCAGCTTGAAATTTTCCACTGGCAACATCATCCGCCCAAACCCTGATTTTCTCAATTGGAAGGGTTAATCTGCGTGAAACTAATAAGCTAAGGGCTGCTGCAATGGCTGCTATAATAAGCCCGCCAATTGCAATATTTAGCTGGATTTTTTTTATGGCACCCTGTATTGGATTTACCGGTACTGATGTGCGGATGATTGCCTTAATTAGGCCATCTTTTCTGAGCGGAATGCTAACATACATCATGTCCTTTTCAATTGTCCGGCTATATCTTATGGATGTGCCGTAATCTTTAGTCAAGGAACCCATGATTTCTGGACGATCTGCATGGCTATCCATAATGGCCGGGTCTTTTTCCGTATCGCCAATAACCTTCCCTGATGGGAGAATAACGGTTATTCTTGTTGAGGCGCCTATCCCTATCTTTTTACACAAAGAATCAACCTTCTCCTTGTCCAAGGGATCTATGATTTCTGATACCATGCCTGCAAAAAAGTGGGCGCGGGACTTTAGATCTTCTGATGTCTGGTCAAGGAAGAAATGCCGCAAGGACCAGGATGCATACCAGGTAACTGCCACAAGAGATATGACTAAGATAACTACATAGGAGGGGAAAAGTTGCCAGAATAATCTCTTTTTTTTAACCATTATCCTCCTTAAATCTGTATCCAACACCTCGGACAGTTTCTATGTATGCACCGGCAGTGCCCAGTTTTTTCCTTAGCCCCACAATCTGCACATCTACCGAGCGATCTGTAACAAAATATTCGTCACCTTTAACTGCATCTACAATCTGGAAACGGGTAAATACCCATCCAGGCCGCCTTGCCAGGTAGCTCAGAATGCCGAATTCCGTCAAGGTTAACTGCACAGGCATCTCATTGACCAGCACCTCATGTCTTCCGGGATGTATAACAAGATCGTGGATTTTCTGGACCTGCTCCTCCTCCGGATATTTTTTTTGCTTTCTCCTTAAAACGGTCCTTATTCTTGCTATTAAGACTTTTGTGTTGAATGGTTTGGTAATGTAGTCATCTGCCCCAAGTTCTAGGCCCGTAACAATGTCGGCCTCCTCACCCTTAGCTGTCAGCATGACAATGGGTATTACATGGGTTTTGGGCTCATTCTTAAGTATCCTTGTTACCTCCAGCCCATCAATGCCAGGGAGCATAAGGTCAAGAATAATAAGGTCAGGGTTTTTGGATCGAGCCAGAGAAAGAGCATCCTCTCCAGTTGCTGCGCAGAAAATCTCATAACCCTCTCTTTCGAGGTTAAACTTGAGCAACTCTAAAATATCATCTTCATCATCTACAACAATGAGTTTTTCTCTCGACATAAAATTACCGTTATCTATACCAGTGTCTTAATTTTTAACATTAATTATTATGAGGATAACATATTCTAATTATGTAGGTACCATATTAACAAGCATATGTTAGCATTGTGTAAAGATTGTGTAAAGATTGTGTCAAGAATCATAGGCCAAAGCTAAGAGTGTTTTAAATTAGGCCTGAAAAATATATATACTGCATTTCAAATTTTAAAGAGAAACAATTTTTAGGTTTTTCTTTTATCTCACCTTCAATTGCACAACTCACGCAGCGCCAATAGATTTACTATCCTGTTGTTACAAAAATCTTGCCCTGCTGCCTGCTGTAGCCCCCCATTTTTTAACCTAACATTAATTTCTTTCTAACAATAACCTAACAAGCAATGCATAAAATATTTTTTAAATAATCTAATAAACACATTTTAATAGCAAAGGAGGTGAACAGGAAGGCACTTTAACAAAATACTAATAGACTTCTAATATAAATCTAACAATCGTTTTTTAAAGTAAATTAAAAATAAAAAAGGAGAATAAAATGAAATTTAAAGGTATTGCAATAATTACTTTTGTCTTGGCACTGTGTCTTACTGTAAGCATGGCATGGGCAGAAAACATTGTTATTAAAGGATCCACAACTGTGCTTCCTATTGCACAGAAGACGGCTGAGGCATATATGAAACAAAACCCGGATGTTAAAATTTCCATTTCTGGTGGTGGTTCAGGAAATGGAATAAAGGCGCTTATTGATGGATCCACTGATATAGCAGACAGCTCCCGCTTTATCAAGGCTAAGGAAGTAAAGCTGGCCGTAGAAAAAGGAAGATATCCAGTTCCTTTTGCAGTTGCCTATGACTGTATAATACCAGTTGTACATCCCACTAACAACCTCGGGAACATAACAATGGTGCAGCTCAAAGATATCTATATGGGAAAATTTAAAAACTGGAAAGAGATAGGCGGACCGGACCGCCCAATGGTCGTAATTTCACGAGATACCTCATCCGGCACATATGAAGTATGGCATAAGAAGGTCTTGAAAAAGCAAAGGGTTTTTCCAGGCGCCCTTCTTCAGGCGTCAAACGGCGCTGTAGCACAGGCTGTATCAAAGAATAAAAATGCAATCGGCTATATTGGGCTCGGATACTTAGATAAGACTGTAAAGGCCCTTACTGTAGATGGAGTAACCGGGTCTGAGGCGACTACCTTAAACGGGACATTCCCTGTAAGCAGGCCTTTGTACATGTTTACACCAGGCTGGCCAAAGGGTGAAGTGCTTAAATTCATCAACTTTGTTATGAACCCGGAAAAGGGGCAGCAATACGTATCTGAAGCAGGGTATGTGCCGCTTTACTAAAAAAATAAAACAGATAACAGGGGCGTGTTTAAATTGTTAGGAGGCTGTCCGAGAATAGCAATTTTTTCTCAAATCGAGGAATGCGAAAAAAATTGCCGCAGGTATATAGTTGATATTCCGAGGATAATTTTTTGAGCATGACAAAGAGTTGAGGAAAAAGGGCA
>JAYEMW010000057.1:0-8346 GCA_034718555.1 Thermodesulfobacteriota bacterium
GGTTATCAATCTTTCCCTTTCCTATAAAGACATTACCGGCCTTAACAATAATTTTTTTAGTCCCTTTAAGTTTATTGTTCCCTTCAACCCTGGACATAAGCCCTTCAGAGCTGCCTTTCTTTTTCAGAACCGCAATCTTTGAATCTTCAACCGGTTCCCCAGTATATGCAAGATCACCGATTTGATACAGGGTTTCGCCTTTTATCTGCTCTACAATGGTTTGAAGATTTCTTAGTACAATAACATTTTTATTGGTGATATTGCCTTCATCAAACCCGTTTTCTTTCAACGTTTCAAAGAGCAATCCCTCTATCGGTTCCCAAATTCTGCTGGTCCCTACAGTAACTGTTTTTGCCTGATGTTTAATTGCATCTATAGGCCTGGCCATATCATTTATAGCCTCTCCTATGCAGTTGAAAAAGGCAGCAAACATATTGGGGGCTGTTCCACTAACGTCAAAATCCAGCTCAAAGTCAGCCATGGGGAGACGTCCGGAAAGATATTTTAACAGAAGAGTTAAATCAGAGGCGGTTTTTAAATCCATGGCGCTCGTATATCGCCTACCTTTAAGTCTTTTTTTAAAATTTGAAGAAAATATGGCAGTTTTTTCTTGAAAGGCCTTCTCTAATATTGTCTGGTAAATATCAAGGCCTTCTTTAAGAGAGGTTGAAATATATTTATTGACCTCCTCCTTGAAATCAAAGAGAAAACGAGATTCTTTATTTATTGCGCTTGCTGCATGATAACCCCAGAGATGGCCTGCCAATGTTGTCAAAATAGAGGAAAATTTTTCATCAATCTCCGGTATAAAAATTAAGGAATCTGCATAAGGTCTGAATCTTTCCTCTCCCTCGCTGGCAATAACAATCGTGGTAGCCTTATGAGCCTTGAAAATGGCTGTGTCCTTTATTATATCATTTACAACATTGCCCCTGCTTCCCGCAGCACACACGACGATAAGAGGCTCTGCGGAGAGATCTATATGTTTTTTATCTTCTACTACATCTGATGAGATCGTCTTATAGCACAGCTCACTCAATTTTATCCTGATTTCGTCGGCAGCTATCTTATTATAGCCGCTGCCAACAACTGCCCAGTACTTTTTTGTAGGGGCGAATTTATTAGCGGATAGAGAGATCTCCTCATCTCTATCCAAAACTTTTTTCATTAAAGAGGGAATAAGCATCAGTCTCTCAATCTCTCTGAGAATAAAATTATCATCCCTCCTTGCTGTTAATTGTGCTAATTTTAGACCGAGGATACTTCCAGCCGCAATCTGAGAATAGTATGCTTTGGTGGAGGCTACAGACATCTCAATATCCCTTCCGGTACTGGTGTATAAGGAGCCATCTACCTTGAAGGTTATATCTGAATCCCGTCTGTTCACAATAGCCAAGGTGTAAGCATCACGTTCTTTTGCCATATCTATGGCTATATTTGTATCCGTGGTAGTGCCGGACTGTGTTATGGCGATAATCAGGGATTCTTTAAGATTAGCTTTCAAAATGTTCCCACTAAACTCAGAGGCCTTAAGAGAAGCAATCCGGATACCACTATCGGCAAGGTAGTACCTAAGTAATTCGGCGCAACCATAACCAGCGACTCCTGCAGTCCCCTGACCAATAAATAAGATTTCCTTTATCCTGCCTTGATGAAGAGCCTTTGCTAAAGCAGGAGGGATAACCCTATCATCCAAGATTATGAGCGAATGCCTTTTTCCGTTTTTTTGCGATATACTCCATCTGTTTCGAACCGTTTTTTCCACTGATCCAGGAGATTCAAAGATCTCTTTCAGAAAATAATGGGAAAAACCCTGGCGATCAATATCCCTTAAGGTGATTCCTGTTTGTTTAATAGTATCTTCAGAAAGTTGAACAGGACCTCCATTATAATAGATTGCCTTAATGCCATTAAGTCCACCGGATGAGTCCTGATCCAAGATAAATATCTGCCCTTTTTTTTCGCCCTCCATTTTAATATATCGAGAGGTATCCCCCACAAGGCCGTAAATTTCCGAGGAAGTGATATAGTGTTCTTCACCCAACCCTACAAAAAGGGTCTGGCCACTTCCTCGTTGCGAAAGAAATAATTTGCCGGGGGCCAAGTCAGTGTGCATGGCTATAGCGTGTGAACCTGTAAAATTATTAACGGCCAATCTAAATGATTCCTCGATAGGATGGCCGAGCTCATAGTATTTTTGTATCTGGAGTGGAATGATTTTAGTATCTGTGTTGATTTGGTTTGGGATGGATTTTTTTGTTTCTTTTTCATATTCTTCTTTTAATATCAAATAATTATCGATATCACCATTCAGGCAAACGTGAATAATCCCATTACCATTCTTGAATTCGGCATCTTTTTCTTTCCAGATAGCTTTATTGTCAAGGGGATGACAGTTTTGCTCGCTGATTTCCCCTACGGATGCCCAGCGTGTATGAGTGATAATGGTTTGATAAATACTCGGAAATGCAAGAAAAGATTGAAAAATACGGTCGTCCTGAATTTGTTTTCTTAAAAATTTTACATTATCACCTAAATGCCCAATCTGGGCAGCGATTTTATAGGTAAAGACAACGGCAATTTTGTTTTCATAGCGGTTAATTGTAATACATTTGTTTAAAAGAATCTTTTCTCTCTGGCGATTCAAAAAATCATGTGATATCGATTTTCTATCTAAATCCTCTTCAAATTGGAGATAATCTTTGTCGTTTAATACACTAATAACAGATATACCTGCCGAGTCCCTTCCCCGCACTTCTAATCGATCCAGGTTGTTGAAAAGGGTGTTTATATTTTTTAATTGTTGAAAGACTAATTGAGACATATGCTTATCAGTAGAACTAAATAGCGCCTCAATCTTTTCTAAGTTATTTAGGATCTCTTTTTTTAAAGACCAATATATATCCTTGAGTGATGTTATCCTCTCGATAATGATGCCTTTTTTCTCAGAGGAGGGGAGACTCAACCTTTGGCGGTGTTCATTTTCTTCCCCATCAATTATCTTTTCTAAGGCAAGGGATATTTTTTCAAGTTTTGCCCTTGCAGAGTTCTCATTAAATATAGCGTAAAGAGAGGATGTAAGTTTAAGATTTCCAACATGACCCTTTAAATCTTTAATAAAGACTTCTCCTCCGAGATAATTCTCTGTAAGATCGCCTTTTTCCGTTTGAATTTTTTTGTAGGTATATCCCTTTATGTCAAGAACCATGGATTCTATTTTGTCCAAAGGGATTTTGGGCTTGGCAACTTTCTTCTTTTTAAAGACTACAATACCGGTGAGCCCACAGTTAAGTTGGCTGTCTTGAACCGGAAAGAGTATAAAAGCACCGGTTGGGACGTTTCTTATGCTTTTACCAAAATAAATTTTGGGACACCGAAAATTTTCTTTAAAAAAAATTGTTATTTTTTCTAATAATGCCATTTTCATAGGATATATCTTTTGATTTGCACCCCAGTTCCGGGATTACTGTATTAGGATGTATTTCTCTAAAAGAATTGAGATAAAAAATAAATCAGTAAAATAAGCAGCATATAAAACAACGTAAGGCTTTTAAATGTTAGACCTTTAGCCTTCTGAAAATCTCTTTAGTTACTGATATTTTCAATATCAATTCCACGTTGATTGATTCTATCTGCATTTTTCAGCACCTTTTCGGCAGCAGACTTATCTATCACGTAAATCATGTTACCACCTCTTTTAGAGTATATTTGCCCGTAGGATATGGGCACTAAAGGTGTAGGATCATTTAAAAGGGATTCTGCTATAGGATCTGCCTTGCGATCTCCATTGGCCAAAAGAAGCACGGTTTTTGCATTATAAACAAGCTCGACCCCCATGGAGATGGCATGCCAGGGGCAATGCTCTTTGCTTGAAAAGTGTCCGTCTTTTACTGCATTTTCCACGGTATTTTCATCAAGTTTCACTAAAAGCATTTTGTTTCCCTCAAAAGGGATGCCCGATTCATGAAAGGCTATATGACCACGTCCGCCAACCCCCACAACATGGAAATCAATCCCTCCATTTCGATCAATTTTTTCACGGTAAGCATCCAATATCTCTCTGCGAATCCAGGTAAGATATTCAGATTGAGCGTTATTCTTGATTACAATAGCCCTTCCTTTGTCGGCCCCCTGCTCCTCCCAGTCACCTGGATTTGCCTTCAGCTCACCCAGAAACCTTTTTTGATCAATGAGTGTGCCCCAGGGTACATTTGCTTCCTTAAATTTTTTTTCAAGGAGCCCAAAAAGCTCTTGCACCATGAAAAAGCTATAACTTTCGGGATGTATGGCACGCTGCTGGACGTTTTCTCCAGGGAGACCTATGTATTCATCGAGATTGAAGCTTAGGATTCTCGAGCAGTCAAATTCCCCTGCATTAGCTATCTTGGCAAAGCGTTTATAAAGGCCGGTAGGTGTATTACCAGTGGCTAAGCCAAGCACATAGGTATCCTTATTGTCTAATTTGTTTTTTATGTCTTTTATCAATATTTGGGCAGCAACCTCGCTCAT
Organism: Thermodesulfobacteriota bacterium; assembly: GCA_034718555.1. Classification (GTDB taxonomy): domain Bacteria; phylum Desulfobacterota; class DSM-4660; order Desulfatiglandales; family B25-G16; genus M55B121. Next base: position 4,510 of record JAYEMW010000057.1, read on the forward strand.
ATGATTAAAATCCCTGGTTACAATTACCTTAAATGACACGATAGTACCTCCAGTCTGAATTTATTTAACCAATTTTTTTCCGGATCAAATCAGCAATTTGCCGGCAGTATTTCTCGGTCTCCTCGCTCGTAGGTGCCTCAACCATTACTCGACACATGTTTTGCGTTCCTGAATACCGAACCAAAACCCTTCCTGTATCAGCCAATTGCTTTTCAACGCCCTTAATGGCCCGACTTATTTCTGGAATGGTGGATAGTTCAGGCTTGGTTTTTACATCCACATTAATGAGTTTTTGGGGAAACACCTTCATAACTTGCGCAAGCTCAGATAAGGGCTTTTGAGTCTTTTTCATGGCAGATAGAACCTGTAAAGCGGTTGCAAGGCCGTCACCTGTGGTGTGATGCTCCAAAAAGATCACATGCCCTGAATCTTCGCCGCCAATTACGGCTCCCTTTGCTTGCATCTCTTCCAGAACATATCTATCACCGACCTTTGTTATCGCATTTTCTATGCCAAGCTCTTTTAATGCGATGCCAAGCCCTATGTTACTCATAACTGTACTTACAAGCAAATTATTGATCAGTTTACCTTCTTTTTTCATCTCCTTGGCGCAAATGGCCATGATTTGATCTCCTGTAAGCACAGCTCCTTTTTCATCAACTGCAATACAGCGATCACCATCTCCATCAAAGGCAAACCCAACATCCGCTTTCCCCTTGACTACCTCTTCCATCAATGTTTCCGGATGCTGTGATCCACAATGATCGTTAATATTCTCCCCATTGGGTTTGTCAAAGAGTGAGATAACATTAGCTCCTAACTCAAAAAAGGTATCAGGCGCTACCCTGTAGGTAGCTCCATAGGCACAGTCCAGGACAACCTTTGTCCCTTCCAGGGTATGCTCCTTGGGAAAGGTATTTTTTAAAAACACAATATACCGACCCCTGGCATCTTCTATGCGATATGCCTTTCCTAATTCTCTGGGGGACGGATGCACTGTATCCATGTGGTTAGAAAAAATCAGTTTTTCTATTTCCAGTTCTTTTTCGTCAGGTAGCTTGAAGCCCTCGTTGGAGAATATTTTAATTCCATTATCCTGAAAGGGGTTGTGAGAGGCGGATATTACAATACCCGCATCAGCCCTCATGCTATTAGTTGCAAATGCAATCCCTGGTGTGGGGAGTGGCCCTACTAAAAGGGCATTTACCCCCATAGAACAAATCCCTGAAACAAGCGCGTTTTCAAGCATATATCCAGAGATACGGGTATCTTTTCCGATAATGATTCTGGGGGTATGACCTTTTCTCTTAAATAAACAAGCGGTTGCCCTACCGATATTTAAGGCCATCTCTGCGGTCATGGGGTATTCATTTGCCACACCTCTTACTCCATCAGTACCAAACAGTTCTCCCATTTGCTTCCTCCTTAAAAAAGTGTTTTTGTTAGTGCTTTTGCAATGAAATAAAGTTCACAATCCCGGGACTTTACGGTTCGGAGATACGGAGCCTCGCTGGTTCTATTGTAATTCCCTGTTCTTTGATATTATTTTCTGTACCAATGATGCTAACTTTTTTGAGTCGTGCCGCACAATACTGCCGGCAATATCGAGCATATTAGATACATAGATTTTGCGATTTTCCCAACAATCGTCTCTCTCATTAATTTCAACAAATTCCGCTTTTTGTTCTAAGTATTGAGCCAATAACTTTTTGTCCGGTTTTTCAGCATTATAGATTATTCCATCAATCTGCCTTCCAATGCATTCCTCAAGTTTCCTAACAAAATCAATTCCAGTAAAATTGTGGGTCTCACCGAATTTAGTCATAATATTAAGAATATACAAGATTTTTGCGCTTGTTTCCTGGAGCGCCTCTTTAACGCCTGGAACAATAAGGTTTGGAATAATGCTTGTAAACAGGTCTCCTGGACCGATAATGATATAGTCTGCGCTGTTGATCGCCTCAATTACCGGAGGATAAACAGAAATTGAATCACTATGGTGAGGAACAAGGAAGACCTTCCTAATTTTTTCACGTTGTGTGCCTCGCGGTATGTCAATTGCTGTTTCTCCATAAATATGCATTCCCCCGGTCAGCTCGGCAACGAGTGTTGCCCTATCTGTGGTGACCGGCAAAATAGTTCCCTTTGCGTCTAAAATTTCAGAAAGCGCCTGCACACCCGTGGGAAAGCTACCTGTATACTGTGAAAGTATTGTTAGCAGCATATTCCCTGCGTTGTGCCCCTGTAGACGTCTATCTTGGATAAACCGTTTCAGAAAGATTATTCGTGCGATATCACGATGTGGCGAAAGCGCAAGAATGCATTTCAGAATATCACCGGGCGGCAGGATCCCAAGTTCATCGCGTAACCTGCCCGTGCTCCCGCCGCTATCAACCATAGAAACCACAGCGGTAATCTTAATTCCATCCAGATCTCTCAAGCCTGACAGCAGCGCGAATTGACCACTTCCCCCGCCAATTGTTATAAGTTTTTGGTCTTCATTTTTCATGCTGTTTTGTATCTTACCATTACAATCTATCGGCAACATCTTTAAAGGAAGGTATTTCTTCCAATACGTTTTTATTTATCTCATCCACAATACCTTGAAGCCACTTGGTGCCCATAACACTCCATTTTTGGTCCAAACCCTGAATAACTGCAATATAATCGTTCCCTTTTTCCACTCTATCCTTGGCTATCTTTTCCAAAAAGGCATTTGCCTCGGATGTCTCAACGATCTTTTTTCTAAAAAGATAAAACGTATCCTCTATTCCTTTCCATCTATCAAATAACTCTCTTTCCTGTTTTATTGTCTCTTGGGCATCTTTTCCTTGAATAATATTTTGATATAGTTTAACAGATTGGGGCATTTTATGGGCCAGGGCCTTGAGACGATTTATCCTCTCATCAATCGCAACATCCAATTTCTCCAACGCCCCTTCATACAATTTCCGGCTCATATGGTTTTCCTGAAAAAACGGGTAGCGGACATTTAGATACCAATGTCTGAGGGCTATAAGGTTTGCAATATAGTTTATGCTATTGAGAACACGTCTTGCAATGTTCAAATAAAGCCCAGGGTGAAAGACCAAATTCGATTTTTTTACCCCTCCATCAAACAGAAGTCCATCCCCCTCGGGAAAATCTCCCCTGTAAATAACACCAGCAGCTATAACCGTTCCATAACCTAATTGGGAGGGTCCAACTAATCCACCCTGACCTCCCAAGAAAATGGGTTTTTGGTTAAGCATTACCCCTCTTGGAACATCACCAATCAGTGAAGCGGTTGCCTTATCCTGGTTTGGTGTGTAATTAAAGTGAATATAGGAACTTCCCACCTCGCTATGATTTCTGCGGCTTGTGCCACCAGCCATAAGGCAGTCACAAAAATTGACAAGACTACCTAATGTAACAAATGGAAAAAGTATGGTATGTTTGAGCCCAACTACATGAGCGCCGTTAGCCTCCTCTTCTAAGATACATGCATCCCTTACCTGAGCTCCATAAGCCATGTTTGCCTTTTGGAGAAACACGGAGTTACAGAAAAAACCACCTTTAAGATCCACATCAGGACCTATTTGGCAATTCTCTATAGTTACCGGTCCTTTATAGCCCAGTTTTGCTTTGGACATAATCAGTGTTTTTTTACCATAAATTTTGCATCCTCCGTATATAACCACACCGTCAGAAGAAATATTTTCTATTTCCACTTCTTCTCCTATATCCACGGTTGATGGGTTGGTAATCCTAACCCCTTTTTCTATTAGGAGTTGAATCTTTTTACTGATTTGATAATCCATAGTGGCTCTCATTATTTCATAAGATTCTTATAAGTCT
>JAYEMW010000057.1:8446-24855 GCA_034718555.1 Thermodesulfobacteriota bacterium
TGGTTTATCGCCCTTGCAACACTGGCAAGATTTCCCGCCTTATAATCAATAATGGCTATCATTGGTTGCTATTACTCCCATTCAATAGTGCTTGGAGGTTTTGAGCTGATGTCATAAGTCACCCTGTTAATACCCTTTACCTCATTGATAATACGGTTTGAGATTCGAGCCAAGAGTGTATGGGGCAACCTTGCCCAGTCTGCGGTCATGGCATCAAGGCTGGTTACTGCCCTTATAACTACAATATGCTCATAGGTTCTCTTGTCACCCATTATCCCCACACTTTTCAATGGTAACAGAACAGCAAAGGATTGCCATAGTCTCTTGTAATAATTATTTGCCTTAATCTCTGTAATTAAAATATCATCTGCCTGCCTTAAAATAGACAGTCGTCTTGCTGTTATCTCCCCTATTATTCTCACTGCCAGGCCAGGCCCTGGAAACGGCTGTCTGTGTATAATATCATCAGGAAGCCCTAACTCCTTGCCTAAAATACGGGCCTCATCTTTAAAAAGGTGCTTTAAGGGCTCAATAAGTTTGAGGTGCATCTTTTTTGGAAGACCTCCCACATTATGGTGGGACTTAATAACTGCTGACGGGCCTCCAAATGCAGATCTGGATTCAATTAAGTCTGGATAAAGGGTGCCTTGGCCCAAAAACTCCGCCCCTTTAATTTTTTTGGCCTCAGCCTCAAACACATCAATGAATGTTTTCCCTATTATTTTTCGTTTTTTTTCAGGGTCAACAACGCCTTTCAATGGGTCAAGAAATTTTTTTCCGGCATTGACATATCTCAAATTAACCTGGAAATGGTTTTTAAACAAACTCTTTATCTTCTCTCCCTCATCTTTTCTCAAGAGGCCGTTATCAACAAAGACACAGGTTAGATGTTTCCCAATGGCCCTGTGAAGAAGAGCGGTTGCCACTGAAGAGTCTACCCCGCCGCTAAGCCCTAAAATAACCTTTTTATCTCCCACCTCTGCCTTTATTTCTTCTGCGGCCTTTCGGATAAAAGATTTCATTGTCCATGTCTTTTTGCATCCACATATATTGAAGAGAAAATTACCAAGCATTTTCTTCCCTTCAGGTGTATGTGCCACTTCAGGGTGAAATTGTAACCCATAAAACCTTTTATCATTATTAGCAACTGCCGAAATCCTGGTATTTTCCGTAGAAGCAATTATATCAAATCCATCCGGCAAGCGTGAGACAGAATCACCATGACTCATCCAGCAAGGCGTCTTGTCATTGACTCCGTGAAAGATATCCCCCTGGCCTGTGATCTTAAGGTCGGCCATCCCATACTCTCTTTTATCCGTTCCTTCTACCTCGCCGCCCAGATTTTTTATCATGAAGTGCATTCCGTAACATATTCCAAGCACTGGTATATTGAGATTGAAAATTCCGGCATCTGCCTTAGGGCTGTTTTTTTCATATATGCTTGCCGGACCTCCTGAGAGTATTATTCCCTGGGGAGAGAGAGCCTTAATAAACGATAAATCTATATCCGGTGGCTCTATCTGACAGTAGACATGGTGCTCCCTAACCCTTCTTGTTATTAACTGATTATACTGGGAGCCAAAGTCAATGATTAGAATCATATCTTATTCCCTTTCAATGAAATTATTGTTTAAATAATAAATTATAGCATAAAATTTAGGTTAAACAAGAATAAAGCGCCCCTTTCCTTCAGTTAAGGAAAAGGGCGTGTAGAAGACTAATGAGCTTGTCAGTATGGCCAAAATTGTTTATCAACTGCAGCAACGCCTTGCAAATTGCTTCAGTTTTTCCTCAAAGGGTACATCAAATCCACCACTGTAAATACTTCTTGTAGCAATCTCAGTAGAAACAATAGCAGCCCTGTATTTAAAGGGTAGATTCTTTACCCTGTCCCTGAATTTTTTCCTCTTCTGAACAAAATCAGGGAGGTGTACGAGAAGCAGTTTTTTATAATAGGCCTTGGAAAAGCTCTCAGGATGAGCAATCAGATATTCAAAAATCTGGTCTGTGAGTTCATTTATTTCATAACTGATCTCATTGCTGATCTCTGTATATAATAATTCATTTTGAGGATGGTTGTACCGTTGAAAAATAACCTTTGCCTCATCAACTGCCCTTTTTTCAAGGATAGAAAGAACATCCTTTACATAGGCGCTCTTGTGATTCAAGAATTCCTTATCATTCATCAGCAATCCGCCGATTATCTCGTAAGAGGAGCAGATAACGCCGCATTTGTTTGCAGATGAATCCTTGAGTATTACAATGCCTTTTCCCTGTATTTTTTCCCTGGCGCTTGGTGATATAAATGAATTTGCCCCCTCTATGATTGCCTTTGTTGTTGGGTTTTGGTCCTTATCAAAAAGTCTTTCCCAGTTATCATCATTAATGGTCTCAGGACGTCCTCCACATGGTAAAAAAACATCCGTATAGTGAGAAAATATAAGATTTTCAAACTCTGCATGAAAATCATCAGATGACACCCATTTTTCCTGGACATTCTTCTTGTCTCGCACAATCTTTTTAAAGCGGTCAATTAAACCATCTCTCTTGTGCTCCCTGGAGTAAAGCAGAAAAGCGCCTTCATTAAGCTTATCCGGAGGAAAACTATCTATATCCTTTTTATGGATGAGTTTGTTGAGTTCCTCCTTGTTTATGCCCGTTGGATCATATAAGGCGCCGGAAATGTCTGTAATTGACGTTATCCGAACATTTGGGCAGTTCTTCAATAGTATCCTCAACTCATTTCCAGCCACATCCCCATAGGGTCCACCTGTGATCTTAACGCTGAATGGGTCGGCTCCAGGGTCAATGCCCTGTTCCTTCAGGGCCTGTTCCACGAATTTCCAGACCCCCAGAGATGTTACGCCATATTCCTTATGGTTAATACCGATTTCTTTGCTTGAAATGATGCCGCTTCCCAGTATATATTCACGCTCAATGGCCCGATTTGCCATGTATTCGATCATGGAATCATGCATATTCTCATCAGGCCCAATCTCTACGGGCTCATCTTCTCCATAATAATCCACTACCAGCGGGTCTACAGGCTTGCCGTCATGTGTTACATATATATCTAAAAAGGCATTTATTATCCCTCTCTGGAGATTATAAAGCCTGTTTGTTACATTTTTGTCATCTTTAAGGTCAAAGGCCTTCATGACAACGGCAAGTTTAGAGCCGCCCTGATAAATGTCCTTGTTTTTCAGGTGCTGTGTATGGGCAAGAACCATGGCCTCCTTAAAAATAGTTTCCATGGCAGAGACAAAATCATCTTTCCCTTTTGCAATGATCGTCCTGAACCCGCCCCTTGCAATATCGGAGAATCCAAAATGATAGCCCGAACCATGGCGATGGTAGAAAAAGGTAATCCTGAATGGCAGGTCCGGGGGTAGATTATCCTTTATTTCCATTGGAAGATATTCCATGTAATGAGGGTCAATCCTGAAAGAAAGCGCTTTTTTAAATTTAACAAAGAAATTTGTCTTTAGCGTATATTTTATAAAGAGCAATGCCGCGTTAAACATAATCTTTCGCGTTTCATCCAAAGATGCATGACCTGTGTTATACTCGTCAATAATGGACTGAAGCCTGTCATATTCTTTCTCCATGTCCTTTTTATCAACAGGTTTTTTAGAATCTGGATTAAATTTTTTATAAAATAGGTCTATCAATTCCTTTGTTAACCGGAGATGGCTGAAAAAGGCCTCCTGGGTCTCCTCCCAGTCAAACCTGTAGGGAAAGCTATGTGCCATATTTGTGTGGACAAAGGTAGTGATGGCGCTCAAAAGACTTCCTTCCGGGCCTGTCAGAACCTTATCCATAACCAGCTCATAATATGTCCTGTCCTTAATATTAATAAGCTTTGTATTGTACAACTCAGACTCTAAGGCTGAATAGATAGGCATATCTTTTTGTATAAGTTTTCCATCCCTCGTAGTAATATAGGCCGATAAAATGGTTATACGCTGCCCATTGTCTTCTGTCTCCACAATATAGTTTCTTTGGGTGGCTATGTTCAGTCTGTAAAAAATTTCAATTAGTTCCCCAAGGTATCCCTCAAACAGGGGATTGATTACGGAAAAAACAAGCCTTGTCTCGTCTTGCCCCTTTTCGTTTTTTGTCGGCTCAACATCTAAAAAGGCGCCGCCCTGGCGAATGGCGGACTGGTAGAGCCACATTGCCCTTGCAACCCTCAGAGGAGGAGAGAGGGTAACATAGTCCCTGTTGTTTTTTAAAAATACTTTAAAGATATGATCAAATTCCCTGAACTGAAATTCAGGATAATTTTCTTGAAGCTTTTTCAGGACCAATCCTTTTCCTCGGAAAAATAAAGATGGTTCCTGTTCTTCTTTGCCAATTTTAAAGTGAAACTTCTGTAGCTCAAGCTCCCCATCCTGGTCCAGCAGGAATTTATCAGAGTGAATCATTTCCGCATACATAATATCTTTGCCTTTAATGGAATCCAGGGTCTTAAACAGTGTGCCGGGTCTGTTCACGGTTGCTACGATAAGTTTTTCATAGGTGTCTCGCAAAACAAGCTGTCTATTTTCTCCAAGGGTGTGCAGGTTTGCGCAGAGGTTAAAAAGTGCATTTTTTTCAGGCCCAAAGGTGATAAAAAAATACGGGTGCATATTTTTTAAGAGCCAGTCCATATTTGTCAAGGCAATCTTTTTAGATTTTCCTATCTCCCTCAAAATTTTGTTTATGGTCTTTTTTTGCTCTACATTCATGTCAAATCTCCTTTCCTGTTTAAACGGTATTAATATAACATAAAGTCAATGCATTCATTTAAATAAAATATGTTTAATTAAACAATATAATTTTTATCTCGTCAAGTTTTTTCTTTCCAGTTTATAATATTTTTCTCATAAACTATAATATTTCTTACATTTTAGCAGTTTTATATTAAATCTTGCGCAATGTTAGCTTATCATCTAACATCAATTAACAATTAAAAGCTAATCAAATATATTTATAATTTTATCAATTCAGATAATCCAGGAGTCAGAATAAAAAGACAACCTGCAAAAAATTTTCAAGAAAAATACCAGATATGATAAAGTGAGATATCTTAACATAGCGCAAGGTTCTCTTGCAGAATGTCGATATTATCTAATCCTGGAAAAAATCTCAGTTATGGAGATACATCACAGCTAACGACACAACTTGAAGAAGTAAGCGAATTGTTAGAGGCATACATCAGCTCTATTCTAATTCCTGACTCCTGACTCCTGACTTCTAATTCCAATTAACTATAATTAGGGAGCAAAGGGACTTTTTGCGGGACCATATGAGCTTGAGGGATAAAGGGTATGGTGTATTGACAAAAGGCAGGTTTTAATCTAACCTGACTTTCAACTGTTATCTTATGTTATTAAAAGAACTTTTTTAACAGTACAAGCCTGTTAGAACTGTTGATTAAATTACAATAATTCAAAACCGTTTCATGAAGAGATCTATGAGAAAAATCTTAAATTTATATATCTTTAAAGAAATGGTTCCAAATTTTGCAACGAGCCTTCTGGTTTTTTCATTTATTGTGCTTGCCGGCAGGATATTGAGATTAACGGAATGGATGATAAATCACGGAATAGAACTGTCACAGGTCATATTAATAACCCTTTATACGCTTCCGTATGTGCTTTTTTACACATTGCCCATGGCGACTCTCCTGTCTTCAGTCATAGCCTTCTCAAGGCTCAATGAAGATAATGAGATAATAGCTTTAAAGTCATCCGGCGTCAGTGTGTCTCAGCTAATACCGCCCGTATTAACCTTTTCCATAATCAGTTGCATTTTAGCCTTTCTTACATCCATTTACCTTATTCCAGTAAGCAATAATTCCCTTGCCCGTCTTCTATTTGAGGTAGCCAGGTCAAACACAAGCATAGGGATAAAAGAGGGTGTCTTCAATGACAGCATACCTAACATAGTTATGTACGCAAATCATGTATCACCTCAAGATCATTCAATGGAGGGGTTGTTCATATTTGACGAAAGAGATCCTGATCTTTCCAATACCATTATAGCAAGAAAGGGTAATATCTATTCCGATTCACAGCAGATGTCTATCAATCTCCATCTCGTTGACGGGTCGATTTTTATGATAGGCAAGGAATTAGATGTATCCCGAGTATTGCAGTTTAAATCTTATTACCTAAATATCGGACTGGGTGACATAATGGGTAAATTCTCATCACAGAGAAAAGGGAGAAAAGAGATGACCGTATCTGAGCTCAGGGATAGCCTTAAACATACCAAAAAAGGGACAGTGAAACATAATAAATTGTCAATAACATTGCAGAGAAAATTTTCTATTCCATTTTCTTGTTTACTTCTGGGAATTATCGGCTTTCCCCTCGGTCTAATGATGAAAGCGAAGGGCAAATCCTGGGGCATTGCATTAAGTATCGGAATTTTTATATTTTATTACACCTTATTAACCGGGTCTGATAGTTTAGGGGAAACAGGTAAACTGAACCCTGTTTTGGCCATGTGGATACCAAATACAGTATTGGGGCTTATTACAATTATACTGCTTTGGAAGAAATCACGGGATTTTTAAATCATTTTTTTTGCAATATTGTAACTGCTCAGGTGCCTTGCCACAAGTCACAAAGATATGGAATTATTAAATATTAAATACCATTGCCTATATATCAGGACAGGGGAATCTCTTTTTTGTTTGGCCGCAACACACATAGCCTTAGAGTGTATAAGGCATTCCTGTTTGTTTCTCTATATAAAGGTAAGCAGAACCGTGTATCTTCTATGGTATTGCCATGAAAGAATAACCTTTAGATTTTGCTGTGCAGAATACTTAATGTTATCTGCACCCCATGAAATGATGCATATTATTTGCGGCCATTCAAAAAGATATTCCCCTGTCCTGACGGTCTTTAACTCTCTTATTCGACCTATAAGTTTCTTTTATTAATAACCCTGGAATGAAGCGAAACGCCGGGGTCATTTGCTGAGTAGATACGCAATATTTATGTCAATGGCTGGGTAAAAGTTTCATCTGAGATAATTCCGTCTCCTATCTTTGTGACAGGCCCTCTCATCAGAATAGAAAAATTCTTTGACACGGTGATTTCAATTTTACCCCCAGGCATATGGACATCTATGTGAGAATCACATAGACCTAACCTGAAGGCAACGGCAGCTGCTGCGCTACTGCTGCTGCCTGATGCCAGCGTATACCCTGCTCCTCTTTCCCAGATTTCGATCTGAATGTTTCCTCGATCGATAATTTTCATAAACTGTACATTTGTTTTATTTGGAAAACGGGGCTCCTTTTCTACAATTGGACCTAACTGTTTGGCCTCTTCAGCGGAAACCTCATCGCACAGGATAACACAGTGCGGGTTTCCTATTGTGGCGGCACAAAAAGATAATTCCCTTCCATTAATGTTAATTTTTTCGTTTATTACATCTCTATGTGATCCTTTAACTGGTATTAATCGGCTATCAAAACTTACCTTCCCCATTTCGACGGTGACACCTTCTCCCCTCTTATGCACCTTACAGCTAACCTCACCTCCTAAAGTCTTTACAGTGAATTTTTTGTCGCTAACCAAATTATTGTCCCATAGATAACGAGAAAATATCCTTAAGCCATTGCCGCTTTTCTCTGCCTCGCTCCCATCAGGGTTAAAAATACGTAAGGCAAAATCGCATTCCTTCGTTTCTATTGGTCCAAAAAGAATTCCGTCTGATCCGATGCCATAATTCCTATGGCAAATTAATCTGATTTCATCGATTGTTAATTCCTCGGCAGTATCTGAAGGATTCACCACAATGTAATCATTCCCAAGGGCATGATATTTAGAAAATTTCATTTGTATATTTTTTCCTTATTAAAGTTTAGGATTACCAGAAAATATATAGACTCCTTAATCATAAGTCAAAACAAAATGTGTGGATAGTCTTAGTGGAACGAATACATATTGCAATAACATTTAAAGTTGTAATTATTAAATTTTAAATTATTCTTGTACATATTATTTAAATATTGACAATCTAACCTGAAACAGATATGCTGCATATTATTATGTTGGCCGTGACAAATAATGAATGCAAAAAATGAACTAATAATCAAGGGAATTGCTTTACTGGTACGAAGGCTCGTCAAGGTAATTTCCTACGATTCTCAGAAAGTCAGCAGAAAATTTGGGTTGACAGGTCCTCAAAGCGTTGTCCTCAGAAATCTTTTGGACAATGGCGCAATGTCTTCTGCTGATCTAAGCCGTATAGCGTATGTGACACCTTCAAATATAACGGGAATTATTGATCGCCTCGAAAATAAGGGGTTTGTGGAAAGGATCAGGCTTAAAGATGACCGCAGGATTGCGCTGATAACCTTGACGCAATCCGGCAGAGAGTTAAGCGAATCCCTGCCGGACCCCATTGAAGAGAGGTTCATCTCTCGAATAGATAACATGGATACAGAGCACATTAAGGTATTGGGAGAGGCCATAAATCAACTTCTTGATATGGCCGAGAAAAAAAATTGCAAATGATCATTTTAACTAAAGGGAGGTAATTATGTCTAAAGTAAAGGAATTGGAACGAAGTTACAGGGAGGGAAGAATTACACGACGGGAATTTTTAACCCGTGCTTCAGCCTTGGGGCTGGCAGTGGCAATATCTCCAACCCTTCTAAGCGGCACGGTCAAGGCTGCAACCCCAAAAAAGGGCGGGCGTTTGAGGATAGGTATCTCCGGTGGATCAACTACTGATTCATTGGATCCAGGCACCATTGCAGATATGATGGCCCAGGTAGCCGGAAGGATGTCTATGAATCATCTGGTTGAAATTAACCACAAAAACGAGCCTATACCAGAACTTGCAGAGAGCTGGGAGGCGAGCCCTGGAGCAAAAAAATGGATATTTAAACTGCGCAAGGGAGTTGAATTCCACAATGGCAAGACCATGGACTCTGAAGACGTGATTTTTTCCATTAACCACCACAGAGGTGAAAAGTCAAAATCAGCGGCAAAAGGCATTGTAGATCCTATTGTGGACGTTAAGGCAGACGGAAAGCATACCGTTGTTTTTACACTCCGGGAAGGAAATGCTGACTTTCCGTATATAATAAGCGACTATCATCTCCTTATCATGCCTGCAGACACCAAGGATTTTAATAAGGGAATCGGCACAGGACCCTATGTTCTCAAAAATTTTGAGCCGGGTGTCCGTTTTTTTTCTACAAAAAACCCTAATTACTGGAAGGAAGGGCGCGGTCACTTTGATGAGGTTGAGCTGCTTGGTATCAGTGATATCAATGCCCGGACAAATGCATTGAAGACAGGCCAGATTGACGTCATGAACAGATGCCCAAGAAAGACCGTTCACCTGTTGGAAAAGATGCGTGGAATTAAGGTGATCCGCACAGATGGGAACAAGCATTATACCATGGCAATGCTGACCAACATTAAACCCTATGACAACAACGACGTTCGTCTGGCCCTCAAATATGCGATTGACCGCGAACAGTTCCTTAAGATAATACTCCGCGGGTATGGATATGTGGGTAACGACCATCCAATTGGAAGGAACCAGAGATATTTTGCCGCTAACCTGCCTCAAAGGCATTACGATCCGGATAAGGCAAAATTTCATTTAAAAAAGGCCGGTCTTGAGGGTCATACCTTTAGATTCCACACTGCAGATGGTGTTTTTGACGGAGCTGTTGACGGCGCTGTTCTGTACAAGGAGCATGCGGCAAAGGCAGGGATAAACATTGAAATAGTAAAGGAGCCATCCGACGGGTACTGGAGCAATGTGTGGATTAAAAAACCATGGTGCATGGTCTTCTGGAGTGGCCGTCCTACTGAAGACTGGATGTTTTCCACTGCTTATGCAGAGGATGCAACCTGGAACGACACAAAATGGAAGCATGACAAATTCAACCAGCTTCTAAAGACTGCCAGGGCTGAGCTAAATGATGCCAAACGACGGGATATGTATGGTGAGATGCAGGGCATCGTCAGGGATGAGGGCGGCGTTGTGGTCCCGGTATTTGCATCCGATATGGCTGCCTCCAAAGACAAGGTGAAATTTGGAACTGTAGCCTCTGATATGGAACTTGATGGATTTCGGGCTCCTGAGCGGTGGTGGTTCGCTTAATTTTAGATAAAATGAAGTAAAATAATAATCCCCTCATTTCCTTCCATTAGGCTTAGGAAATGAGGGGACATTAAAATTTGTAGAAATAACATAAATATACTGAAATAATATAGTAAAATGAACTCTACTGCAAAAATGGTATTAAAACGCTTAGGGCTCGGGGCTTTGACCCTCATAGTTATCTCAATTCTCATATTTGTTGGAGTTGAGGCGCTTCCAGGTGACCTGGCTGAGGCAGTCCTGGGGCAAAATGCACTGCCTGAGACAGTAGCGGCCTTTCGTAAAGAACTAAAATTAGATCTTGCTCCACATATTAGATATTTTTCGTGGCTTGGGGGTTTTTTGAAGGGAGATTTTGGAAACTCCCTTGCCAGCGGGCGACCAATTATTGACTTAATTGGGTGGCGCTTTGCAAATACAATATTCTTAGCGGCCTCTGCTGCGGCGATTGCAGTGCCAATCTCCATCATCCTTGGAATACTAGCCGCCCTTTACCGTAACACATTGTTTGATCGCATTGTATCCATATCTACGCTCAGCGCTATTTCTTTTCCCGAGTTTTTTATAGCCTATATTTTAATCTTTTTACTGTCAGTGCAGGTTGTTGTTTTCCCCAGTATATCCAACATTAACGACCAAATGTCCTTCTTGGAAAAAATCTATGCTATTGCCCTCCCATGCATTACACTAACCATGGTGGTTACAGCACATATGATGCGACAGACAAGGGCGGCTATTATCAATATTTTGTCCAGCCCATTTATAGAAATGGCCCATTTAAAAGGCCTGAAACGGTTGCGCATAATCGTTTTGCACGCATTTCCGAATGCTCTCTCGCCGGTTATAAATGTAGTTGCCCTTAATCTGGCATACCTTATAGTTGGTGTTGTAATTATTGAAGTGGTTTTTGTGTACCCAGGTTTGGGGCAACTCTTAGTGGATTCTGTTTCAAAACGTGATATTCCCGTAGTTCAGGCAAGTGGCCTGATCTTTGCCGCTACATATGTTGTGCTCAATCTTGCAGCCGATGTATTTTCTATTATCAGTAACCCCAGGCTCAGGAATCCGAGATAAGGAGATGTAACTTTATGGCATTTTTCAAGCTAATCAGACAATCTCCTTTAAGTGCACGAATTGGGCTGATTATCTTAGTCATTAATATCCTTGCCGCAATACTTGCGCCTGTTATTGCCCCTTACAGCGAAACAGAAATTGTAGCTGATGTGTGGGCCCCAAGCAGCATTGACAATCTATTAGGGACAGATAATTTAGGGAGAGATCTTTTAACACGACTTCTTTATGGCGCCCGTAATACTATTGCCATAGCCATTGCAACAACAATACTTTCATTTTTAACCGGCATTATCTTCGGTTTTTTTGCAGCCACCCTTGGCGGTTGGGTTGACCAGGTTTTGAGTCGTGTAATAGATATAATGATGGCATTTCCAACCCTCATTTTTGCCTTGATGGTCCTGTCGGTAGTTGGAACGTCCATTTCTGCATTAATAGTTGTTATTGCATTACTTGACTCCACAAGGGTCTACCGCCTTTCAAGGGCCGTGGCCATGGATATTGGCGTTATGGAGTTTGTAGAGGCGGCCAGGCTCCGCGGCGAAAAAATATGGTGGCTCATGCGACATGAAATTCTTCCGAATGCCATGCCGCCTCTGGTTGCAGAATTTGGTCTGCGTTTCTGTTTTGTATTCCTGTTTATTGCTGCCTTGAGCTTCCTCGGGCTGGGCATAAAACCACCTGCTGCGGATTGGGGCGGCATGGTCCGAGAAAATGCAGGGGCCATCACATTCGGTATCCTCACACCCATGTGGCCTGCAGGCGCCATTGCATTTTTGACTGTAGGCGTCAATTTAATTGTTGACTGGTTTCTCCGCCTGGCCAGCGGACTGAAAGATTAATTTTATAAAGGTTAAAAAAATGAATCATCTTTTGACTATTAAAAAAATAAAGATTGAAGGATTTAGCGATAACAAATGGATGCCAATTGTGAAAGGCATCAATCTGACTCTGGATAAAGGAGAGGTCCTCGGTCTTATAGGGGAATCAGGCGCTGGAAAATCTACCCTCGGGCTTGCCGCTATGGGGTACACAAGACAGGGATGCAGAATAGCCTCCGGATCAATCGTCTTTGATAGTATGGATTTAACAAAGGCCTCAAGAGAAGAGCAGAGAGATTTGAGGGGTTCCCGCATAGCATATGTAGCCCAAAGTGCAGCAGCCTCTTTCAATCCTGCGCACAGGCTTATAAAGCAATATGCCGAGGCGCCTGTACAGCACGGGCTGATGAATTATTCAGAGGCGGAAAAAAAGGCTATTGAAATTTACAGACGACTGCTTCTCCCAGACCCTGATGGTATTGGTTATCGTTATCCACATCAGGTCTCCGGCGGCCAGCTTCAGAGGGCAATGGTTGCCATGGCCATGGCCTGTCAGCCTGATATTATTGTCTTTGATGAACCTACAACAGCATTGGATGTTACCACCCAGATTGAGGTACTGGCGTCCATCAAGGAGATTACCAGGCAGTTTAACACTGCTGCTATTTACATCACGCACGACCTTGCCGTGGTATCTCAACTGGCCGACCGCATTATGGTTCTTAGATACGGTAGTCTGATTGAAGAAGGAAATACCAGGCAATTGATTTCCAAACCCAAGAAGGAATATACCAGACAACTGCTCTCTGTACGAACACTCAGAGAAGAGAAAAACGGGTGGAAAAGAGACAGAAATATTATTCTTGAGGTAAAAAATGTGTCAGCCAGTTATGTAAATGGCGTCAAGGTACTTGATGATATCAGCCTAAAAATACCCCGCCAAAAAACAGTCGCCGTAGTTGGAGAGTCTGGAAGCGGTAAGAGCACCTTAGCCAGGGCAATTACAGGGTTGCTTCCGCCGCTTGAGGGAGATATTATATTTAATGGAGAAGAGTTGGCACCCGCCCTAAAATCCCGTGGCCGTGAAAATTTAAGAAGTTTACAAATGATTTATCAAATGCCTGATACGGCCCTTAACCCCAAGCAGAATGTAAGAAAAATTTTAGGCCGTCCTTTAAAATTTTATTTTGGAATGCCCCGAAAGGAGAGAGAAAATAGAATCCTTGAACTCCTGAATATGACGGAATTGCCGGAAAGCTATATAGAGAGATATCCGCCGGAGCTCTCCGGGGGAGAAAAACAGAGAATATGCATTGCAAGAGCGCTGGCTGCCAAACCAGACCTGATTATATGCGATGAAGTGACCTCGGCCCTGGATCAATTAGTTGCTGAAGGAATTTTAAGTCTGTTGCAGGATCTTCAAAATGAGTTATCTGTTTCTTACCTTTTTATTACCCATGATCTGGCCACTGTTAAGGCAATTTCCGATGAAATTATAGTTATGTTGGAAGGGAGAATTATTGAGCAAGGCATGAAACAGGATGTCTTAACTCCCCCTCATCACGAGTACACGGAACTCTTACTCTCATCGGTCCCTGAGATGGACCCTGACTGGCTCGATAATCTTTTAGAGGAACGCCAGGCAGCTCATTGTTAGGGAAGTTGGCTTTTGCAAGGGTCTATTCCACCTCTAAATCCTGCACATCAAGCATGTTAGTTAATTTTGTAAGGGCAAGGACAATCTGTTCTTTTTCTAAATCAGAAAGTCTCTTCATCCCGTCAATGATTTTTTGCTGAATAGGGGGTGGGGCATTTTCAGCAAGTCTTCTCCCGCTCTCAGTCAACTCAATTGTTATTATACGGCGGTCCGGTGAGTTTCTTAGCCGTGTTACAAACCCTTTAAGCTCTAAACGATCAATAACCCCGGTAACAGTGCTGGATTTAACCATCATGAATTTTGCAATATGAGATGGAGGAAGGGCCCCGTTCTCATAGAGAGATAGAAGGCAGTTGAGCTGTGCGGCGGTGATTTGATATTCCCTGTTCAACTGTTTTGTAAACAGCTCGCTTCCCTGCATAAGCTTGCGAATCAGGAATATAATATCCCTTGTAGGTTCTTTTTTTAATGTGCCCCCAATATTTGAATTCGGGATAGCCTTATCTGTTGGCATCAAACCCTCTCCTCTAAAAAATACCTCAATTTAATGCATGTACTCTTCGGGGAAGAATTATATTTTAAGGTTTTTTAAAACCGTATTTACCCATTTCTTTTACTATAAACTCTCTCTTGGGATTCATTGGCCCAAAGGGGGCAATATGCAATCCACCATAAATACCATACATGTTATCCCCACCCTTTATCTTATTATTTATTCAAACCAATCTTATCAGCTACCTTCTCCCATATTTCCTTAACTGCCCGGGCGGCATCTGAGTTGCTATCATATTCGATGATAGTCTTTTTTTCAACCATTGCCTTTGTGAAAAAAGGATCGAACGGAATTTTACCCATAACAGGTAGTCCGTTATCATGGGCATATTGCTCTATTGTCTTTGTCATTTCGGGATTGATGTCAAACTTGTTTATGCAAACATAAGCAGGGATGCCAAAATGCCTGGTCAACTCAACCACCCTGTCCATATCATGATGGCCTGATAGGGTTGGTTCAGTCACGATAAGCACACCGGTTGCCCCGGTTATAGATGCAATAACAGGACAGGCCAGACCGGGAGGCCCGTCTGTGAGGATAAGATTCATGTGAACCTTTTTTGCCACTTCTTTAGCCCTCTCCCTTGTTAAGGTAACAAGTTTTCCGGAATTATCCTCTGCAATGCCTAATCTTGCATGGACCATTGGCCCGCAGCGAGTATCTGATACGAATAACTCACCGCAGGTCTGAAGGGGGAAATCGATTGCGTCTTCCGGACAGAAGTGAACACATACACCACAACCCTCACAGTCAAGGGGATTTACCACAAAATCAGGGCTAATGGCATTAAATCTGCATAACTCCCTGCAGAGACCGCACTCAGTACATTTATCCTTGTTTATTACGGCCTTATGACCCTCTTGAAAATCTTCCCTCTCTTTTATGTCAGGCTCTAATATCAAATAGAGATCCGCTGCATCTACATCTGCATCGCAAAGGACTTTTTCACTTGCCAGCGATGCAAAAGCACCAATCAGGCTGGTTTTACCGGTCCCACCTTTGCCGCTTATAATAATAAGTTCTTTTATATCATTTTCTAACATAGTTCACTATCTTGTCATAAAGATTAATAAATTGTTCCCTCCACTCAGGTAATGCATCTACCATAAGTCTTCCCCTGGAATAGGCCTCGGCTATTTGTCTGCTAAAAGGTATCTCCATTAGAATAGGAATACCCTCTTCTCTTGCGTATTCTGTTACCTTTGAATCACCGAGATCCGACCTGTTTATTATAATGCCGTATGGGATTTTTAGAATCTTAACCATTCCTACTGCAAGCTTAAGGTCATTTAACCCAAAGGGGGTTGGCTCTGTGACAAGTATAATAAAATCCGCATCCTTTACCGAGTTAATTACTGGGCAGGATGTGCCTGGGGGAGCATCAATAATAGTTATCTTATCGGATTCAACATGCTCTTTAACCCTTTGAATAACCGGCACAGACATGGCCTGTCCTACAAAGAGGCGTCCTTGGGCAAAATCAAGGGCATCTCGCGACCCGCTTTCAAAAAGACCCATTTCCCTGCCTGTTTCAGTGATTGCGTTCTCCGGGCATACTTCAAGGCAGCCTCCACAGCTATGGCATAGCTCTGGAAAGGTTAAAACACTTTCACCTATGACAACAATAGCCTTAAATTGACAGATTTCCTGGCACTTCCCACACAAGGTGCATTTGCCCATATCCACTTCTGGAACCTTTACGCTTACCCTCTCAGAGTGATCTATTTCCGCCTGTATGAATATATGATCGTTAGGTTCCTCTACATCGCAGTCTAATAGACTTACACCTTCCCCAAGGGCCACAGCGAGATTTGTGGCAATCGTTGTCTTTCCGGTCCCACCCTTTCCACTTGCAATACTAATTTTCATTTCTACCTTCCTGTTCTTTGTATGTGTACAAGCACTGTAATACAAAATATATTAAAAATACCTGCCACCCCCTATCCCGTAACACTAACAACCTCATCAATAATCTTGTTGAAATTCTGAGTATAGGGTAGCTTCTCATTGTCCATCCACTCTACAGTGCCGTTGTCACCCTCCTGGACTATGTCAGGCTCTAATGGAAGACTTCCAAGCAGTTTAAGACCTGCCTTTTTGGCCGTTACAACGCCGCCGTTGCTTTTAAAGATATCAATTGTTTTCCCACAGTAAGGGCACACAAGGCCGCTCATGT
>JAYEMW010000058.1:0-5206 GCA_034718555.1 Thermodesulfobacteriota bacterium
CCGGAAGATCTCAGCAATTGTGCCGGCGGATTCTTCACTTAAACCTGTAGACTTAAGCCGATTGTAAATATTTAAGGTATCAATAATAAGTGGCATCTAAAAAAATCCTTTGAATCCAAATCTTAAGCTGGAGACGTAGTCTTTTGTCAAAAATATTATCCCAAAATTCTAATTATTTTTAATAACACAAAGATTGTCTTTTGTCAAACGCAAAAAAAGATGTCAGCAATCCTCATCATTGATTTTTAGCGCAATTTAATGTATGTTTCATAGCAATGCTTTTACCTGGTTATTTTTTCCATCAAGGAAGAAAGGAGGAGATTGCAATGAAATGGATAATTGTTCTGTGTACAGCACTTGTTTTTACGATTTTTCTTGCCCATGCAGCACAGGCTGATGAGCTTTCAGTTATGAAAGAAGAGCTAAGGACAATGCAGAAAGCATTAGAGGCACAAACAAAGAAGATAGAGGAAATGCAAAAGAAAATTGAGGCCCTTGAGTCTGAAAGCAGATCAGCAATAGAGGATGCCACAAGCGCAGAAGGGGAGATAACAGCCTTACGGGATAAGATCAGAGAACCGCACAGGGGAGACATTTTGTCGCGCAAAGGCGCAAAGTTTGAGATTGGGGGCGAGCTGGAAATTGAGTTTGTAGATACCCAAAGAGATGAGGAAACAGATGAATTAGAGCCGCATTTTCAGGTAGACAGGCTTAAGTTATCGCCTAAGGTCAAATTCAGTGAACAGAATGTAAGCATGAAGGCGGATATAGATGTCGATACAGATGGGGCCGAACTTGACGAGGTTTATATAAAGTTTTCAAAACTTCCCCTTAAATCAAGCCTGAAAATAGGTTTAGATGACATGTTTTTAAAACCGGATATAAAAACAGAACGATATCCTCTGTCAGCAATAGCATTCTGGCGGCAGGAAGAAACAGGCATCTTCCTGAAATCAAAGTTCTATAGCCCTTTTTATTTAAACCTGTCATATTGCAACGGCCTGGAACTCGATGATAAAAAAACCGGGGAAGACAGTTCGTATAAAATTATTGGGGTGGACAAAAGAAATAAAGATTTTAGCGATCAGATGGAATTAGGAATTGGCCTGGGCTCAGATCTATATTTCGGCACGCTTGGAATGCTCGATGTGCTGGGGTTCTATTATTTGGGTGAATTGAGCAACGCTGACATCGAATTTCTCAATGACAAGGTTTCAGGCTACGATTCAACCGAGAGCGCCCTCTACAGGTACGGGATAAACCTGGACTATAACTTAGAAGACTTTAATTTATTCCTCCAGTTTATCAGGGCAAAAGACGGTGCCCTGAACAGATATGCCTGGTATATTCAACCCTCATACAAATTCAATTTACCGTGGGATTGGAGGTATTTTAATTCTCATACATTGTTAGCCCGTTATGGACGTTTACACCTGACGGACATCGATGCAGTCTTTACCGACCCCTTAACCTGGGATCGAGGTGAACTCACCCTGGCCTTTATGCCGGAGATCTATAAGAATATTAAGCTTAAGGCGGAATACACCATTAACACTGAGAAGACTGGAAATGGCAAGGTAGATAACAATGAATTTTTAATCCAACTGGAATTGGGATTTTAGTCACTTTAGTCACTTTAGCTCACTTATGAGGAGATATGAATTGATGAAAAAGGTATTTAAATCAAGGGTGTTTTTTCTTTGCATTGGGCTTTTATTATGGTGCACAAACGCCGGGGCGGAAATTAGGAAAGATACCCTGATTATAGGCAGGGTTAGCGACAATCCAAAGAAACATTACAAACGTCTTAAGCCCATGGTTGATTATGTTGTAAGCCGTTTAAGTGATCTGGGTATTACACGGAGCGGGGTCCTGATGGCAAAAAATGATCAAGAGATGATCGAGTATCTAAAGGAAGGAAAAGTTGATTGGGTAACTGAGACACTATTTTCCGCCCTTCTTTTTTGTGACGAGACAGATGCAGAGATTATGGTCAGAAGGTGGAAAGAGGGAAGGTCTGATTATTGCAGTATATTTTTTGCCAGAAAAGACAGTGGCATAAACTCAATAAATAATTTGAAGGGAAAGAAAATCGCCTTTGAGGATCCCGGATCTACAACAGGTTATTTTGTCCCTATGACCGTATTAAAAAAAACAGGGCTTAAGCCCGTCAAACTCGCCTCGCCAAGAGAAAAGCCGCCTGCAGAAGGCATCGGGTATGTGTTTGCAGGGAGAGACATAAATATCACAACCTGGGTGCATAAAGGCCTGGTTGATGCAGGCGTGTATAGCGATATTGACTGGGAGAATAGCGACGACTGCCCTCCTGCATTCAAGAAAAATTTAAGGATAATTTATAAGTCAGGGCCTTTCCCGAGGGCCATGGAGATAATCAGAAAGGCAGTGGATCCGGTGATCAAAAAGAGGATCAAGGAGATTCTCCTGAACGCCCATAAGGATCCTAAGGCCAAAAAGGCCCTAAATGCCTACCGTGAAACAAAGCGATTTGACGAGCTTACTGAAAAAGCAAAGGAACAATTGGACGCGGCAAGACAAATGTTAGAATATTTTCAAAAACAGAACGAGTAGGAAACCATAAAATATGAAATTACAGACAAAATATATACTTCTCATTTTATCAGTCATCTTTTTTACCTTGGCCATCATTACCAGCGCTGTTTTAGTCCAGTTTAAATCTACCCAGTTGAATACTACAACCTCAAGCTCTGAAATAATGAAGGGTAAGTTATTGACGCAGTTTGAGGAAAGGGCGGAGCTTACGACCCTCTTTTTATCGGAAGAACTCATAAACCCTGTCTATCAGTATGATATGGAGGCTATTTATAAAATTTGCAAGGCTGCCCGGCAACAGAAAGATGTTGTCTATGTTTATGTCTACGATCCAGCCGGCCGCATTATTCACGATGGCACTGGCAGTAATCCCAATCTGGATAAGACATTTGAAGACACGGTAAGCAAGAATGCCGTCAAGGCTCGAAAGTTAATTTTCCAGATAACAGAAGATGTGCTTGATGCAGCAACACCCATTAAATTCCAGAATGAGGTTATAGGCGGAGTACGGGTTGGCCTTTCTTTAACAGGGATCAGGGGCGAAATCAGAGAAATGAGGGATGAATTAACCAGCATATCTCAAAGGGGCACACAGAAAACCCTGTTTTTTGTCATCCTGATTGCAGCTTTGCTCTTAGTTTGCGCCCTGGTTTTTGGAGCTTTTCTGGCCAGAAACCTGAGCCGCCCAATAAACCTTCTCTCAAAGATAAGCGCCCAGGTCGGCAGAGGAGAATATGACATCGACATCCCCGTCAAGAGATCTGATGAGATTGGCGAGCTGTTAAGATCTTTTAAAAAGATGTCTATCGACCTTCAGAAGACCACTGTTTCCAGGGCATATTTGGACAATATTATCTCAAGTATGATTAACACATTGATCGTGTTTGACACTAACTATAAGATTACAACTGTTAATAAGGCAACCTGTGAACTTTTAGGTTATGAAAAAGATGAGGTTATTGGCAGTGATATAAGTTTAGCCATTAAGAAAGAAGAGGTACTTGGCAACATGGGGTATGATGAATTCATTGAAAAAGGCTCAATACACAATTATGAGACCACATATTACACAAAAAGTGGAGTCCAAATCCCTGTATTTCTTTCGAGCTCTGTGATCCTGGACCGAACCGGAAAGGTGGAAGGGATCCTTGCAATTGCCAGTGATATTACTAAAATTAAAGAGGTGGAAGAGGAGCTGCAAGAGAGTGAGAGAAGATATCGCAGCGTTTTTGAGAATACGGGAACAGCCACTGTGATTATTGAAGAGGATACAACTATCTCTATGGCCAATGCAGAGTTTGAAAAACTCAGCGGGTATTCAAGAGAAGAAATTGAAGGCAAAATGAGTTGGACAGAGTTTGTCGTCCGGGAAGACCTTAAAGCAATGAAAGAGCATCATGTAACAAGGAGAAAAGATGGGGAAAAAGCGCCTATAGGCTATGAGTTCCGATTTGTTGACAGGCAGGGGAATATAAAAGATATATTAAACAATGTGAACATAATTATTGGCACACAAAAGAGTGTGGCATCATTACTGGACATTACTGCCCGCAAACAGGATGAACAGGAGCGTATTCGGCTGGCCACGGCTATTGAGCAGGCATCTGAGACAATCGTTATTACGGACATTGAAGGCAGGATTCAGTATGTTAATCCCGCGTTTGAACGAATCACCGGCTATACCAGGGAGGAAGCACTGGGGCAAAATCCTCGAATCCTTAAGAGCGGTGAGCATGGTGAGGAATTTTACACCAGGCTGTGGGATAAAATCAGTCATGGGGATGTATGGGCAGGCCACTTTGTGAATAAAAAAAAGGACGGCACAGTTTATGAGGAAGAGGCTGCAATATCTCCTGTATTGGATAATTCAGGAAAAATCATCAATTATGTGGCAGTCAAACGGGATATAACGGATCAAAAAAGGCTGGAGAGACAACTCCAGCAAGTCCAGAGGCTAAAGGCAATAGGCACACTCGCAGGAGGCATTGCCCATGACTTTAACAACCTTCTTATGGGCATCCAGGGAAATGCGTCCCTGATGCTTCTTAACAAGGATTCCGGTCACCGGGATTATGAAAAACTGAAAAACATAGAACAATACGTACAAAACGGCGCTGAACTCACCAAACAACTCCTGGGTTTTGCCAGGGGTGGAAAATACGAGGTGAAACCCGCTGATATCAATGAGCTGGTAAGGAAAAGCTCTGAGATGTTCGGCAGAACAAAGAAAGAGATTAACATTCATCAAAAATATCAGGAAAATGTTTGGACTATGGAAGTAGATAAGGGGCAGATCGACCAGGTGCTGCTTAATCTCTATGTAAATGCCTGGCAGGCAATGCCCGGTGGGGGAGACCTGTATGTCCAGACAGAAAATATTACCTTAGATGAGAACTATGTGAAACCCTTTAACATACCCCACGGCAGATATGTGAAGATTTCGGTTACAGACACTGGGCTGGGCATGGAAGAGGAGATTAGGCAGAGGATATTCGATCCGTTCTTTACTACCAAAGAAATGGGTAGGGGCACAGGTTTAGGTCTTGCCTCTGCCTATGGTATAATCAAGAACCATGGTGGAATCATCAATGTTTACAGTGAAAAGGGGGAGGGCACTACATTCAATATTTATCTG
>JAYEMW010000059.1:0-24742 GCA_034718555.1 Thermodesulfobacteriota bacterium
ACGGATTTGTCATCCTGCATCTCATATACATCTGATGGACAGACATCAACACACTCTTCACAACCAATACATTTTTCCTTGTCAACTTCCGGTTTAAACATAGCTTATAGCTCCTGATTTAATTTTAATTTTGCGATTTACTCATAGCTCATTTGTAGAATATGTCAAGTTTTTTTATTGGGGTTGGGGTTATTTTTTTTGCTGGGTGATGTCTGGGGGGTAGCCTCTAATTCAGTTATTCGTGCGTCAATCTGACCAATCCTTTCCTTTAGCATCTCTGCCTCCCCTCTCAAAAACTCTATTTCCTGTTCCGGCGCTATAGGTGGAGGGAATGGAGACATTCCCTGCCCCGGAAACATCCCCTGTTGGGGATAATTAGGTTGGTAAAATGGAGGGGGAGGGACGGCAGGCCCAGGTGCGCCATGCCCCCAATTAGGGGGATAATACGGGATATTACCCATATTTCCATAGGGATAATTCCAGGGACCCGCCATGGGATAGCCCATTTCTAATGGAGGCGCACCGGGGTAAGATCCGCCTCCATATGGATAATTTCTATGAAACATGTTTTTCTCCTTTTTTAGCTCCTTGATAAGTAAAGACCTGGCCTATGGGGCCAGGTCTTGGTTATCCCCAAAGGAACTTTCTTTCTTTTATCTTTTGCGGGGTTATAAAATTTACTACCACCTTCTTCCCATGCCTCTGCCACCGCCAAATCCTCTGCCACCGCCAAATCCTCTTCCAAAGCCATAAGAACCATAAGAATTCGCTGCATATGCAGGATTGTTCATGTATGGATTATATCCATACCCTCCATAAGGAGCTGCATAACTTCCACCATATGGATATCTTCCTGCAGAGGAATACTGTCCTGCGCTATAATTGGGGTTGCATCTACCTCTTGCACCTCCGGTCATAGGTCCTAATCCCTGGGGACCTGTTCCATCAAATCCTGGCATATCTCTTCACCTCCTTTCTATTTCTTTACTTTATTGTTTAATGTGAATTCCTCTTCTCCTGCCCATTGTCTGGCCATGTTTTCTGCCATGTCCTTTGCCCCGGTACCTTCCAGTGCCTGGCATGAGAAATTGAAATAGCTTTTCATCTAAGAATGCCTTCAATACATCCTCAGCCCTGCCGGATATCCAAGGTATTACCCGAATGTCGACATTCGTTATCATGTAGAGCAGTGGCATTGATATGGCGCCGCAAATCAGGGTATCTACTCCTAATTTCTTAAGCCTTGTTGCCCTAACAGGAAAATTAGCTTCACTGATTTCCGTTTCAAATCTGGAACATTCTTTCTTGCCTTTTATATCAATAATCAATAATCTCTCTGCTGCATCAAAAACAGGGGAAACCCTGCCATTCCATGTTGGTATGGCAATTCTACTCATAACAGTCCGTTAGTCCTACACATTTCATCTATACGGGAAAGGATTGAGTAAGGCTGCTCCCGAAGGGTATCTGCCTCTTGTCTTAAAGATTTAAGGTCTTTTCCTGTTGAGATAATAGCTGCTTTCATGGTCAAAATTATCCCCGGCGTCTTAAAAATATCCGTCTTTACATTTAAAATAATGCATTTCTTGTGCCAAATTATAGCTCACTTGAAGACATCCTTATCATATTGATTTCTTAAGAAATATTTACTATTTTCTTAAAACCGTCAAAAAGGTTGCTATATATTGTACCTTATTTGAAACATATATTGAGGGCTATGTTCCATAATTAAAACATAAATAGTTTATAATCCGGTTTAAATTTTTTTGTTTTTTAAGAAACACGTTAGCGTTTACAGGTTCAGGGTTCAACGTTCAGGGTTACGTTTCTGCCAACGTCGGGCAGGTCTGCCTGTGCGTAACGCCTGTCTGTCAAACCCGAAGTCATTATTCACCAAGACACAGAGAGCGCAATACCTGTTTTATTTATTTTATATGGTCTCTGAGGTCTCGAGCGCAATAGGTAGTGAAAACTGACTGGCATTAGTTTTATAACCAAGCTATTGAATCAGTCGGCACACTGAACCTCTGAACCCTGAACTTTGAACCGTGAACGGTTACAAAAACATTTTATTCTTAAATTCCCTTTTGGATTTATGTTTATTGTTATGGCCCCGGTTTTTTTTAAGCTTAGAGTGGGAATGGAATTATCTTTTTCTATTTTTTCTTTTTTGATAACCAGATAATTAACAAATAATTTTCCTGACTTTTCTATTTTTTTCTTTTTTATCTCAATCTTCTGTTTATTTAAGAAGACATACCATCCATTAAATGCCAGCCCTACTTCATCATTGCCATATCCTTTTAACTCAACCCCACCAATAATCTTTTTTCCCTGGAGATCAAATATTATCTCTCCCGGGTGAAAATTATTTATAATAAATTTTAGCCTGTATTTTGAAAGTTTATTGCAGTTTGGTAGAAAAAGGCAGTCAAGTCCCCCTATCTTTCTTTGCCACAGGTATGGACCAATAATGCTTCTCCCCTGGTCTAAGCCCTTTCTGCTAAATGCATCGTAAGCAATGAGCATGTTCTTTTTTCCTGGATACTTGATGAAAGCAGCGCTTCCTCTCTCCATATCAAGGACTGTTACTTCAAGATTTTTTGTAAATTCGGCTTGATAAATCCAATAACCAATATCAGCACAGCATATAATTAGGAAAAGAATAAAAAATAATCGGCTTAGCCTTGAACGAACTATGTTTATGATCAAAAAAGTTAATATATAAATTAATAAAATTTCAAAAATGTTAGGCTGGATCACACTGATTGATGCCCACGGTATATCCGACCAAAAATGCACTAAGTATACTGCTATATTTAACCCAAGTTCACCAACAGAAAGCAATGCACCTGCAAGGGTAGAAGAAAAAAATAAGGTAACGGCAGAAAGCAAGCCAAAGGGCAACACCCAAAATCCTACAATAGGAACCACTGTTAAATTAGCTAAGAGGGCTATAACTGAAAGGCGATGAAAATAATAGGACATTAATGGGATTGTTACAATGGTAGCAGAAGTTGTTACTGCAATAAGCCCTACAGTATATGATAAAATTGGATTAAATTTTCGACGGCCGCTAAGTAGATCATCTTTATTTTTGATATTCAGCAGCCAAGAAAATATTAAAGGGGATAGATATAATATGCCTGCAACTGTTATGAAGGATAATTGAAAGGAGGTAGTGAATAGGGCATTTCCATTAAGAGAGAGTACTACAATAGCCGCAACGGAAAGACTGGACCAGATATCCTTTTCCCTGCCTATAATAAAGGACCATAAAAATACAAGAACCATTATCATTGCCCTTTGGGAAGAGACCTGAAGCCCGGTAATTAAGCCATACGTTATAATCGGTACAGTTGTTATAATAGCTGCAAGCTTTTTTATATCCACCATTAATGTCAAACGGTAGGACAGAGATAATAGCCACTTTGTAAACTTAAAGAAAAACCATGCAACTAAACCAAGGTGGAGCCCGGAGACAGCCATAATATGACCCACACCGGCCCGATCAAATGGAGCCCTCATCTCGTAAGTGATTTCCTGCCTTTCGCCTAAAATAAGGGCCTTGTATACGGGACATGAATAAAAGGACAGGTGTGCATCAAGGAAATCTCGTATAGGGTCCCTTGCCCTCTCAAGGACATTTTCTATAATGCCAAGATCTCCCTTACCCATGGGCACAACATATTTGCCGTTACGGGTGACAGCCATAAAGGAAATTCCAAGGTTCTCCATGTAAAATTTGTAATTAAATCTTCCTGGATTATTAAAATTTTTAAACTCCCTTAATATGGCGGGAAACCGTATTCTGTCTCCTGGTTTTAAACCGCCCCTGTATTTGTATATTTTTAATTGTAGATTGATCTTAATTGCCTTATATTCTTTGGAAGAAAATATTTTTTCACCATGGATAAGTACTTTAGCTATACTTCCTCTAACCTTAGGCTGCCTATAGACTGTTCCCTCGATAATTACCTCTTTGTCCATGTTTGCAACCGTCGGCAATTCCGACAGAGTTGATTTGCCATGAATAAAACAAATTCCAAGCAATATAAACACCAAGAGGAACCAATAGTTGCGAACATTGGCTGGGAGTACAAAAGATAGACCTGCAAGTATTATAATGATCAGGGAGAGAGAAAAGACAGGAAGGTAAAGTGTGGACAATATGTAATGGTCAATGAGTATGCCGGCAACGGTTGCAAACAATACAGGAACAAGGGGACGAGAGCGCATAAGACACCATTATTAGATAATCATGCTATTTTCATTGCAAGGCTAAACACTTGTCCGATTTTACCACAATTTGCAGTTTTGAGGTGTGAAACTGGAAATTGGAAACTTGGAAGCATATTTTACCAATCATAAGAAATTTCCACTGGAGACGATTAAGACTGCGTTTTTTGTGCAGGATTTTTATCCAATTTCGAGTTTCAAGTTTCCAGTTTCTTTTCCTGTATAATCACACCATGTTATTCAACATAGAGAATGAGTTGTTTATATGGCTTTGATAAACGTCTAATATCTCTCCCGCCAAATCTTTGACCCAAGAAGAGACAACTTTTTATCCAGATCTTGATAGCCCCGGTCAAGATGATACACGCGAGAAATTTCAGTTCTTCCTTTTGCTGCAAGTCCGGCAAGGATAAGAGATGCACTGGCCCTCAAATCTGTGGCCATAACCTGTGCACCGAATAAATTTCTTTTTCCCCTAACCAAGGCCTGACCTCCGTTAATCTCAATATCCGCCCCCATTCTCCTTAATTCACTAACATGCATGAATCTATTTTCAAATATTGTCTCCCTTATCATGCTCCATCCATCAGCAATACACATCAATGCCATGAACTGTGCCTGCATATCAGTAGGAAAGCCTGGATATTGAGTTGTTTTAATATCAACACTTTTAATTTGTCCATTGGACCTCACAGCAATGTCTTTACCGCTTTTTTCTATCTCTATTCCACTGTCATGAAGTTTTTTAATAACCGCTTCTATGTATTCTTCGCCATACCCCTTTAGCCTTACATTCCCATTAGTTATAGCCGCAGCAATTAAAAATGTCCCGGCCTCAACACGATCCGGTATAATGGTGTATTCAACTGGATGCAGTTCTTTAACGCCTGTTATAGTTATAATATCAGTACCGAAACCACTAATTTGCGCCCCCATTTGATTAAGCATGTTTGCCAGATCAACAACCTCCGGCTCTTTAGCAGCATTTTGTAAAACAGTTGTGCCTTCAGCCTTTACCGCTGCCATCATTAAATTTTCCGTACCCGTGACAGTAGATATGTCAAAAAATATATCCGCTCCATGAAGCCTATTTGCGTTTGCCACTACATATCCATGCTCTAAAGTTATATCCGCACCCATGGCATGCAATCCTTTTAAATGTATATCTATTGGACGGGCCCCTATTGCACAGCCCCCGGGTAAAGAAATTTTGGCCTTACCCAGTCTAGACAGAAGGGGTCCTAAAACCAGTATGGAGGCCCGCATTGTCTTCACTAAATTATATGGGGCAGTATAATTTTTTAGGTTGTCCGAGTTCACTCTAAGCTTTTCTCCATCTTCCTTAAAGGAAACCCCGAAATCTGATAATATATTTTTTATAGTAGAAGTATCTCTTAATTTTGGTATATTATCTAATGTATGCCATCCGCCGGTCAAAAGACATGCAACAAGAGCAGGCAAGGCTGCATTCTTGGCCCCGCTAATAGTCACCTCTCCGTTAAGTGGTATTCCTCCCTCAATGATTATCTTATCCATTTGTTCTCTGTGCCTTTACTGCCCTAAATTTTTTTCCATAATCCATAATTTTTTCTATATAATCATAAAATTTTAATGATTCTAATAAAGACAAGGCCTTTTCCGTCTGGTCCGGACCCATTTCCATCAAAAGCCATCCTCCAGGTTTAAGGTATTCACAACTTTCCTTAATTATTTTTTCAATGAAATACATCCCGTTTTCATGTCCATCAAGGGCGATTTTAGGCTCATATAGATATATTTCCGGAGACAAGTTTTGAATCATTTCTGTAAGGACATAAGGGGGGTTGGAAATAATTATATCAAAGTTTTCAGAAAACGATTGAAAGGGTTTCCAAAGATCACCTTGAAAAAATTTTATTTGACTCTCAACGTTATGGAGTTTAGCGTTTGTTTTGGCGGTATTAATGGCCTTAGAAGAGATATCGCTTGCCCATACATCAGCCAACGTAATTTCCTTTGCCAGAGATATGGCTATAACACCACAGCCAGTGCATAAATCTAATATTTTAGGTTTCGAACTTTGAGGTAATAAATTTTCTTTCCTTAGCTTGAGGGCCTCTTCAATAAGAATTTCAGTCTCTGGCCTTGGGATTAGAACGGATGGGTTTACTAAAAAATCAAGGGACCAGAACTCTCGATGCCCGGTAATATACTGAAGGGGTTCTCTTTTTAAGCGTCTTTTAATAAGTGATCGAAAACCATTTAGTTCAAATTCATTTAGTGGCCGGTCAAATTCAAGATAAAGATCAACCCTGGTCTTTTTTAATTGATATCCAAGCAAAACCTCGGCGCAAAGCCTTGGATTTTCAATATCTTTTTCTCTTAATAAATCGGAGGTTACATTCAAAAGTTTCTGAATGATCCACCTTTTTTTAATCATGACAGTTTTGCGGCTTCCTCCTGCTTGGCCTTTGCATTAAAGTAAGCTACAATAGGATCTAATAATAAATCAAGGCTACCATGTAGAATATCATCGAGTCTGTATAATGTCAGCCCTATACGGTGGTCAGTCACCCTCCCTTGGGGAAAATTATAGGTTCTGATCCTCTCGCTCCTATCGCCTGAACCTACCATATTTTTTCGCTCTTTGGAAATTTTGGATTGCTGCTCTTCCATCTGCATGTCTAACAGGCGAGAACGCAGAACCTTCATGCCTTTTGCCTTATTTTTATGTTGAGATTTTTCGTCCTGGCAGGAGACCACTAATCCTGTAGGGATATGGGTAATTCTAACAGCAGAATCTGTAGTGTTAACACTCTGCCCTCCTGGGCCAGAGGATCTATATACATCTATTCTAAGTTCAGAGGGATCAATGGACACGTCTACCTCTTCGGCCTCCGGCATTACCGCCACAGTAACAGCGGATGTATGTATCCTTCCCTGGGCCTCAGTTTCCGGCACTCTCTGCACCCTGTGAACTCCACTTTCAAATTTTAATCCACTGTATACCCTTTCCCCACCAATTGATGCAATTATCTCTTTGAAACCACCCAAACCAGTAAGGTTTTGGCTAAGAACATCTATTTTCCATTTTTTTTTCTCAATATAGTAGCCATACATTCTAAAGAGATCCGCTGCAAATAAAGCTGCCTCTTCCCCTCCTGTTCCCGCCCTTATTTCGAGGATAACGTCTTTTTCATCTCTTGGGTCCTTAGGCGCCAGGAGAACACCCATCTCGTTTTCAAGCCTATTTAAATCATCCTTCAGGATATGTATTTCTGAATGAGCTAATTCCCTGATTTCTAAATCCGGATCATCAAGAAGGCTTTTGGCATCTTCAATTTTTTCCTTTACCTCCTTGTGCTTTCTGAAAATATCTACTATAGGTTTAAGATTAAAATGTTCTTTTACATATTTCTGATAAAGGTCATTCTGTTGTATGACTTCCGGCTTGCTCAATTCAAATTCCAAATCATTGAGCCTATTTTCTGCTTCTTGAATTTGCGAAAACATTATTCGTTATTCTCTTTTCTCTAACTTATTGATTTTTACCGTACTGTACGTTTTGATATTTACGCTTAAATCTTTCTACACGACCCCTTGTATCAATAATCTTTTGTTGCCCGGTATATAAAGGGTGGCACTGAGAACATATTTCCACTTTTATCTCTTTTGCCGTTGAATAGGTCTCAAATTCATTTCCGCACGCACAATGTACGAGTGTCTTTTTAAAGGGTGGGTGAATATCTTTCTTCATATTCCAAATCTCCGTTTATTAAAGATTAAATGTTAGCAAAATGCAGTGTATATGAAACTACCAAAATTTACAATCTTTAAGTATATATTATTGATTCATTGACGCCAGGAATTCTTTGTTGCTCTTTGTGCCCCTCATTTTTTCTAATAGGAATTCCATACTATCAACCGTTGTTAGGGGGGCAAGGAGTTTGCGCAATATCCATATACGATTTAGGTCTGCTGAATCAACGAGGAGCTCTTCTTTCCTTGTTCCTGATCGATTTATATCAAAGGCAGGAAAAATTCTCCTGTCACTTAATTTTCTATCGAGGTTTACTTCCATATTACCGGTTCCTTTAAATTCTTCAAATATAACCTCGTCCATTCTGCTTCCGGTATCGATTAAAGCGGTTGCAATTACAGTAAGGCTACCCCCCTCTTCAAGGTTCCTCGCAGCCCCAAAAAATCTCTTTGGCCTGTGAAGGGCATTTGAATCGACGCCTCCGGATAAAATTTTTCCACTTGGAGGCACTACGGTATTATAAGCCCTGGCCAAGCGTGTAATACTATCCAATAAGATAAAGACGTCTTTTTTATGTTCAACAAGTCTTTTTGCCTTTTCCAGAACCATCTCAGCTACCTGCACATGTCGCTGTGGAG
Source organism: Thermodesulfobacteriota bacterium (assembly GCA_034718555.1). GTDB lineage: Bacteria > Desulfobacterota > DSM-4660 > Desulfatiglandales > B25-G16 > M55B121. The sequence continues at coordinate 8,617 of JAYEMW010000059.1, forward strand.
GCTCATCAAATGTTGAACTAATGACCTCAGCTTCTACGGAACGGGCCATGTCGGTTACTTCCTCCGGTCTCTCATCAATCAATAGAACTATTTTGTATATATCCGGGTGATTTTTAGTAACTGCATTTGCGATATCTTTAAGTAACATCGTTTTCCCAGTTCGAGGTGGAGACACTATCAATCCTCTCTGCCCCTTGCCTATTGGATTCATTAAATCCATAATTCTTGTTGAAAAATTATTAGCATCTGTTTCCAGGTTGACCCTCTCTGTGGGATAAAGAGGTGTCATGTTATCAAATAATATTTTTTCAGCTGCCGTTTGCAGGTCTTCATAGTTAATACTTTCTACCTTTAATAAGGCAAAATACCTTTCCCCCTCCTTTGGTGGCCTTATCTGGCCTGAGACAGTATCTCCTGTCTTTAGATTAAACCTTTTGATTTGCGATGGAGATATATACATATCGTCAGGTCCAGGGAGGTAGTTAGAATCAGGTGATCTTAAAAAACCAAATCCATCAGGCAAAGTCTCCAAAACACCTCCCCCATATATTACACCATTTTGCTCTGTCCGGGCCTTTAAAATGCTAAAGATAACATCCTGTTTTCGCATACCACTGGCCCCGTTAATCCCAAATGATTTTGCCAGGTCAACTAATTCGCTTATTTTTTTCGTTTTAAGTTCTACTAAATTCATATTTTAACGTACCTCTATAAATTTCAATATATATTCCCCTTTATCTACCTAATTTGAATGCTAAGGGAGGAAATGGGGAAATAACCCATAAAAGTCAAGATAGAATGTTTTAATCTTATTTCATTTCCTGAAGATTCTTAGTAAATGATGGCTCTTAAATTGATTTTTGATGATAAAAAGATAAATAACCTTTTTTGAGAGGAATTAATTTTTGTGGATTAATAATTTACTGTCTTGATATAATATAGTTCAAATATCGTTCTGTCAAGGTATTTTGTAATTTACTTAATAACAAGTCACAATTTTATTACTGATATATGAATAGCTACAAATAATATCTATTTTTGTTTAACCATTCCAGGAAAGTATTCATGTCATCAGGGAGAGAGGCTTTAAATTCAACATATTTTTTTGAGTCAGGGTGGGTAAATCCCAATAATTCAGCATGAAGCATTTGTCTCCCCACCAGCTTAAGGCATTCTCTAATTTTTAAAGGTTCCTTTTTCCACCACCTCTTTCCATGTCCATAAACAAGATCCCCTACTACAGGATGTCCCATATATGCCATATGAACTCTTATCTGGTGGGTTCTGCCGGTCTTAAGCCTTATACTTAGCAATGAAAAACTATGAAAAAAAGTATCCAGCGCCACCCATTCAGTAATAGACGTCCTGCCACTTAAAAGAGAAATACTCATCTCTCTTCTTTTGGTTGGATGCCTGTTAATTGGCAAATTTATTATTCCATTCTCTTGCCCAAGACTACCATGAACAATGGATAAGTATTTTTTCTTTATTTCTCTTTGCTTGAATTGGTTAGACAAGAATTCATGGGCATAATCATTTTTCGCTACTACCATAACACCTGATGTATCCTTATCAAGCCTATGGACAATCCCAGGCCTTAATTTGTCTGCAGGATGGGATAATTTGGTTTGCCTTCTTAACAACCCCTGCACCAAGGTGCCTTTACTGAGGCCTCCAGGCGGATGAACTACCAAGCCTGGAGGTTTATTAATTACTATTATTGAATTATCTTCATAAAGAATGTCAAATTCTACATTTTTAGTTGTATCTAACGGCCCTGGCAATGGTAACAATAAAACTTCTACTCTATCACCAGGCCTAACCACATAGCTGGGTTTTTTTCTCTCACCGTTAACTGTTGCCGCACCTGACTTAATAAGACCCTGAATCCTTGCCCTGGACAGGCTAAAATCCTTCTTAGAGCAGAGAAATTTATCAAGTCTTGCATCTGAATCTTCCGGAGACTGATAGAAAATAAAGGTTTTTTCCCTGCTGTGCGGCACAACCTTATAATTTTTAAAAGTATTACTGTTTAATGGAAGACTGTATAAAGAGACTTGATTTAATATCTCTTTCCACATCTTCTTCCTTCATGTTCTCAGCAAGAGAAATCTCTTTCACAAGTAAGCTTTGTGCAGTGTCTAACATCTTTCTTTCACCAAAAGAAAGTTCCTTATCTCTCTTAATTGTACTTAGATCACGGAATACTTCTGCGATCTCAAAGACGGAACCACTTTTAATTTTATCCATATAATCCCTATAGCGTCTATTCCAGGTCTGACCATCATCTACAGATCTGTCATTCTTTTGGAGTATGGAAAAAATCTTTGATACTTCCTTTGAGTTTACAATTTGTCTTAATCCAACACTTGAAGTATTTGAAGATGGGACCATAATAATCATATTATTCTCAAGGATTCTTATTATGAAAAAACTTTCCTGAGAGCCTGCAATCTCCTTCGTTTCAATCCTCTCGATAAGCCCAACACCATGGGCCGGATAAACTGCTAAGTCCCCTACCTTAAACATTATTACCTCCTATTAACATTAGGAATTCAATCGGCTAAGTAAGATACGAAGACTTAATTGAATTTCATAATGGAGTTAACATCTTACATTATAAATAACCCAACAGCCGGCAGTATTGGGGCAATTACAAGGGATACAACGGACATTAATTTGATTAAAATATTCATTGCCGGGCCGGAAGTATCCTTAAAAGGGTCGCCTACAGTGTCACCCACTACAACAGCTTTATGGTTATCAGAGCCCTTTCCACCTAAGTTGCCTTCTTCGACATACTTTTTAGCATTGTCCCATGCGCCTCCGCTATTGGCCATAAAAAGAGCTAAAAAGGCGCCCATGAGTGTTGCTCCTAAAAGCATACCACCGAGGGTTTCTTTACCCAAAAAGATGCCTACTGCGACTGGAGTAAGAATTGCAATTAGGCCTGGCGCCACCATTCTCTTAAGGGCCGATGTAGTTGCTATGGATACGCAGGTTTTTGGGTCAGGCTTGACCCCTTCTTTCCCTTCAAGCAATCCTGGGATTTCTCTAAACTGTCGTCTTATTTCTTCTACTATACTAAAGGCGGCTTTGCCGACGGATGTCATTGTTAATGCACCGCAAAGCATTGGAACAATGCCACCGATAAAAATCCCTATTACTACCATGGGATTTTTGATATCAATTACTGTAAGCCCTGCTGCCTGTGTATACGCAACGAAAAGGGCTAATGCAGTTAATGCAGCCGAGCCTATGGCAAACCCTTTGCCTATTGCAGCGGTTGTATTTCCAAGGGCATCGAGACCATCTGTAATCTTTCTTGTTTCAGGTCCAAGACCGGACATTTCTGATATACCTCCGGCATTATCGGCAATTGGGCCGTATGCATCGACTGTCATAGTGGCGCCGACTGTAGCCAGCATTCCGACTGCGGATAAACCAATTCCATAAATACCTGCTGTCTGAAACCCAACAAAGGTAGCTGCACATATACCAAGAATAGGCAGATATGTTGATTGCATACCTACGGCAAGGCCTGCTATAATTACAGTAGCTGGTCCGGTAGCAGACTGTTCAGCAATAGACCTGACCGGAGGACCGGATGTGTAATACTCGGCTAAGAGGCCAATTGCAATACCGCACAATAGACCGGATATAACAGCCCAAAAAGCACCCCATGGCATGCCAAGGTAATGGGTTATAATAGCAACCAGAAGTACAAAAACAGCGGCTGCTATATAGGTTGTATATCTTAGGGCGCCGGCAGGGTTTCCACCTTGAAAAATCTTAATAGAAAATACACCGGCAAATGAACCTATTAAACCTGCCATGACAATTAATACGGGCATTGCCATGAATTTAAGTTTAATAACCGTAGCTGAAGCCCCCTCCAGCACTGGAAAACTTTTAATAAAGGCAGCAAGGGCGTCAGGTGTATTAATGGCCAGGGTTGCGGCAATTGCTATTGTAGCAATTACAGATCCAACATAGGATTCAAATATGTCAGCTCCCATGCCTGCGATATCCCCTACATTATCCCCTACATTATCGGCAATAACCCCGGGATTTCTTGGATCATCCTCTGGAATCCCGGCCTCTACCTTCCCTACAAGATCGGCTCCAACATCTGCAGCCTTTGTATAAACTCCACCTCCAACCCTTGCAAATAAGGCAATTGAGCTTGCACCCATGGCAAACCCATTAATATATTTTGCCGTTTCCGGATCTCCACCGTAAAGCCAAAACCAAAACCCCAGTCCAAGTAGGCCAAGGCTGGCTACTGAAAGCCCCATTACTGAACCGGAAAAATATGAAACATTAAGAGCACTAGCCTGCCCATTTTTGTTGGCTGCATTTGCAGTTCTTGAATTTCCTTTGGTAGCTGCACTCATGCCTGAAAATCCTGCCAACATAGAGCAAAAAGAACCGGTAACAAATGCAATGGCGGTTTTCCATGATACAAAACCAAGCAATAGGAAAACAGCTGCTATAAAAAATAATAAAACTGAATATTCTTTCTTTAAAAATGCCATGGCCCCATCATGGATCATTTCCTCAAGTTCCTGCATTAGCTTACTTCCATTTGGTTGTTTTTTTACATACAGAAATATCAAATAAGCTATAATCAAACCAACGATTCCTAAATAAGGCGCATAAACAGTTAATCCTTGCATTATCCTTCTACCTCCTTCTTCACAATTATTATAGAATTAAAGTTATTCATCGCAAATTCCACACCGTTTAAAATAAATGACTCAATTGCCTTTATTACAACATTAAGCATATCATCCATTGTTTTTTCTTGGTCACTATAGAAAGGATTTAAGACAAAATCTTCAATCAGTTCCCCATGTCTTGGGCGACCTATTCCTATCTTAGTCCGGATAAAATTACTTGATCCAAGATGAAGGATTATAGACTTTATCCCTCGGTGACCTCCGGCCCCACCTCCACGAACAATTTTCATGCGACCTACCTCCAAATCAAGGTCATCATGGATTACCATTAAATTTTTCATCTCCACTGCATAGTTTTTCACCAAACGCTTAACAGCTAATCCGGAGTTATTCATAAAAGTCTGCGGACAGGCGAGAACAACCTCTTTGTCAAAGCATACCGTTTTTGCTGATTTGGAGTGAAAGCGTTTGTCATATAAACGAAGGTTATGCTTTTTCGATAGAAGATCGATGACCTTAAAGCCAAGATTATGTCTGCTGTAAATATATTCAACGCCTGGGTTACCGATCCCTACAATGAGATACGTGATTTTAGGATTCCTCCTTTCCTCCTCCTGCTTCTTCACCTTCAGCTTCCTCAGTCACAGCCTCTTCTCCCTCTTCTTCCTCCTTCTCTTCTTCAACTATCGGCGCAACAACTGTAGCAACAGTAAGGCCCTCGTCTTCCATTGGCTTTAAGCCGGTGGGAAAAGCCACATCCCTTATGTGCATCGTCTCGCCTATATCAAGATTAGATACATCAATCTCTATTTTTTCAACCAAATCTTTTGGTAAAAGAGATACGCTCAATTCTCTCCTGATATGCTGCAAAATACCCCCATTTGTTACCCCTATTGGCGTGTTTATAAGGATAGTAGGGATATTTACCTCTATTGCCTCACCAAGAGCAATCTCATAAAGGTCAATATGTAAATAACGCCTTGTAACAGGATCTATCTGAACCTCCTTTATCATGACTGTTTTTGGTTTGCTTTTTTCGCTGGAGCTTATGTTTAAATCAAACATAATATTCTCAGCAGATTTCCCCTTAAGCATCTTTTCGAGGTCCGAATAATTTATAGAGAGTATAGTAGGGCTTGCCTTTGGGCCATAAAAAATGGCTGGAATTTTTCCTAAGTCTCTCAGTCTTCGAGCCTGACCTTTACCGGTTTCATTTCTTATTTCAGAATTAAGTTGTTCATTGGCCATTATTAACTCCAGTAACTAACATTTATTGTTCATTGTTTAATATCTACTCTTATATGAAAAGGGAACTAATGGATCTTGAAAAGTACACCCTTTTGATTGCCTCTCCAAGGATTTCTGCTACAGACACAACCTTAATCTTTGTACACACTGCAGCTTTTTTATTTAATGGTATGGTATTTGTTACTAAAAGTGTCTCAATAGGAGAATCAGACAGACGCTTTGCCGCATTACCTGATAGAACTGGATGAGTGCAGCATGCATAGACGTTTTTTGCTCCATTTTTAATTAAGGCATGAGCAGCCTGATCAAGGGTGCCTGCTGTGTCAACCATATCATCAAGAAGAATTGCTGTTCTCCCTCTTACATCACCAATTACGTTCATAGCCTCTGCAATATTTGGTTCTTCCCTTCGTTTATCTATAATTGCCAAAGATGCATTAAGTCTTTTTGCAAAGGCCCGGGCCCTCTCAACACCACCCGCATCCGGGGAAATTATTGATATATTGTTTTCAAAATTTTCCGTGATATATTTCAAGAGGATAGGCGCAGCAAATAAATTGTCTACAGGGATATTAAAGTAGCCCTGAATCTGTCCGGCATGAAGATCAATTGAAATTACTCTATTCACACCGGCGACGGTTATCAGGTCAGCTAAAAGTTTTGCGCTTATGGGAACCCGAGGCTTAACCTTTCTGTCCTGCCTGGCGTATCCATAATAAGGCATTACCGCTGTTATGCTTTTTGCAGAGGCTCTTTTAAGAGAATCAGTCATTATTAAAAGCTGCATGAAATTATCATTAACCGGACTGCATGTTGACTGGATTATAAAGGCATCTTTTCCCCTTACATTTTCATCAATTTCAACTCTGATTTCCCCATCGCTAAAAGTTGAATTTAGCATCTCTCCAGGAAGAATGTCTAAATAATCGCAGACCTCTTTAGTGAGTTTTGCGTTTGATGTCCCTCCAAATATTTTCAAATTATCAATAAGTTCATCCATAGCTTTCTACTTTTTAAAAAAAATTATGACAATTCATAAAAATTCTTTTGACGTGACCATTAATTATAATATATTTTTCTGGCTGGGGTGGGAGGATTCGAACCTCCGAATGCGGGCTCCAAAGGCCCGTGTCTTACCGCTTGACGACACCCCAAAAAAATTCATCCTCTATAGCCTGGAGCTGATAATTCGAGGAGTAGATTTATAGAGGGTCGCACGCTAAGGTTTACCTATTTATAACCTTCAGGGGTATAACACCAGGATTTTAATGCAATCCCTCAACTACAAAAACATCACTATCTTTTCGTAGCTCAAATATTTTGCTGGCCTTAAAGGCCTCTTCTGATGTTCTAAAGAGACCAAATACACTGGGACCGCTACCGGTCATTAGTGCGCTAAAGGCGCCTAACTTTAATAGGGATGTCTTGATTGATCCAAGAAAAGGATGCCTTTTAAAGGTTGCTGCCTCAAGATCATTAGATAGCATATTTGGATTCTTAAAAACCTCATTTCTAAAATCAGTTATTGTATCTTGATTTTTTATTTTTGTCAAATCTAATTTAGTATTTTTATAGGCCCATTCAGTTGAGACCATGAGCCTTGGGCTAACAATCACATACCAAATATCTGGAAAATTATCTATTGGCTCAAGTATTTCCCCAATACCTCTGACTATGGCTGGTCTTTGTAATAAAAAAAAAGGCACATCCGCACCCAGAGACAAGGCTAATTTTTCGAGCCCTTTTTTTGATAAAGGGTTTCCCCAAAGCCTGTTCAAGGCCTTTAATGTTGCCGCTGCGTCACTGCTTCCTCCACCCAGGCCGGAAGAAATTGGTATTTTTTTATCTACACTAATTCTCACACCATTATTGATGCCTGTTTTTTCAAAAAAACAGAGAGCCGCCCTATAAACTAAATTATCCTGTTTATCTTGCAGTTTCCTGCCACGCCAATATATCTTTATACCAGATTCAATCTTGTCTATTTTTAAAATATCATAAAGGGAAACCGGGGTAAAAATAGAAAATAATTCGTGATACCCATCTTCCCTTACGCCTACAATATTTAATAGTAAATTTAATTTTGCCGGAGCCGGTATCTCAATTGAGCCCCCCCTGGAGATACTCAATCCATCCTCTTTATATTCCCTAATTAAATACATTATTATTTACTTGCTTCAAAAAAGCGCATACGCAAATCGAAGAGCATTTGCTCTATAAGTTTTTCCTCATCTTGAGAAATATTGCCTTTAGTCTTATCTTGCAGCATACTTATAATGTCAATCGATTGTTTTGCAAGGTCCATGTTTTTTCTTTTTTCTCCAGATATAGGGTCTGCAATCTCTCCAAGGTGTAAAAGAACTGATGAACTTAAGGAAAGAATGAATGATGAAAAATTCACCTCTGGTAAAGGACCGGTCATTTCTTCCTTTTTCACTTCTTCTTTCACTTTTTCTTTGACCTCTTCTTTAACCTCGTCTTTGACAGCATCCTCAGCTTCTATTTTTGAATCTCCACGGCTATCAAAAGCTCTTTTATCTTTAATAACAAACCCATTTCCTTCCACTTCTTCAGGCATTTTTTCCTCCCTTATAAATAAAAATTTTAAACTCCAACTTTATAATTTTAAGAATGTTTATAATTAAATAGATTTTACAAAAATTTGTCAGAGAGGGCAAGAGAAATTCTATATGTGCATAAATCCTGCCTTGACATAATATCCCTTTTTAGTTTATTTTAATTTTATAAATGCCATTTGAGGTTGTATGAAAAGACGTTTTAGCAAACAAATTAAAATCGGAAAGGTAAAGATAGGGGGGAATGCCCCTGTGGCGGTTCAATCCATGACCTCTACACCTACAAAAGATGTGGATGCCACTGTAGGCCAAATTAACAGATTGAGCGATGCTGGATGTGAGATTATTCGCGTAGCTGTGCCGGATACTGAGGCAGCTTTAGCACTTAAAAAGATAGTGGCCCAAATTTCTATCCCAATTATTGCGGATATTCATTTTGACCACAGACTTGCCTTGTTATCGATGGAGAATGGTGTTAATGGGCTTCGCCTTAATCCAGGCAACATTGGAGGAAAGAAAAAGATTAAGGAAATTGTCTCAGCAGCCCGATATCAAGACATTCCAATCAGAATCGGCGTTAATGCCGGATCTCTTGAGAAAACTATTTTGAAAAAATTTGGCCATCCAACACCGCAGGCTATGGTGGAAAGCGCAATGGACCACGTTAGAATCCTGGAAGATTTGAATTTTGATTTAATCAAAATCTCGCTAAAATCCTCAAATGTCAATCAAATGATATCAGCATACAGAATTTTAAGCAAAAAGGTTGACTACCCACTGCATTTAGGGGTAACTGAGGCTGGAACTCTCATATCAGGGACTGTTAAAAACTCCATAGGGATAGGTGTTTTATTATCAGAGGGCATAGGTGATACCATAAGGGTCTCCCTTACCCATGATTCAGTTGAAGAGGTCAAGGTAGCTTATGAAATTTTAAAGGCATTGGGATTAAGACAAAGGGGCATAGAAATTATATCATGCCCAACCTGCGGAAGGTGCCAAATTAATCTGTTTAAGCTGGCTGAAGAGGTTGAAAATTCCCTTAATAATATTTCAGCCCCCCTCAAGGTGGCCATTATGGGCTGCGTTGTAAACGGTCCTGGTGAAGCAAGAGAGGCGGACATCGGTGTTGCCGGTGGAAAGGGGCAGGGCACGTTGTTTAAAAAAGGCAAGGTTATTAAAAAAGTGGCTGAGTCGGATTTGGCCGACTCACTTATTAAAGAAGTAAGGAAGATGGATAATTAACATGGAAAATATTTCGAGACGGTACTCACAATTTTTTATACCTACACTTAAGGAAATACCCGCCGAGGCAGAACTTAAAAGTCATCAGTTAATGTTAAGGGCCGGTATGATCAGAAAATTATCCGCAGGGATATACACATATCTTCCCTTTGGCCTTATGGCCATTAAAAAATTAGAAAGCATTGTAAGGGAGGAGATGAATAAGGCCGGAGCCATTGAGCTTTTACTCCCTGGCGTTCAACCCGGCGATTTATGGGTGGAGAGCGGTAGATGGGATTATTATGGCCCGGAGCTTTTAAGGTTCCGAGACCGACACGGCAGGGAGTCATGCCTTGGGCCAACCCATGAAGAGGTAATCACTGATCTTGTAAGGCGGGAAATCCACTCCTATAAACAACTGCCCATTACCTTATATCAAATCCAGACAAAGTTCAGGGATGAAATTAGACCTCGATTCGGGGTTATGAGGGCCAGAGAATTCATCATGAAAGACGCATACAGTTTTGATATAGATGAAGAAGGGGTAAACCTCAGTTATAAAAAAATGTACAATGCATATGAATCAATTTTTAGAAGATGCGGATTGAAATTCCGTGCAGTTGAGGCGGACACAGGGTCAATAGGGGGAAGTTTTTCTCACGAATTTATGGTTATATCAAGCAGTGGCGAGGACGATATTGTAAGCTGCCGTAACTGCCATTATGCATCTAATTTAGAAAAGGCAGAGGTGATAACAAAGAAAGATAATAATCAACCCGATGAAGAGGAAAAAGAATTAAAAACCGTTAATACGCCAGATATAAAAACAATCGAGGATGTAAATAAATTTTTATCCATAGGGCCGGAAAGGTTGGTCAAAACTCTTATCTACCAAACAGAAAAAGGGCCGATAGCTGCTCTAATAAGAGGAGACCATGAATTAAATGAATCCAAATTGAAAAATATACTTCAAGCACAGGAACTTACAATGGCAGGCGAAGAAACTGTTTTTGATGTTACAAATGCCCCTATAGGTTTTGCCGGCGCCATAGGTCTGAAAGTTAGGATAGTGGCCGACCATGCAATTAAAGGTATGAAAAATATGGTGATGGGTGCAAATGAAAAAGATAAACATATCCTCAATGCAAATGAGGGCCGGGATTTTACTGTGGATGAATATGTGGATTTAAGGATTATCAATATCTCTGACTCATGCCCAAGGTGTGGTGGTAACTTAAAATTTAGCAAGGGCATTGAGGTTGGCCATGTCTTTAAATTAGGCACTAAGTACAGCAAGGCCCTTAAGGCAAACTTCTTAGATAATAATGGCAGGGAAAGCCCCGTTATTATGGGCTGCTATGGCATAGGCATAGGCCGAACAATTGCAGCTGCCATAGAGCAGACTCATGATGATAACGGCATTGTTTTCCCCATTTCCATCTCTCCTTTTGAAGTAATAATGCTACCCCTTGAAATGCATGACCCCAATGTCAAAAAGATTGCGGAAGATCTATACCAAAATTTAAACAACTTGGGTATAACAGTCTTTTTTGATGATAGAGACGAAAGAGCCGGCTTTAAACTAAAGGATGCAGATCTCCTTGGTATACCGGTAAGGGTAGCGATAAGTTTAAAAACACTTAAAACAAACTCTATAGAACTAAAGCTGCGATCAGATAAAGATTTCAAGTTAATGCCTGTAGGGAAATCCCCTGAGGCAATAAAAGAAATTGTCCAAGGCCTCTATGATTCGCTTAAATGATATAACTTCAGAAATTCTCTCCTATCATCCAGTTGCAGATATAGATCTTATTCAAAAGGCATATGTATTTTCCGCCAAGGTTCATAAAGGGCAAGTCCGATTGTCCGGAGAACCTTATCTCTCCCATCCTTTGGAGGTTTCCGGGATTCTTGCGAGCATGAAAATGGATGAAGTGACCATAGCATCAGGCCTTCTCCACGACACAGTTGAAGACACATTAACCGAGCTTTCGGACATTGAATATCTGTTTGGAGAAGAAGTTGCGAGAGTAGTGGATGGTGTTACCAAGATAAGCAAGATAAAGTTCGTCAGTAAAGAGGAGCAGCAGGCAGAGAATATAAGAAAAATGATTCTGGCCATGGCTACCGATATCAGGGTGCTTCTTGTAAAATTGGCGGATCGATTGCATAATATGCAAACCCTTGGTTACCAAACTCCTGAAAAGCAAGAAAAAATTGCAAGAGAAACACTCGATATTTATGCGCCCCTTGCCGGGAGGATGGGGATATATTGGATAAAATCAAGATTGGAAGACCTTTCCCTTTATTATCTCGAGCCAAAGATATATTCGGACATACGAATAGGCATTGCCCAAAGGCATGAGGGGCAGGAAAAATTCATAAAGGAAATTAAGGATATTTTATCCAAGAAGTTAAAGGAAGTTGGAATTGATGCAACTATAAAAGGTAGGCACAAACACTTCTTTAGCATCTATCAAAAGATGATGGATCAAGATTTAAATATAAATCAAGTCTATGATATCTTAGCATTCAGGATAATAGTTAATTCCATAAGGGAATGCTATGAGGCCCTGGGACTGATTCATTCATTATGGAAGCCGGTAACCGGTCACTTTAAGGATTATATCTCTTTGCCTAAGGCAAACATGTATCAATCTTTACACTCCGCTTTAATTACATCCCTTGGGGAAAGAATGGAAATACAAATAAGAACCTGGGATATGGATAAAATAGCGGAAGAGGGAATTGCGGCACACTGGAGATACAAAGAGGGGAAAACCCCGGAAAAAGGAACAAGCAACCAGTACGCCTGGATTGGAAAATTGTTAGAGTGGCAAAAAAGCCTGGCCGACCCAAGGGAATTTTTAGAAACAGTCAAACTGGATCTTTTTAGCAACGAGGTATACGTTTTTACGCCTAAGGGTGAGGCCAAGGAGTTCCCAAGGGATGCGACACCCGTTGATTTTGCCTACAGCATACATTCAGAGATTGGAGACAGATGTATAGGCGCCAAGGTGAACGAAAAGATAGTTCCCTTGAATTATCAACTTAAGAATGGAGATATAGTCCGGATCATAACCTCGAAAAACCGTAAACCCAGCAGAGACTGGCTTAATTTTGTTAAAACATCCACTGCAAGGGCAAGGGTTAGACAATGGATTAAAAAAGAAGAGAGAGAAGAAAGCATAGCCATTGGCAAGAACATCCTGGAAAAGGAGTTAAAAAAATCTCGCGTTCATTTATCAAGACAACCCAACAACGAACAACTATTAAACGTTGCAGATAAATTTTCACTAAAAACCGTGGATGATTTAATGGCCAGCGTCGGCTATGGAAAAATATCGGCAAAACAGATATTAAACAGACTGTTAACTGTAGAGGGGGTAAAAGAGGATAAACAGGAAGGATTTGTCCAGAAGATAGCACATAAAATACAAAGAAAGAAGGAATACAAGGGGATCAAAATTAAGGGATTGAGCGATATGCTTATCCGCTTTGGAAAGTGCTGCAGTCCCTTACCAGGAGAAGAAATTATTGGCTACATTACCCGCGGAAGAGGCGTGACTGTCCATTTAAAAAATTGTAGTTACGTTAGGGGGGCTGATCCTGATAGATTGATCGAGGCAGAATGGGAGAATTCGGAAGATATAAATTATATAGCAAGGCTTAAAATTACCAACATTGCCAAAAAGGGTATGCTAACCGACATAAGCGCAATATTTTCCCAAAATGAAGCAAATATTTTAGACGCAGATGTCCATACGACTCTTGACAAAAAGGCCATATCTTCATTTACTGTTGAAGTTTCCGACTATAATCAATTAAAGAATATAATTTCAAGGATAAAGAGTCTTAAAGAGGTCTTAAAGGTAGAGCGTGTCTGAAGAAGCGCAAGCAGTATGGAATAAACATTAAGCAGCAATGAGAGACATGTGCAAAGCGCTCACTACATGCTTATTATATACCAACCCCGGACCTCAAACACCTTGTGCATACCTTCATTTTTTTCGTCTGACCTCCTATTTTAACCCTAACTGTCTGGAGGTTAACATTCCATCGTTTTTTTGTTTTATTATGAGCATGGCTAACATTATTGCCTACAGACGGTTTTTTTCCACATATATCACATACCTTAGACATTCTTTTACTTCCTTTTTTAATTTTAAATTATATTAACAATATATCTACAATCTTAATAAAACAATACTGAATTGTCAATAGCATCATGAAAATGAGATCATTGCGTAACTAATGTTTTCACAACAAGGTATAATTCATATCACCATATAACTGACTCACCCGTTTTTAACAACTCTGATATTAATATATCCACCTCGTTTGTTATTAAATCATACGCATTGCTCAGGGGAGGGCTAAAAATCGTCTCATACTGAGATATTTTTCCAAGGGGTATTTCTTCACCGATCATTAGTATAATACGTTCACCTATCCTGCTGATTTCCCTTGGGCCAATCATCTGGGATCCAATTACTGTCTGCCTATCTTTGTCCACAACCAACTTAACCCAGAAGTCTTCTCCATTAAACATCTTTTTTCTGGTAACTCCCTTACGGGTGGAGGTTAACACGGCAAGTCCCTCGTCTTTGGCCTCATTTTCCGTAATACCGACAGACACAATGGTTGTCCCGAAAACCTCTGCCCCAAATGTATTTAATGAGCCGGCAAAGGGTATGGTGTTTCCAAAATGAATATTCCGACCTATCAGCCTGCCGTTCCTGTTAGAGTGGGTTGCCAGTGCAGTAATGGTCTTTTTCCCGCTTACCATGTGCCATCCTTCAATGCAATCACCTGCTGCATATATTGAGGGATCGCTTGTCTGGAGATACCTGTTTACCTCAATCCCGCCGGTTTTGCCAATCTTCAACCCTGCCTTTCTTGCTAAATCCACATCCGGGACAATCCCTTTTGCGACAAAAACCCAGTCTGCCTCAAGGGTTTCACCATTTGAAAGGAAAAGCCTAATATCGTTTTCATTAGATTCCGCCTTGACAACAGACGTGGAAAAATACAGATTTACGCCTTTCTTTTGAAAAATAGGTGCAAGTTTTTTACCCATATCAGCATCAAGTTGTTGTGAAAAAGGATGTTCAGCGGATACTATAATGGAAACGGATGAATAACCATTCTCTACCAATGTATCTGCCATTTCTAAGCTTATTACCCCACCACCAAGGATTACCGCCCGCCCCCCTTGCTCCATAATCATCTTCAGCCTTTCAGCATGCTGAAGCTCCGTGGTAAGATAGTGCACCCTATCGCCTTCAAGTCCTGGGATAGCCGTAGTCTTATTAATGGCCCCGGTATTGATTAGTAAAGTATCATAGGCTACCTCTCGGCCATCCACATGAATAATCTTTTTCTCTCTATCAATGTATTCAACGTTCCTTTGCGTGTGAAGCCCTATTTGCTTTTTTTTAAACCAAGGGAGTGGCGCATAAAACATATCCTCAAAGGATAAAATATCCCTTAGCACAAAGGGTTGCTCACATGGTGTATAAGCTGTCTTTTCTCTCCTGGTGTAAATATCAATCTGGGCACTATTACCTAAAACCCTAAGTGTGTTTGCACTTACTATACATGCACCGCCGCCGCCAATCATGACAATTTTCATTTTATCTTCCTTTTTGAGTTGCTTTTTTCCTCACTTCAGGGGTAAGATATACTCCATTATTTAATTGTTGCAAGAAAAAAATGGAGGTACCTTGCCATTAGAATTTAATTCCATTAGCCATGGGCGAATTGCCTTCGGCTTTTTTAATATTGAAACAGATATTCTTCTGATGGAGCAAAGCTTCTTCTTTGCGCCTCAATTTTGTAGTATGATTGGCCAAATAGCCAAAAATTCAACTCATAAGCGCGGGACAATCAGCTTAGACTCTTACCTTATAGATAACCTAATGGGCATTGGCAATCTTATGGGGGCAATCAACGGCATTGATTTGCAGGGTTTTATTGGCCAAGTATATAGAAAATTTCCATTCCCGAAAAACCCAGAGGGATTCAAACAGAAGCCATATGGTGCGAAAAATAGGGCTGTAATAGAAAAACTATTGGAACAATGGGCCACGCCTGTTATTATGACGGTAAAGGTTGAGCTTGAGAAGTTTAATGTTAAGATAGGTGAATATCTGTTTAGCAAAGAAGGCTTTTGTGATATAATCGCATATGTCTGGCATGGTGGCATGCCTGGTTGGGAGGATGGCGTTAGACCAGGCTATGTCATGGAAATTAAAAAAATTATAGACGAAAGCAAGTCTCCTATCTTTGATAATTTTAAACCTTAAAGCCCTACGGAGGCTGTCCGAGAATAGTAATTTTTTCTCAAATCGAGGAATGCGAAAAAAATTACCGCAGGTATATAGTTGATATTCC